>JAJDSZ010000051.1 GCA_022827425.1 Pseudomonadales bacterium | reverse complement strand
CTGGTCGAGCCAGGCTTGCACCGCTTCACGGTTGAGCCGGCCCATGGGGTTGATCATCATGAATTCGACCCGCTGCCCATCGTAGCGCCGATGCAGTTCGAGATACTCCGCCAGCGCGGCATCGGCGGCCTCGCTGTCGTTCGCCTGCACCAGAAAGGCGATCAGTTCGTGGTCGCCGTACCAACTCATGCCATGGTGATAACCCGTCTGGTCGAGCAGCGAGAAATCGCCGACCCGGTCCTGCGCCGCCACGCTGGCCGCCAGCGGCAGCAGAAGCACGGAAAGCCATCGAAGCATTCGCGATTTGATCACTGGAAAACCCTCTTTATTATTGCGGCCCATAGCACGGGCCGCAGGTTCAACGACCGATTGTACGAAGTCCGCGAACAGCCTTCAATAAATCCGAAAGGGCATATGCCGTCCAATTGTGACAATGCGTTACGCGGAAACTTCCCGCAGCCAGCCGGAAATGGCTTGGCCGATTTCGTCGGGGGAGTCTTCCTGCAGGAAGTGGTTGCCGGGGACGGTGACTTCCTGCTGGGCGGGCCAGGAGCGGCAGAACTCGCGCTGGGGGCCGATCAGGATGGCGCCGGGTTCGGCGTTGATGAACAGTTTGGGCACATCGGCCTTGCTGAAGTAATCGGCGTAGTCCTGCACGATCCGAACGACGTCGGCGGGCTCGCCGGCGATGGGGATTTGCCGGGGCCAGGTCAGGGTCGGACGGCGATCCTCGCCGGCATGGACGAAGGGACGGCGATAGACTTCCATTTCCTCTTCGCTCAGCTTGCGCAGGCAGGAACCGGGCAGTACGCGTTCGACGAACACGTTTTTTTCCAGCACCATATCCTCGCCCGCGGGCGAGCGGAAACCCTGGAACACGCGGCGGGCGGCTTCGGGCCAGTTGTCCCAGGTCGCCACCGGTTGGACGATGGCTTCCATGTAGGCGATGCCCCTGACGCTGCCGGGATGGCGGCGAGCCCAGTCGAAGCCGAGGGCCGAACCCCAGTCATGTATGACGAAGGTGACGTTGTTCTCGACGCCCAATTGCCGCAGAGCCGCATCGAAATATTCGCGGTGCCCCCGCAGCGTATAGCGGTCCGGGCTGGAATCGTCGAGCTTGTCCGAATCGCCCATGCCGATCAGGTCGAGAGCGATGCAGCGGCCCTGGCCCGCAAGATGCGGCATGATATTGCGCCAGAGATAGGAGGAAGTCGGATTGCCGTGCTGGAACACGATGGGGTCGCCTTCGCCCATCTCGACATAAGCCATGGTCTTGCCCAGGACGGTAAATTTCTTCTTTGGGTGTTCTTCGGCGCTGATCATTGCACTGCTCCGGTAAGTAAAAATGCGGCAAGCATAAATGCGCGGGAATCGCCTTGCAAACGCGCTTTTGCGGCGGCCTGGCTTGCATTGAACGACTCCTGCTAATTAGATATGCTGCCTGCGCAGTTCTGGCAAGGCACGCTTGAGGTTGATTCCGATGACAATGCAAACCACCCCATTACTCATGTCCCGCATTCTCGGCCGGGGTGCCCATCTCGACCCGGAAGTCGAAGTCGTGACGATGCAGGCCGATGGGACTCACCGGCAATCGCTCAAGCAGACCTGGGACCGGGCCAACCAGCTTGCCCATGCTCTGGCGGGAGCAGGTATCGGGATCGGTGACCGCATAGGCAGCTTCATGTGGAACAATCATCGCCATCTGGAGTTGTACCAGGCGGTGCCTTCCATGGGCGCGGTGCTGCACACGCTGAACATCCGGCTTTCTCCGGTGGACCTCGAATACATCGTCAACCACGCCCATGACCGCTTGATCTTCGCCGACGAGGACCTGCTGCCCCTGCTCGAGCCGCTCCGGGACAAGCTGCCCTGCCTGGAACTGCTGGTAATCTGCCGCCACGGCGAAGGCGGCGAAAGCAGCTTTCCGAACCAGGTCGATTACGAGGATTTCATCGCCGGCCAGTCCAGCGGCTATGCCTGGCCCGATATCCCCGAAACATCCCCCATGGGCCTGTGCTACACCTCGGGCACGACAGGCAAGCCGAAAGGCGTGATGTACACCAACCGCTCCACTTATCTGCATACCTTGACCGAATGCCTGACCGACTCGATCGGATTCTCGGCGCTGGACTCCTCGCTGGGAATCGTGCCCATGTTTCACGCCATGGGCTGGGGGCTGCCCTTCTGCGCTTCCATGCTGGGCGCCAAGCAGGTCATGCCGCACCGCTTCATGATTCCCGATGCGTTCCTGCGCCTGATGCAGGATGAAGAAGTGACCATTTCCGCCGGTGTGCCGACGATCTGGCAGGGCGTGAAGGCGACGCTGGAAGCCAACCCCGGGAAGTACGACATTTCCAGTGTCGGCCGGCTGACCTGCGGCGGCTCCGCGCCGCCGCCTTCGCTGATTCGCTGGTATTGGGACAACTACAACATCGAAATGATCCAGGGTTGGGGCATGACCGAAACCAATCCGCTGGGCACGCTGTCGCGCAAGGTGTCCAAGTACACCCAGCGCGGCCTGGGCGAGGACGCGCAATTCGAGAACATCGCCAAGGCCGGACTGCTGATGCCGGGTCTGGAAATGGAGATCTTTGACGAGGAATGGAATGCCCTGCCCCACGACGGTGAGACCGTGGGCGAACTCTGCATCCGCGGCCCATGGATCGCCGCGGAGTATTACAACGATCCCCAGCCCGACAAGTTCCACGACGGCTGGCTAGTCACCGGCGATGTCGCCAAGATCGACCCCGACCAGTACCTGCTGATCGCCGACCGCTCCAAGGACCTGATCAAGTCCGGCGGCGAATGGATTTCCTCGGTCGACCTGGAAAATCACATCGTCGCCATGCCCGACGTCGCCCAGGCCGCCGTGGTGGCCCAGCCCCATCCGCGATGGGACGAGCGCCCCGTGGCGCTGGTCATCATGGCCAAAGGCAAGGAACTCGACCCGGCTGCGGTGATCGATCATTGCGGCAAGGCTTTCGCCAAATGGCAATTGCCTGATGAAGTCATCGTCACCGACAACATTCCGCTGACCACCACCGGCAAGATCGACAAGAAGGTCATCCGCGCCCGGCTCGCCGACGAAGGCTATCAATTGCCCGATTTGCGGGCCTGATCTGCACGGTACGAGGGGTTACTTGCCCAGTCAGATTTCCCGGGCGATCAGCATTTTCATGATTTCGTTGCTGCCACCATAGATTTTCTGGATGCGGCTGTCGGCGTACATCCTGGCGATGGGGTACTCCATCATGTAGCCATAGCCACCGAAGAACTGCAAACATTCGTCAACGATTTCGCATTGCTTCTGAGTGGTCCACCACTTGGCCATGGCCGCGGTGGCCACATCGAGTTTGCCGCTGACCAGTTGCTGCACGCAGTCATCGACAAAAACCCGGGCGATGCGCGCTTCGGTGCAGCGTTCGGCGAGGCGGAACTGGGTATTCTGGAAATCGAGAATCCGCTTGCCGAATGCCTTGCGCTCCTTCACGTAGTCCGAGGTCAACTGCAGGATTTTCTCGATAGTCGCCACCGCGCCCACGGCGATAATCAGCCGCTCCTGGGGCAGTTGCTGCATCAGTTGCGCAAAGCCCTTGCCTTCGACTTCGCCAAGCAGGTTGGCCTGCGGCACGCGCACATCGGCAAAGAATACTTCCGCGGTGTCCGCCGCCTTCTGGCCGAGTTTTTCCAGGTTGCGGCCGCGGCTGAAGCCGCCTCCGCCTTCCACGCCTTCGGTTTCCACCATGATCAGGGAAACCCCGCTGGCGGCCTCGGAAGGATCGGTCTTGGCCACAACGCAGATCAATTCGGCGTTCATGCCATTGGAGAGAAAGGTCTTCTGGCCATTGATCAGATAATCGTCGCCGTCGGCGATTGCGGTGGTGGCCACGGCTTGCAGGTCCGAGCCGGTGCCGGGTTCGGTCATGGCGATGGCGGCGACGAGTTCGCCTCGGGCCATTTTCGGCAGCCAGCGCCGTTTTTGTTCTTCGGAGCCATAGGCATGGATGTAATGGGCGACGATGCCGGAATGCACGCTGTTGCCCCAGCCGCTGATGCCGGCCCGGGAGACTTCTTCGAGCAGCACTGCCTCATGCTTGAAATTGCCGCCGCCGCCGCCGTGCTCCGCAGGAATCGAAGCGCAAAGCAGGCCTGCCTCGCCGGCCTTGCGCCAGGCGTCGCGGTCGATGCGGCCCTGTTTTTCCCAGTCCGCCATGTGGGGAACGAATTCCTTTTCGAGGAAGCGCGAAACCGCCTCGCGCAGAATGCGCAATTCCTCGTCCATCCACGGAGATTCCTGTCTTTCAGTCAGCATGATTCATTTTCCAGTGCGAGCCAGCGGTGCTCAGGCAGCCATCTGATCGATGCGTTCGATAATCATGGCATTGGCGGTGCCGCCGCCTTCGCAGATGGCGATGAGCCCGTAGCGGCCGCTCCTGCGTTCGAGTTCGTGCACCAGGGTGACCATGAGCTTGGCGCCGGTGGCACCGAGCGGATGGCCGAGAGCCTGTGCGCCGCCATTGACGTTCAGCCGGTCGATATCGGCGCCCAGGGCCTTGGCCCAGGCAAGCGGCACCGAACCGAAAGCCTCGTTGACTTCATACAGGTCGATGTCGTCCAGGGAAAGACCCGACTTCTCCAGCACCTTCTCCGTGGCCGGGATCGGCCCTTCAAGCATGATCACCGGGTCGGAACCCACCACGGCCATGGAATGGACCCGCGCCCGCACCGGCAGGCCGAGTTCCCTGGCGGCGTTTTCATTGGCGATCATTACCGCCGCGGCGCCATCGCTGATCTGGCTGGCGGTGCCGGCGGTAATCACGCCTTCCTCGCGCAGGGGATTCAGGCCCCGCATGGCTTCGATGGACGCGTCCATGCGGATGCCCTCATCGATGCTGTGGGTGTCCGGCGCGCCGTCTTCCCGGGTGATGGGCACTGGCAGGACTTCCCGCTCGAAATAGCCTTCCCGGGTGGCATGGGTGGCGCATTGATGGCTGCGGAGGCCGAACTCGTCGAGTTGCTCCCGGCTGATGCCGTATTTTTCCGCGAGCAATTCGGCGCCGTCGAACTGGGAAAAGCGAACGCCCGGATAGCGCGCTTCGAGCCTGTCGCCCTTGGGCACGCCGCGACCGTGGGTGAGGCCATCACGGATGTTGGAGCCGATTTCCACGGTGCTCATGGCTTCCACGCCGCCGGCGATGACCACATCCTGGGTTTCCGACATCACCGCCTGGGCCGCGAACTGCATCGCCTGCAGGGAAGAACCGCACTGCCTGTCCACGGTGACTCCGGGAACTTCCAGCGGCAGCCGCGAGGACATGGTGACATTGCGCCCGAGATTGCCCGCCTGGGCGCCAATCTGGGAAACCACGCCGAATATCAGATCATCCACGCGCTCGGCCGGCGCGCCGGTGCGTTCAATCAGTTCATCGACGACCATGGCGCCGAGGTCGATGGGATGCACCTGGCTGAGCCGGCCTTTCTTGCGTCCCGTGGCGGTTCGCACGCCGCCGACAATGTAAGCTTGAGCCATTTTTCCTCCGGAGTCATCCGCAACTGGCGCGGACGGATTGCAGTATTGCGGATTTACAGTGCCGGCATGCGGATGCCGGCGTCCAGCCGAATGGTTTCGCCGTTCAAATAGGAACAACGCACGATATGGGCGACTTCGGCGGCGAATTCATCGGGCCGACCAAGCCGCTTGGGAAACTGGGTAATGGAAACCAGCGCCTGCTTGAGTTCGTCCGGGGCGCCGGCGAGCAGCGGCGTCTCAAACACGCCGGGGGCCACCGTCATCACCCGGATGCCCTGCCGGGCAAGGTCCCGGGCGATGGGCAGGGTCATGGAGACGATGCCTCCCTTGGAAGCGGCATAGCCCGCCTGTCCCGTCTGCCCGTCGAAGGCGGCCACCGAGGCCACATTGACAATCACGCCGCGTTCGCCCTCTGCGGTGTCGGGGTCGTTGCGATTCATCTCCGCGGCGCACAGACGCAGCACATTGAAGGTGCCGATCAGATTGACCCGGACGATAGTCTCGAAACGCGCCAGCAGCATGGGGCCGTCGCGACCCACGGTGCGGAAGGCGCCGCCGATGCCCGCGGAATTGACATTGATGTGAATGGCGCCGAAACGCTCGCGGGCCGCGGCGATGGCGGCGGCCACCGAATCTTCGTCGGTAACGTCGCCCGCATGCCAGATGGCCCTCTCGCCGAGTTCCGCTCCGGCCTGCTCGAGCATTTCGCCATTGCGGTCGAACAACATGGCATTGGCGCCGGCCGCAAGGAAGTTCCTCGCCACCGCAAGGCCGAGGCCTGATGCGGCGCCCGTGATAAAAGCCGTTTTTCCTGCTGGTTCCATGGCTACCTTCGCCCTCCTGTTTCGCGAGCAGGCAAGCATAGTGCAAGTCTTCGGATGCGACAAGGCCATATAGCGCGGCCGGTGCAGTGTGACAATATGCCACATCGGATGCGGGGGGCGCGGAAACTATAATTCCCGGGCTGTCAGGAAATGATCGGGAGAGTGTGGTGTCTGGTACAAGGGAATCTGGAAACAAGGGCTTGCTTGGCGCTGCCCTGGCGCCATTGCTGCTGTTGGCTTGCGGCGCACCGCTTCTCGCCCAGGACGATAGCGAAGAGGACGTGACCGAGATTCGCGTCGTCGGGCGGCAGGAGTTTCTCGAAACCCAGTTCAACGCCCAGCGCACCAGTTCCGGCGCGGATTCCGCCTTGCTGATCAACCGCGTCCCCGGCGGCGGCGCCAATCACAACGGCCCCCTGACCGGGCAGATTCAATATCGCGGCATGTTCGGCCCGCGCGTCAACGTGCGTATCGACGGCATGCTGATTCACGGCGGCGGCCCCAACTGGATGGCCCCTCCCCTGCATCATATCCCTTCGGCCCTGATGGACGATCTCGTGGTCGAACAGGGCATAGCTTCCATCTCGACCGGCGGCGGCATCGGCGGCGCCGCGACGGCAAGCTGGAAACGCCCGCAATTCAACGACAGCGACGGTTGGGACTGGCATGGCGATTCCGAACTGTCCGCCGGCTCCGCCGCCGGCAGTTCGAGCGGTTCCCTGATTCTCGGCGGCAGCAACGCGAATCACCGGCTCTACGGCATCGGCAATCTCGACCAGGGCGACAATTACGATTCGGCCAACGGAGAAGTGGCGGCAACGCAATACAGCCGCGCGATCTATGGCGTCGGCTACGGTTTCCAGAGCGGCGCGCACGAGGTGCTGTTCGACGCTCATCGAATCGAAACCGAGGACAGCGGCACGCCCACCCTGCCCATGGACATCGACTGGTTCGACACGGATACCTTCAATTTCAGGTACAACGGGCAACTCGGCGACTTCGGCGTTGAATTCGGCGTCTACCGGTCGAACATCGAACATGGCATGAGCAATTTCCTGCTGCGTCCGGCTCCCGATTTCTCCAGCCTGCCGCTGCCTCCGTTCCTCGGCGACGACAAGCGCTTCGCATTCGCGGAAAGCGAAGAGTCTGGCTTCCGGTTCGTCTTCAACCTCGAAGTCGGCCCGGGCCTGCTCGAAGTGGGCGCCGAAGGCAAGGACGGCGAACACGACGTGCGCGTGACCGATCCCGATTTCGCGCCGTTCTTCGTGGACAACTTCAAGGATGTGGAAACCGACAGCGATTCGGCCTTCATACAATGGTCGGCGATTCTCGACGACGACTGGTATGTAGAATTCGGCGGCAGGATCGAACGCGTGGAAATGAGCGCCGGCGAAATCGACGCTTTCCCGGCCCGGCTGGTGGACATGAACCCCGCCATGTGGGGCATGGGCACGCCGCCGCGGGCGGTCTGGATGCTGCGCGAGGGTTTCAATTCCCGCGAACGCGGGCAGAGCGACGATAATCACGACCTGGTCGCGAAGGCGCGTTACCAGTTGACTCCCGACCTGGTGGCCGAAGTGGGATACGGCCGCAAATCGCGCTCGCCGCTCTACCAGGAACGCTATTTGTGGATTCCACTGGAAATCAATGCGGGTCTCGGCGACGGCAACAATTATGTCGGCAATCCCGGCCTGCGGCCGGAAACCTCGGACCAGTTCGAACTCGGCCTTGACTGGAGCAATGGCGTCGACTGGTTCTCGCCGCGATTCTTCGTGCGCGACGTCGACGATTACATCCAGGGCGTGCCGGCAACCCATATGGCGGTCGTCGGCGTCAGCCGCAACGCCAACGGCGATCCGACACCGCTCATGTTCGCCAACACCCGGGCGGAATTTCGCGGCGTGGATCTGAGCTTCGGTTATACCTTCAACGACCGCTGGCGCGTCGAAGGCATGGCCTCCCACGTCAATGCCGAGCGCGGCGATGTCGCGGATTACCTGTACCGCGTCAATCCGGACAACGCCCGCGTGTCGCTGCTATACGAGACCGGCGGTTTCTCGGCCCGCGTCGAGCAGGTTGTCGTACTGGAGCAGGACCAGGTATCCCGCACCAACACTTACGATCCGATGAATCCCAAAAACAATGCGGCGCCAACCGATGGTTACAATCTGACCAATGTCTATCTGAACTGGCTTACCGAGCAGGGAATCACCTTCACCCTGGGCGCGGAAAACCTGTTCGATACCGACTACGTCGACCACCTGACCGGCTTCAACCGCGTACTCAACAGCGTCGTGCCCCAGGGCAGCCGCATGTACGGCCAGGGCATCAACCTGTTCGGCCGCGTCCAGTTCCAGTGGTAGTCAGAACGTGGCGATCGGATTCAGCGGCGAACCGGTGCCACCCGAAACCCGCAGCGGCGCGGTGGTGAAGAGAAACTCCGGCCGGCCGTGACGTTCGGCCTCGGCCGCTACCGCCTCCAGATCCAGATTGTCGAAAATGGGCATGCCCAGGGCGACCAGCACCAGGGCATGTACCGGCGAGCCATAGCCTTCGACTCCGGAGGGCTTCACGTCCAGCGCCGAATCGCTGCCGATCAGCGCCACGTCGCGCTCCTTGAACCATTGCACGGACGACGCGTGCAGGCCGGCGGAATCCACTGCCAGGTTCCAGGGTCCGAGCGCTTCGCGCCGCGGCCAGCGGCCGGTGCGGATCAGCACGATATCGCCGGCGCCGACGGTGACGCCATGCAATTCCTCCCACTCATTCAGCCATTCCGTAGTGATGGCGGTGCCGTTCTCGAGCCAGTCGACTCCGCGCATGGCGGGAAAATCCATGATAATCCCGCGGCCGAAAATGCCGTCGCCGAATGACGTGATCGCCAGCCTGGCGCAGCCTTCCTCGGTGACCTCGTCTTCCGGGTAGCCGTTGTACATCGTGCCGAACTGGAAGCGGTGGCAAAGCGCGTCGAGATGCGAATGGGCGTAGCCGTGATAGGAGACGCCGACGAAATCCCCGGACCAGGGCCCGGGGCTGCTGCCGATCGAAGTCATGCGATGATCGAAGGGGCTGAAATTGTCGGCCGCTTCCTCTTCCAGCAATTCATGCGCCATCGAAACCGAAACGCCGGTCCGCACCAGCCGCGCCGCGGCCACCCGCGTCTCTTCCGTAATCAGATTGACCGTACCCTTCTCGTCGTCCGGCCCCCAGCGCCCCCAATTGGAAAGCGTCTCGAACCACCCATCCACCGTAGCCTCATCAAGCTGCTGGGCGTGAGCGGCGGGAATGAAGGAAATCAA
>JAJDSZ010000003.1 GCA_022827425.1 Pseudomonadales bacterium | reverse complement strand
GAGCGAGCCGGTTTCCGAGGCGATCACCATGTTGTCCACCAGGTAGTCCTGGCGCAAGGTAGCGTAGGCGGTGCGGGTTTCGCCGTTATGGGTAACTGTCCAGGCAAGTTCGCGGTCGCCCCAGTCCGCCGGGACGACGACTTCGAAATGCCAGCGGTTGCGCCGCGGCAGGAAATGCGTCGGCTGGCCGCGATCCGCATCGCCGGGCTCGAAAAAATTGTTCTCGCCGACGGGAATATCGGGTGTTTCCGCCCAGTTTTCGTTCATGTAACCGAACATGAAGCTGAAAGTGCCGTCCTCGTTGGGACGCCAGCCTTCGTATGCGGGCTCGATATGCCGCCCGAACTGGTAGCCGGGCTGCGCCTGACCGGCGGCGCCTGCGGAGGCAGTCAAAAAAACGGCCAGGCAGAAAAAACTGCCTGGCCGCAATAAGGCTTGTGGTTTCATGGCTTTCCGTATCAGGGAGCTGCGATGTCTTCCCCGGCTTCTACGCTGTCGTCAATGGGCGCAACCAGAGGCGCCAGACACAGCGGGCAGCCGATCACGTGATCGTTGGGGCCAAGGTCCAGGGTCTCGCGACGCTCCGCCATGGCTTCGAAGAACTGATCGTCGGTCATGGTCACCCTGATGCCCAGATCGATGAACATATTGGTTACCGAGCGGTTGCCGGAGCCCTGCCAGTTGCGCGGGTCGGGCACGTTGGGATTGCTCCCGGTATTGTTCATGTAACCGACGATATGCAGGATGGTGCCCTTGGGCAGCAGCGGGGCGGCATGGTCGGCGTAGGGATAGCCGCGCACCCAATTGTGGTCATAGCCCACGCAGGACAGGGTCTCCACGGTGTAGCCCCAGATCGCCTCCAGGCACATGCGCTCGCCGGGGGCGTGCAAATGGGGCTCGAAGGTGATGATCTTGGTGTGCTGGTCCAGCACGGTGTAGGCGTGGAGTTCCTGGTCCTTCTCGTTGCCGGTGATGCTGATGTCAACGCCATTGCCGAGGCCGATGAAGGTGTTCTGGTAGCGCGGCTGGTAATCCCTGTCGTGGAAGCGGAAGCCGATTTCCAGATGGCCCGTGGTGTCCACGCCATTGGAGTGCAGGTGTACCGAGTCGGACACGACGTAGGAGCCCGCCTGGAGCAGCCTGCCCGCGTCCTCGTCGAAGATGTCGGCGTTGCGGCCCACTTCATGGACCGGCCAGGGAATCGCCGGCCCCGGCATGCGCTCGCCGTCCTCGTCGAATCTGGCCGTGCCCCAGATCATGTGGTGGAAGATGTAGCGGCCGCCGACGGTCTCGCGTCCGGTGCCCGCCTGATTGTTGACATCATTGACTTCAACGATTTCCACCGACTTCACGTAGCGGTCTTCGGTGAGGCCCGTGGGTGCGGATTCGATTTCGCCCCACCAGTCCGGCGTTCCCGCCAGCTTGGTCACGTCGGCCATGCGCACGACGAGGTCTGGCTCGCCGGCGCGCCACTTGACGCTGTCATCGAACTCCAGCGGCTCGGGAGCATCGGCCGGATTACCCTGGGCAGCGCCGCTGCGAGCCCAGGCGGAAATAGCGGCGATCTCCGCATCGCTCAGGGAGGGGTCGTCCTTGAACTCCTGGATGCCGATTTCCTTCTCCACGTACCAGGGCGGCATGGCGCCGGCGCGGTCGCGCAGGCCGGTCTTGTACTCGATCAATCCCGCAAAGGGCGCCACCTGATCGTAGGTGACCAGGGGCATGGGGCCCGCGCCGCCGACGCGGTGGCAGTTCTGGCAACTGCGCTGCAGGATGGGTTCGATATCACGGTGGAAAGTGACTTCATCCGATTGCGCCGCAGCGCCGCCCGCGCCCGAAGTGAAAACGGCTGCAAGAGCCGCCGGGGCCAGGCATTTTCCGGTTAGGTTACGCATGAGTGGTTTCTCCTCGATTGCCGAGCGATTCTTATACCGTGCATTGTTTGCCAATGGAACGTTTACCACTGGATCAATTCATCCAACGATGAATATGTGGCGAAGGTTACCACGAATTCCGCCCGTGTCGAATTATTTTGTATCGCGCTGACGCATTGCCGCCGAAGCCCTGGAGGCCCAATTGGAAACGCCTGCGCGCGCCTGATCAGTGCGTCGTTTGTTCGTCGAGTTCCGGCATGCCTTGCCGAGACACGTCCGTGGAATGGCAATCGTGTTGCCGGCACAGTCTGAAATTGCGGACATGCGCGTAGGCGATAATCGTTGCGCCGACGACAGTGAGAATCTTCTCGCCGGTCTCTCCCGTCACGTCTTCACCCAGTATCGGCACGAGGAAAAGTACGAAGAGACCGAGCAGCCCTGTCATCAGGATCTTGAAATGACCATGCTTGCGGCAACCGAGGGTTAGGGCGAAAAGGCTGGTCGGGAGCACGAGGAAGAGAACCGCGTAGTGGAAGCTTTCGTCTTCCAGGAAAGTCGCTCCCAGCGCCGGAATCATGGCGATGGCCACCGGCGTGAGCAGGCAATGGATCACGCAAACCAGCGATAGGCCTATAGCCGCCTTATCCGCATTTGCCGGCGATGCCTGCACTTTTGTTCTCCTGACATTCAACTGTTGATGGGGCTCGCCGACCGCAGCCGCCGATTCACAAGCGGCATCATACCAATGGAGAGCAACAACAGGAAAATCATCGGCCCCATGCCGCGACCCAATCTGGCGGAGAGCGATTCGCCGTCGAACCGGAACTGCGGGATCGTCTGGTAAAACCCGGAATCGATCGGCTGTTTGGCGACGATGTTCGGGCCGACCAGTTCCGCATACCCCGCCTTGAATTGCCTCGCCTGGGCCAGGTAGTCCTGGTGCCTCCGGGCCGAGGTTCCGGCCAGTTCGGCAAACAAGCCATGGGCCGCAACGGCTGGAGATACGAATCGAAAGAGCCCGATTGCGTTTTCGCGGCTCCTCAGCGCCTCTTCAAAGGAATCCACGATGGGCCGCGTCGCCTCGTCCACCGTCGAGGTCACCAGGAACGAAGACATGACAAAGGCCGGAATCTGAGACTCCTGATCAACCAGCAGTTCCGGGTGGTCAAGCATGAACTGATTGGCCACATCGGCCTCCTGGAGCCGGGTTTCGTTTTCGATTTCCCGCGCTTCAGCCAGATAGGCCAGACGCGACGGCGTCGGATAGAGCGCCTCCGCCGCCGCGCTCGTGGCCGCGGGAATCACCAGCGTGAGTCCGGCCCACAAGCCAAGCAGCGCGAGCACATTGAACTCGCCGCTCCGGTTGAAGCTGGCGACCCATGCGACGAGCATCGTCCAGAAAAACGCGTATAGCAACACGAGCAGCGACCAGATTCCGAACGCCGGCAATCGCTCGCCGAGACTTGCCTCGCCTTGTCCGGACGCCAACACGAACAATGCGGCGGCAAAGTTCACGAGCAATACGATGCCCGCGCGAAACAGCAGGCGCTGCCAGAACAGGCGTTTGACGCTTGCGCCCTGGGCTACCGCAAGACCCAGCCTCCCGGCGTCGCGGTCCGCGGCGATCGCGTCGAAACAGAAAACGATCAGAATCAGCGGCAGGAACAGGATTACGGCCTTACTGATGTCGAAACTGCCCAGCGCCAATGAAACCGGATCCGCGATTTCATACTTGGAGAACAATCGTATGTCCGGGTCCCATAGCGAAATCTCGCCGGCAAAAGGCAACAGATCCGATTGGCCGACGGCGAAATCCGCCAGCGGCTCCTGGGGCAGTGACGACGCGAACACCACATCCATGGCCGAGCCTGTCGCCGGCGGCACTTCCGCCGCGCTACCGAGTCTTTCGAGTTCGCGCAAATCGTCCAGCCAGCCGGCCATCGCCTGTTCGATTTCGGAGTTATGGCCGGCAATGGCCGCGGCGCGTTCATCGCGCTCCGTCCTGCCCGCCTGGCCGCCGTAAATCAGCACCGAGGCAAACGCCAGCAGTAACAGGAGCGAAGAGACGCGCTGAAACTGCATCTTCC
>JAJDSZ010000066.1 GCA_022827425.1 Pseudomonadales bacterium | reverse complement strand
CGCGTATGAAGGCTGGTGGCCCAACGAGCAACAAGGCGGCTACACGCTCTTCTTCGGCTACATGAATTCGAACTGGGAGGAGCAACTCGATATCCCCGTCGGGCCCGACAACTATTTCAGCCATGTGGGCGAGGGCGAGCTTGACGATCTCAGCGTCGACGGCTTCGACATGGCCGAGGCCGACATGGGTCAGCCGACGCATTTCTACCCGCGGCGCAATCCCTTTCTGTTCACCATCGACGTGCCCGAGAACTTCGACACCGACGAAATCGTCTGGACCTTGCGCACCCAGGGCCAGACCAATCGCGCCTTCGGCTCGCTCAAGCCCGATTACCGCATCGACCCGCAGGTAATCTCGACCGAAGTCGGCGGCGCGTTCGGCAGTCTGGACGACGCCCTGCGCACCAATATTCCGCCCGAACTCGAAGTCCAGGGCGACAATTTCCGCCGCGCCGTGGTGGGGGAGCCGATTTCGCTTTCGGCTTACGCCAACGATCCGGATAATCTGCCCGGCCGGGCCGACCGCCCGATTCCGAGTTCACCCGAGCAAATCTACCGTACGCCGTCTTCCATCGTGGTCGCATCCGGGCCGGGCCTGCGCTTTTCCTGGATCGTCTACCGCGGCGACGCCGAAAAAGTCACTTTCGATCCGGTGCAGTTCAAGACCTACACCGACAGCAGGGTCTACGCCAACTCTCCCTGGTCGCCGCCGTACATCATTCCGCCGGTGCCCGAGAACAACCGCTGGGAAGCCTCCGCAACCTTCTCGGAACCGGGAGAATACGTGCTGCGCGGCGTAGCCAGCGACGGTTCGCTCTTCACCTACCGCAACCTGACGGTAACGGTGACCGAGTAAGTTGCTGCTTCAGATTCGGAAGGAAGTGGGCTTTACGAAAGAGCGCATCACGGTTTGTGACGGGCTCGTCGCATGGGCAATAGGCAAGCGCGCGGACTAAGCGCTGCCAATCTTCTCCAGAAACTTACTACAACAGACCGGGGTGGGCAGAATACTGTCTCAGTAAGAACGAGGAGGCTGAGCAAGCGTGAAACGACTTTGGATTGTAAGGGCAGGGGCTCGTGGAGAGCGAGAGGTCGCGGCAATTGACCAGGGCATGCTGTTTCCGGGCTTCCCTGGAGTCGGTAATCTGACCAATCTCGATGATCGTGACAAGATCCTTGGCCATCTTCAGGATGTAATGCCTGATGAAGGCAAAAACACACTGCGCAACTTCGCCGCCCAACTCAACCAGTTTGTCAACAAAATTAAGGTGGGCGACATTGTGGTGATGCCGCGCAAAGTCTCAAATGGAGTGGCAATTGGTCAAGTGAAAGGCAGCTACCAGTTCGATGAAGGCAGCGCGTTCAAGCACTCGCGCGCCGTTATATGGCTGGAAGAATCGTTGCCCCGCGACACTTTCAAGCAAGATCTGCGGCACTCATTCGGAGCTTTCATGACCATCTGTGAGATCAAGCGCAACTCTGCGCTTGATCGTGTGCAGGCAGTCCTTAAAACAGGAACAGACCCAGGCACGCTCATGGGCAACGAGGGGCAAGTGCCGAAGCAGCAGCGCGAAAATGGAGTGGACGACGATACAGACGCCGAAGGCTACCAGATCGACATTGAGGACTTAGCGCATCAACAGATTATTTCGCTGATTAAGTCCGAATTTGCAGGCCATGCCCTAGCCGAATTGGTTGCTGAGATAATGCGCGTCAAAGGCTTTACCACCAAAGTTTCTCCACCGGGTGCCGATGGCGGCGTTGATATTCTTGCCGCAGGCGGTACGCTTGGCCTCGGTGAAGATCGCATCTGCGTGCAAGTAAAGTCCGGCGACGGGCCGGCAAATCATGACGTAGTTCTTCGCCTTATCGGTTCAGTAGCGAAAACGCAGGCGCAGACGGGACTTCTAGTCAGCATCGGTGGTGTAAACACCGTTGCGCAGAAGGAATTGGACAACAATTTTTTTAAGCTTCGCCTTTGGCAGATGTCCGATGTCCTTAAGGCGCTGTTCGACACTTATGACGAACTGTCCGTCGAGACTCGTGACAAGCTACCCTTGAAGCAAATTTGGGCCCCGCTGGCGAGGTGAACGGCATGAGTAAAGCTGAAAGCAAAGAATTCAGGCCCAAACTGGCTGAAATGATGAGAAGAACAACGCGACCGAAACCTGTCGAGGTTGCTTCTTTGGCAATCGATGCTGGGCTGCCGATCCATGACACACTTAAGGAGATAGAACGAATTCACCAGGTTGGACGAGCTAATGACAGTGAAGCATTCGTGGCAGTAGTGGAATTCATTGCTAAACTATGCGGTAATAATTTTGATTGTAAGACATTAGAATTTACATCATCAGGTGTCCTATTGAGTGTGGCGGACTTAGAGGGATTCAGAAAGGCTGCTGAATGCATCATTGTTGGAAACACCGATCTTGCAGAAGCTTACTCTGTTCTACTCAGCGATACGCATGTAGTGAGCTCAGTTGAAGATATCGATTCGGGCACATTATTCGACCGCATAATTTGTCAGCCGCCGATTGGGAGCAGATCAAGAACGCGCCATACTGATGGTTTTGGCGGTGAAATCGTAACGATGTTGGAATCGCATACTGCTCAGAAAGGTCAGATATTTTGGTTAACTGCCCGTGGCGCACTCCAGTCCGAACATGTTGGCAATACAATTGCTGACTTGGCCGAACGTGGTCTTTATGTTACCGCCCAACTGGAAGTGCCTGCTGGAGCTTTAGCGGGGACAAACCTTGAAGCTATTCTAATCGTATTGGAACGCCGCAATATAGACAAAAAAATGGTTGGCGCATTGCGAGATCGGGAGATCTCTACTTTTGTCGCTTCTGCCTTGGCAAAGGGGCCATCGCAAAAGCCTGCTACAAGCTGGGCATGGCTCGAATCCAATGACCTTCGTTCATTTTCCCAAATTGAGAGAGAAAAGCGCCTGAAAAAGCTTACACCTCGGGGCCGTTGTGAACATATTTTATTCAACAGCCTTATACCTGAAGAAAAAATTGAAAGAGCTGACAAGATCACAAAAGACCAAAGCAAAGCTACCGCACATCTCTATGTTCCCGAATACACAAAATCTATAGTAACTGCTAGCTTAGATGAGCAAACCGTTAAACATAGTGCCGTCTATCGTGTGCCCATAGATACCACACGGGCTAATCCATACTTCTTGGCGATGTTGCTTAACAGCCGGTTTGGTCGAGAGCTTAGACTATTGTCATCAAAAGGAACCACGATTCCGAGAATATCTATTAAAGAATTGAAGAATGCTCTACTTCCATTGCCTCCCTTACAAACTCAGGATAATATTGCAAAAACGAAAAATGACTTATCTATTTTAGATTCAACTTTCAAAGACATGCAGAACACTTTGCAATCTGATTGGACATTATTGCCCGATATTTTTGAAAAAGTAGAGTCTTTAAAGGCTGTCCTTAGTATTGAACAGCAAATCGAAAATTGGTGGCGAGAATTGCCGTATCCCCTCGCAACGATTTATCGGCGTTACCAAGTCTCTGAAGATCCCAAAGACCGATTTGATAGCCTTCTTCATTTTTTTGAGATGGCAGCTGTTTATCTTGCTGCCGTAGGTACTAGTCATGTCAAAGTTCTACGTCATGACTACAAAGACCAGTTTGAGAAGTGGTTCCACCCTGGGGATACTGCTGGAATAATGCGAACCAATTTTGGTTTCTGGACAACACTCGCAGGGGCAAGCCTCAAGGACTTGAACCGTATAGCAAGTGACGATACTCTGCGCCCTGCGGCAATTGATGCAGCGGGACCGGAGTTGGTCGACGTGGCGAGTGACCTTGGCCCACTTTGCAAGACTACACGGATACTGGACGCTGTCCGAAAAATTCGGAACAAACATAAGGGGCACGGAGGTCACCTAAAAGACTCTGATGCTGTTCGGCTAGACAAAGATCTGCAGCAACATGTTAGAAACTTCTATGAAGCGACCTTTAATATATTTCGTCGTTTACTACTTGTAAGGCCAGGTCATGCGGAAATTAACGATTATAGCTTCACTTACAAGATTGAAATTTTGGTAGGTAGCGATCCTATATTCAAACAAGGTAGTGTTGAATTGAGCCAAAGAACTAAATCACACTCTCTGGCATTTTGGATGAAAGGTTCCCCCGTAATGTGCCGCTCACTTCCATTCTTTCGTCTCGGAGCTCCCCAACAACCACAGGAAACAAGTTTCTATGTTTTTAACCGAGTTGAAAATGAAGAATTTCGTTGGATTTCGTACCATGAAGTACGCGAGCAGGAATACTTTGCTCCAGACGAAGAACTTAGTCGTCTGATCGATCTCGTCACCTAAGATTTCTATTCGAATCACGTCCTTTCTTCGAGTGCGGATCGTCGGCGTTGGTAAAATGACAATGTCGTCTACGCAATCGCAGCATTTTTTTCTCTTACGTTCCCCTCTCAATTTGTTTTCCCAGTTTCATGATCATAATTTAAGATTAGTAAACGTTTGCAGTGGGAGGAACAGTCGGTTTGGTTTTGATGGGAAGCTCAGAAAGCCATAGCGCTTGTAGAACGAGCAGGCGTTGTCATTCAACGCATCGACGATGATGGCGTAGACTCCGATGGTATCGCTGGCGTGGAGTACGCGCTTAATCGCGTCGATCAGCAAGGCTTCCCCCAGTCCGCTTCCCTGATGCTGGTGAGCGATAGCCAGACGCCCGAGCACAGCGGCGGGTACGGGGTAATGCGGCAGCCGTTTCGCCATTTCGGATGGCATTTCCTCTTTCTCGAAGCTTGCCGCGCTCAGAGTGTAGTAGCCGGCAATCTCTTGGGGTTCCTCGCCGAGCGCAACAAAGGTTTGCGCAACGCGTCGGCGGATGTCCTGCGATGCTTGTCGGCGGATATAAGCATCAAGGGAGGGCTCGCCGCAATTGAAGGACGCGCGGTCGTGTACGGGGCCGAGAGGCTCGACTACGAGCGGGAAATCAACCACCCATGCGCTCGCGATAGCGGCGAGCGGCGCGTTTCAGTGCGGAATTCGGGGCGGGAGGGGAAAGCAACGCGTCCTGGAAAGCTTGCCAATCGGTCGCGGGCAGCACTACCCGCTCGCGCGCTTCGATAATCCGTTCTGCCGCCGTCACGGCGTTGTTTATTACAAAACGGCTGACGGATACTTGCTCGTAAGCCGCCGCCTTCTCCAGCTTGCGTTTGCTTCCGGAATCCAAACGCAAATGCATACGCTCTTGCAGTACTTGCGCCGCGCCAGGCATTGTTTTGCCCTCTGTATTCAGTCGTTAACGGCTATTTATGCGCCAAAATGGCGTACAAGTCAAGGCTTGCATAGCCACATTGCATTGACAGGGGTGGTGGATTAGTCTGTCACGCAGTTCCGATTCAGAATGCGTCAGTCCGCGCGAGCTTGCGTTGAAGACAATTGGAGAGGCTCATGAACAGAGTAAGCGTTTCCCGAAAACCAACTGGTTTCTCCCGCGGCCGCCGCAATCTGCTCGCCGCCATGCCCGTGCTGGCGCTGGCGCCGATGAGTTGCGCCGTGGAAAGCGGTCCGGTTCCGGTGGCGGTGCGGAAATTGCACAGCTTCCGCATCCGCTCAAGCGACGTGGCCCGCTCGGTGGCCTTCTATCAGAACGTGTTCGGAGCGCCGGTGCAGGCGCGCCAGGGCGACGAGGTCGTGTTGCGCGTGGGCGACGGGCCGCATTATTTCTCCATCAGCCCCGCCGAGCCCGGCGAGGCGCCGACGATCGCGCATATGGGCCTCAGCGTGGCCGACTTCGATGTGGATGCGGTACAGGAGCAATTGCGCGCTTTCGGCGTGGAGCCCGGTCCCGGTCCGCAATCGCCTGCAGACCGCCTGGCGGTCGGCCTGACTTCCTGGGTGCGGGAGCGGCCGGGGGGGACGCGGGAACTCTATTTCGCGGATGTCGAAGGCCTGATCTACCATCTTTCCTCACCCATGGACTGCGGCGGCGACGGCGCCCTGGGCGAGGTTTGCAACGCGGTCGAACCGGCTCCCTCGGCGGGAATGTTCCAACTCGTCGATTACAACCATTTTACGAATTTCACCGCCAACCGCGGCCGCGCCAATGATTTTCACCGGCGGGTTTTCGGCAAGGAGTTTCAGGCCTACCAGGGTCCCAATGCCCCGGTGGTCGGCGTCGGCGACGGTTTCCAGTTCCTGATGTATACCGGCGCCAGCGAGGAAGGCCCGCCGGAGAATCCCGCGCTCATCCATCATGTCTGTTTCAGCATGAGGGATTTCGACGTCGACAACATTCTCGCGCAACTGACCGCGTATGGTTTGCGTCCGCGCCCCGACGGCGCCGAAACGGAGCCGCTGATGCATTGGGTCAGCATGCGCATGCCCAACCGGGGAGGGTTTGAGACCGGCACGCCGGAGGTGTACTTTTCCGACCCGGACGGCATTTTCATCCAGGTACAGGATCCATCCTATTGCGGTGGCGGTGGTTACCTCGGAGAAAATTGTCCGCCATTGTCCTGACCGATTTATTCGTCTACTTGAACTAAGGAAACAGCATGGAATACCGATACGTTGGCCGGAGCGGCCTGCGGGTGACGCCCATTTGCATGGGCACAATGAGTTTCGGAACCTGGAGCGACAAGAAGGAGTCATTCCGGATTCTCGACCAGTCCTTTGACAGGGGAATCAACTTTTTCGACACGGCCGAGGCCTATCCGGTTCCGCCGACGGCTGAACTCGCCGGCCTGACCGAACAGATTTTCGGCGAGTGGCTGAAGCAGAAGCCGCGGGATGCCGTGATCGTCGCCACCAAGGTCGCCGGGGCGGCCGGCGGCTGGTTCGTGCCGCCGATCCGCCACGGCCTGACCGCCGTCGACCGCCACCATATCGAGCGCGCCGTCGAAGGCAGCCTGCGCCGCATGGACGTCGACTATATCGATCTCTACCAGGTGCACTGGCCGGATCCCATCGTGCCCATGGAAGAATCCATGGCCGCCCTCGACCGCCTCGTCGAGTCCGGCAAGGTACGCTACCTCGGCACATCCAACGAAACCAGCTACGGCCTGACCAAAAGCAACATGATCGCCGAATACGAAGGCTTCGCGCGTTTCGAATCGATCCAGAACAATTTCTCGCTGCTGAACCGCCGATTTCTCGACGAACTGGCCCAGGTTTGCCGCAACGAGAAAGTCTCGCTGCTGCCATACTCGCCCATCGGCGGCGGCGTCCTCAGCGGCAAGTACAACGACGGCAAGTCGCCGCCGAACACGCGTTTCGGCGACTACGAGAGCAGCAATCCGCGCCAGCAAGCCATGGCGCGCCGCTTCGTAAACGAGGGCACTCTGGCCTCGACGGCGAAATACGTCGAGATAGCACGAGCGGCGGGCATGTCACCCGTCACGCTGGCAACACGCTGGAGCATGGAATTCGATTTCGTCGCGTCCACCATCATCGGCGCCCGCACCGCCGACCAACTCGACGAATCCCTGGCGGCACTCGACATCGAACTGTCGGAAGAAATAAAAACAGCCTGCGATAAAGTTCATCTTGAAATTCCATATCCCATGGGGTGAGGCCCGGTCGGCGCAGCCGAAAAAGAGCGAAGCTCTTTTAGGGCCGAACGGCTCGCCATGGATGGCGTGCGCAAACGAATTGACGGCAGCCAACGCAGACGTATTCAAGGTGTCCGCTGCGCAGCGCCCAGTCCGGCGGCGACGGACCGAAGCAATCGGCGTTGCGGCAGGCACAAACCGAGGGCTCTTCCCTTGCAGATAGATTGGCAATCATACGATCCCGGCGCCTTTCACGATGAAGTAATCGAGCGCCCCGGTTCGCCCAGGCGCATTGCGGCCGGCCTTGCCGGCTATCTCGAATCCCTGGACCGGCGGGCGCTGGACGAAAAGAAACTCGCCGCCAGACTCGCCATCAAGACCATGGGCATTTCCTTCACCGTCTACAGCGACGGCCAGAACATCGACCGGGAGTGGCCTTTCGACCTGATTCCCAGAATCATCGCGGCCCGGGAGTGGGAAACCACCCGCCGCGGTCTCGAACAGCGGGTGAGGGCGCTCAACTGCTTCATCCACGATGTCTACAACGGGCAGAAGGTATTCCGGGACCGGATCATCGACCCGGCGCTGATTCTCGATTCCGCCAATTTCCGCCCCCAGTGCGTCGGCATCCAGCCCCGGCACAAGGTCTGGGCGCATATCTGCGGCACCGATCTCATTCGCGACGAAAACGGCCGCTTCCTCGTGCTTGAGGACAATCTGCGGGTGCCCTCGGGCGTCTCCTACATGCTCGAGAACCGGCGGGTCACCAAGCGCGTCTTTCCCGAATTGTTCGAGAACCACCAGATCCTGCCGGTCACCGAATACACCCAGGAACTGTTCGACATGCTCGCCTCGCTTTCCCCGCGCAAGCAGGCCTATCCCGAAATCGTCGTGCTGACCCCCGGAATCTACAATTCGGCTTATTTCGAACATTCCTATCTCGCCCAGCGCATGGGGGCCGAACTCGTGGAAGGCAGCGATCTCGTGGTGGAGGATGACCAGGTCTACATGCGCACCATCGGCGGCCTGTCCCGGGTGGATGTGATCTACCGCCGCATCGACGACCTGTTTCTCGACCCGGCGGTGTTCAATCCCGAATCGGTGCTCGGCGTGCCCGGCCTGTTCCGGGCCTGGCTCAAGGGCAATGTCTCCCTTGCCAATGCGCCGGGCGCGGGAGTGGCCGATGACAAGATCGTCTACACCTATGTGCCGGAATTCATCAAATACTATCTCGATGAAGACCCGATCTTGCCCAATGTGCCGAGCTACCGCTGCTGCAACGACAGCGAGCGCAGCCACGTGCTGGCCAATCTGGACAAACTCGTGGTCAAACCCGCCAATGAATCCGGCGGCTACGGCATGCTGATGGGGCCCCAGGCGAGCGCCGCGGAGCGGGAGGAGTTCGCCCGCAGGATCAAGGCGAACCCGCGCAATTATCTTGCCCAGCCGCTGATTTCCCTGTCCACGGTGCCGATTCTCGGGGAACATTCCGCCGAGCCGCGCCATGTGGACCTGCGGCCTTTCATCCTCCAGGGCGCCGATTGTTATGTCACTCCCGGCGGGCTGACCCGGGTGGCCCTGGTCAAGGGCAGCTATGTGGTGAATTCCTCCCAGGGCGGCGGCAGCAAGGATACCTGGGTGGTCATGGGAGAGGACGATGCTGTCCCGGGTAGCTGAAAGAATCTACTGGCAGGCGCGCTATCTCGAGCGCGCCGAGAATACCGCGCGCCTGCTCAATGTCTTCTCCAACCTGCTGCTCGACCTGCCGGACCGCACCACACTTGGCTGGAGCGATCTCGTGCGCATTACCGGCGCCAGCGAAATTTTCGCGCAGCATTACCGGAACGCCAATGAAACCAATCTGGCCCGGTTTCTCATTTCCGACCCATGCGATGTTTCCATATCCGCCATGCTCGCCAATGCCCGGGAAAACGCCCGCACCACCCGGGAGGTGATGCCCAGCGAAGCCTTTGAAGGCATCAATGAACTGCACTACTACGCACAATCCGCAGCCGGCAAGGCGGACGACCGCAGCGCGCGCAATGAAATGCTCGAACATATCATCGAAAGCTGCCAGCAGATTTTCGGCATGCTCGCGGGCGCCATGAGCCGGGACGCGGGCTATGCCTTTGTGCGCATGGGCCGGGCGCTGGAAAGGGCGGACATGGTGTCCCGGATGGTGGACGTGGGCGCCCGCAAACTGTTCGCCATGCTCGAGGACCCGGCAGCGCCGCCGGAATTCGCCGAAACCTGGCAGGGTATACTCTGGATGAGCGTGCTGCGCTCCCAAAGCGCCTACCAGATGTACCGCCAGCACGTGCGGCGGCGGGTCAATGGCGAGGACGTGGTGTGCTTTTTGCTGCACAACGAGGAGTTTCCCCGGGCGGTGATTCACAATCTGACCACCATCAGCAAGGTGCTGCCCAGGCTGCCGAACCACGGAGAGGTGGCCGAACTGGTGAACATGGCCCGGAGCGAATTGAAACATTCCCATGTGCCGGAACTCGTGGAACGCGGATTGCCCGAGCGGATCGACCATTTGCAGATCCGGTTCGCCGTCATCCATGACGCCATTTCCCGCACCTGGTTCCTGCCGCGGACTTGAGATGCGAAGCCCCTTCCCCGTCATTCCGCGCGGAGCGAAGCGGAGTCGCAGAATCCCGGGCAGCGCCCTCCCCATGAGGTGCGGCACTGCGCGTGGCATGACGGGAAATGGGGGCGCGCTTTGTCAAAGTGACTGTTGCCGCCGAAGATGATCGATTTCCAGTGTGAATGCGGGCAAAAAC
The DNA here is from genome assembly GCA_022827425.1 of Pseudomonadales bacterium. Classification (GTDB taxonomy): domain Bacteria; phylum Pseudomonadota; class Gammaproteobacteria; order Pseudomonadales; family Pseudohongiellaceae; genus UBA9145. Next base: position 55,905 of record JAJDSZ010000066.1, on the reverse strand, counting down.
TGTTCTTCGAGAACACCGCCTGCCTGCGCTGCGGCAGCCGGGTGGCTTACGACCCGGCCCGGCGCGGGATGCAGCCCCTGACGCCGGGCGCCGTGCCCCGCAGCCCGTCGGGGCCGCTGTGCCGCAACGGCATTGACCATGGCGCGTGCAACTGGGTCGTGAGCGAGCCGGGCGAGGAATGGTGTCTTTCCTGCCGCTTGAACCAGACGATTCCCAACCTGAACGACGCCGACAGGCTGCGCTGGTGGAAGCAGCTCGAGTGCGCCAAGCGGCGGCTCATCTACGGCCTGCTGCGGCTGGGCCTGCCGGTGACCGGCAAGCGGGAAAGCGCCGCCGGGCTCGCTTTCCGCTTCATCGAGGACCGGCGCTCGAATCCCGGAGTGCGCGAGGAACATGTCTACACCGGCTACGCCAATGGCGTGGTGACCATCAACGTGGCCGAAGCCGACATCGTCCGCAGGGAAATCGAACGCCGCCATTCAGGCGAGCAATACCGCACCCTGCTCGGGCATTTCCGCCACGAAAGCGGACATTACTATTTTGAGCTGCTGGTCGACAGCGATGCGCGGCGGGAACGCTTCCGCGGCCTGTTCGGCGACGAGCGGCAGGATTACGGAGCGGCCCTGGAGCGCTACCATACCGCGCCGCCGGCCAGGGACCCGGAATACATCAGCGCCTACGCCCAGTCGCATCCGCTGGAGGACTGGGCCGAAGTCTGGGCCCATTACCTGCACATGAATGATACCCTGGAGACCGCCGGCTACCACGGCCTGCCCCAGGGCGCCGGCCACTTCGACAGTCTTGATGATCTGCTGCGGAAATGGTCGCAATTGACGATGCTGCTCAATTCACTCAATCGCAGCATGGGGCTGGAAGACGCCTATCCCTTCGTGCTGGCGGGCGCCACCCTCAGGAAACTCCGCTTCGTCCATGAGCTGCTCGGTCCCAGTTCGCCGCCCAGCTCAGCGGCGGCATCTGGCGAAAGGCGTTCTTGAGGGCCTGGTCCCAGCTCAGGCGCAGGTCGCGCAGGAAATCGCTTTCCGATTCAAAACGCTGGTGGTTGTCGAGAACGAGGCTTTCCCGCTGGTACAGCAGCAGTTCAATGGGCGGACCCACGCCGCGGTTGCTTTTCATGGTGGAGTCCATGGAGATCAGCAGGCACTGGGCCGCGGTGGCCAGATCGAGTTCCGGCTTGAGGATGCGGTCGAGGATCGGCTTGCCGTACTTGCTCTCGCCGATTTGCAGGTAGGGCGTATCCCGGGAGGTGGTGATGTGGTTGCCCTCGGGGTAGATCAGGGTCAAACGGTGCTTTCTGCCCTTGATCTGCCCGCCCAGGAGGAAGCTGGCCTCGAAATTGGCGCCTTCGGTCTTGCGTTTTTCCTGCTGTTCGAGGCTGACGTCGCCCAGATAATCCGCGGCTTCCGTGACGCTGCCCACGGTATTGAGCGTGGCGCGGGCGTCCTTGCGGATGTCGGTCTTCAGTTTGGCCATGACGCCCTGGCTCGTGGCAAGGTTGCCGGCGGAAAGTATGACAAACTGCCGCTCGCCGGCCACCCCGTGGCGAAACATCTTGCTGTAGGTGGAAACCTGATCGATGCCGGCATGGGTCAGCGAATCCGAACAGAACACCATGCCCGAGTCCATCGAAGCTGCCACGCAGTAGGTCATGCCGCCTTTCCATTTCACCTGCCCGAGTCCGCATCATAACCGGGATGCCAGTGGCGGCAAAGTGCGGCCAAACACAACCGACAGTTGGGTTGCGCAAGATTACAGTGGCGGAAGTGGACCCGTTTTCCCAATTCGGCGAAAATCGGTGCGCGATGAATGCGTCGAATTCACTGGAAGCGCTGGCGGCGCGGGTCGGCGAAAGGCTGCTCGCCCGCAAGTTGTGGCTCGCCGCCGCCGAGTCCTGCACCGGCGGCTCGATTGCCGGGGCGCTTACCGCGATTCCCGGCAGTTCCGCCTGGTTCGATTGCGGCTTTGTGACCTATTCCAATGCGGCCAAGCAAGGCTTGCTCGATGTGCCTGGGAAATTGCTCGAAGCCGGCGGCCCGGGCGCGGTCAGTGAAGAGACCGTGCTTGCCATGGCCCGGGGCGCGATAGAGCGAAGCCGCGCCAATGTCGCCGTGGCGGCGAGCGGCATTGCCGGGCCCGCTGGGGGCAGCGAAGAAAAGCCCGTGGGCACGGTCTGGCTCGCCTGGCAATGGCAACAGCGCCGGCTGTCGCGCCGCTTCGACTTCCGGGGCGGCAGGGCCGCGGTGCGGGAGGCCGCGGCAGCCGCCGCGCTCGAGGGATTGCTGGTTCTGCTCGACTGAAATTCATCAAAACCGGGAAGCGCAAAATTTTTTTGCCGAAATTGCTAAAGTTCCCGGAAAACCCGCCAATATACTGTTTGCATATACAGTAATCGACCGCGCCCGCCACAGCCAGTCCGCCGAAAGCGGGCAGTTTTCGGAAAATGTACTAGGCTTTGCCCAGTAGCGGTGACGATGACAACCAGGAGCAGAAAGCCCAACGCGCAACTGAACCTCATGGAACCAGCTACGGTTGTGATTCATTCCCAGACCAGGACAAGACGATGATGAAAGACAGCAGCAAGGATCCGGGCAAGGAAAAGGCGCTCAACGCCGCCCTCGCCCAGATCGAAAGACAGTTCGGCAAAGGTTCCATGATGCGCCTCGGCGACAATGACCGTCAGGCGATACCGGCGATATCGACAGGTTCCCTCGGGCTCGATATCGCCCTTGGCATCGGCGGCCTGCCCCGGGGCAGGATCGTCGAGATCTACGGTCCGGAATCATCCGGCAAGACCACCCTGACCCTGCAGGTTATCGCCGAGGCCCAGCGCGCGGGAGGCAGTTGCGCCTTCATCGACGCCGAACACGCCCTTGATCCGGTTTATGCCGCCAAGCTCGGCGTCGATGTGGAAAACCTCCTTGTGAGCCAGCCCGACACCGGCGAGCAGGCGCTGGAAATCTGCGACATGGTGGTGCGCTCCGGCGCGCTCGATGTGGTGGTGATCGATTCGGTGGCGGCATTGACTCCCAAGGCCGAAATCGAGGGCGAAATGGGCGACAGCCACATGGGCCTGCAGGCCCGGCTGATGTCCCAGGCCCTGCGCAAGATGGCGGGGGTAATCAAGAACTCCAACACCCTGGTGATCTTCATCAACCAGATCCGCATGAAGATCGGCGTCATGTTCGGTTCCCCGGAAACCACCACCGGCGGCAACGCGCTCAAGTTCTACTCTTCGGTGCGGCTCGATATCCGCCGCATCGGCACCATCAAGGAAGGCGACGAGGTGGTCGGCAATGAAACCCGGGTCAAGGTGGTCAAGAACAAGGTTTCGCCGCCTTTCCGCCAGGCCGAATTCCAGATCATGTATGGCGAGGGCATTTTCCATCTGGGCGAAGTGATCGATCTTGGCGTCAAGCTCGGCCTCGTGGACAAGTCCGGCGCATGGTACGCCTATCAGGGTGAAAAGATCGGCCAGGGCAAGAAAAACGTTGCGGCCTACCTGCAGGATAATCCCGCCATTGCCCAGGAAATCGAGACCGGAATTCGCGCCCGCAGCCTCGGCGGCGATGCGCCCCCCGGGGAACGGGATCAGCCCGACCCGGGCAATGACGGCGTGGTGGCCCTCGCCGGTTCCCGGGGAGCCTGAGCCAGCCATAGCCGGTTTCGTGTGACCCATGAGCGAGTCCATCGCGCTTGCGCTGCGCCGCCGCGCCATGGACCTGCTCGCCCGCCGGGAACATTCGCAACTCGAACTCGCCCGCAAACTTCAGCGGCGTTTCCCCGAAGCTGTCCCGGAGCAAGTGCGTGAGGCGGTTCACGGGCTTGCGGACGAAAATCTGCAATCCGACCGGCGCTTTGCTGAAAACTACCTGCGCCGCCGCCATCACGACGGTTTCGGCTGGCTGCATATCCGCGCCAATCTCCAGGCAAGGGGAGTAAGCGAGGCAATCATCAGCGAAATCGCGCTTTCCGACGAAGACTGGGTCATGGCCGCCGAGGCGGCGCTCAAGCGCAAGCTGGGCCGCGGCATGGCTGAGCGGCTCGCCCCCGGAAGCAAGATCCATCGGCGCCTGTTCCGCTTCCTCCAGAATCGCGGCTTCGCCACGGAAACCATCCACCGCGTCCTGGCAAAGCATTTTTCCGCCGCAATTCAGTAAAACACCGACAGGTAACGCAGCCGGTTTTCGCAAACCCCCGGGCGAAGTGCGATAATCGCGCCCCGCATTGGGCTTGATGGATTTCGCCATGCAACTTGCCAGACCGTTCCGGGCATTGCGTCCGGCCCGTGAACTTGCCGCTCGGGTGGCCTCGCCTCCCTATGATGTGCTCAGCCGCTCGGAAGCCGCCGCCATGGCCGCGGGCAATCCCCATAGTTTTTTGCATATCAACAAACCGGAAATCGACATCGATCCGGCCATCGATTCCCATGACCCGAGCGTCTATGCCAGGGGCCGGAAAAACCTCGACCGCTTCATCGCCGACGGCATTCTGGCCAGGGACGACAGCGAGAGCTTTTACGTATACCGCCAGGTCATGGGCGGTCATGTCCAGACCGGGCTTGCCGCCGTGGCCTCGGTGGACGCCTATGAACAGCGCCTGGTGAAAAAACATGAATTGACGAGACCGGCGAAGGTTCAGGATCGCGTCTCCCACATGGACGCGCTCGGGGTCCAGGTGGGCCCGGTGTTTGCGGCCTATCGCGCGGGGGTGAATCTGGACGAACTCATCTCCCGGGCCACCGGCGCGGAACCCGAGGTGGATTTCACCGCCGATGACGGCATTCGCCACAGCCTGTGGGTGATTGCGGATGCGGAACGGGTCAGGCAGTTCCAGCGGGCTCTCGATGAATTGCCCGCGCTGTATGTGGCTGACGGACACCACCGCTCGGAAGCGGCGGCAAAACTGCGTGAAAACAGGCGTTCGCGCAATCCCGGCGATAAGGGTCCCAATCCCCGGGACTGGTTTCTCGTGGTGCTTTTCCCGCACGAGCAGATCCGCATTCTGGATTACAACCGGGTGGTGCGCGACTTGAACGGCCATAGCCCGGAACAATTGCTTTCCGGGATGGAACGGGATTTCGAGGTGGCCCAGGTAGAGGCCGCTGCGGCGAAACCGGCTCGGGAGCGGGAGTTTGCGCTGTATCTCGATGGCCGCTGGCTGCGATTGCGGCCGCGGGAGAATGTGTTGGCGTCATTGGCCGGCAAGACCGCAAGCGATCGGCTCGATGTCGCCCTGCTGCAGGATTGGGTGTTCGGCCCAATACTCGGCATCATGGATCAGCGCACCGATGAGCGGGTGGATTTTGTCGGCGGCATTCGCGGACTGGAGGAACTGGAACGGCGGGTGGACGGCGGCGGCTGGAGCGCGGCCTTTGCGTTTTATCCCACTTCCATGGAAGCCTTGCTGGCAGTGGCGGACTCGGGCGGCGTGATGCCGCCCAAGTCCACCTGGTTCGAGCCCAAGCTGCGCAGCGGGCTGTTTTGCCACGTGCTGGATTAGGAGCCTGCGTCGATCATCCTGCCCGAACCGATGGGGATGTTCCGGGGCTTCATGGCCTCGGGGATTTCCCGGACGAGTTCGATATGCAGCAGACCGTTTTCAAGCCTGGCGTCGTGAACCCGGACATGATCGGCAAGGCGGAAGCGCCGCTCGAAATTGCGGGCGCCGATGCCCTGGTGCAGGAATTTTCGATCGTCCTTTTCCTCGGGCTTGCGGCCGCGGACGGTCAACTCATCGGACTCCACCTGAACATCGAGATCCGCTTCGCTGAAGCCGGCCACCGCCATGGTGATGCGGTAGCTGTCCTTGTCCAGCAATTCGATGTTGTAGGGCGGGTATCCCGAGCCGGCATTGTCGTTCCGGGTCACCGCATCGAGCAGGGATGACAGGTGGTCGAAACCGACGGTGGTGCGGTACAGGGGCGAAAAATCAAATCGGGTCATGATCATATCCTCTCAATCAAGCAATATGGTTGGGACTGTCGTTGCCGACAGGGTGGACCTCATGATGAGCATCCACTGGGGAGGGTTATGTGGGCAGCGTTTGGGAATTCAAGGTTTTCGTTGGCAGTATCTCGCCGTTTCCGGCAGACGGTGTGCCGCGGACGCCGTGAATACGTCTCTGTGGGCTTCGGGCTCGGCATCCTGCCTCGCACGCCCGCGACACTCCGCCTGCCGGAAACGGTCGACGGAATCCCTGGGAGTTGGTTGCTGCCACAAAATGGGGGCGGGGCGGGGGATAGGTCAGATAGTGAGCATCGACATGAATTGGTGGGCCGGAGTTTGTTCCAGGGTCTGCCGGTTCCTGCAGAGGGTGAAGATTTCCTCGCAGCGGTGGGCCGGGAAGCTGGTGGCGAGGTTGGCGCGGAATTTTTCTTCGAGCAGCGGGATGCCTTCCTCGCGGCGGCGGCGATGGCCCACCGGGTATTCGACTTCGATGCGGTTGGTGCAGCTTCCGTCGCGGAACCAGATCTTGATGGAGTTGGCGATGGAGCGTTTGGCGGGTTCAAGATACTCGTTGCTGTAGCGGGGCTCTTCGTGGATTTCCATCCTGTCGCGCAACTCGTCGATGACCGGGTTTGCGGCGTGGAACGCATCCTCGTAGTGGTCTGCGGTGAGCGAGCCGAAGGCAAGGGCCACGGCGGTCATGTATTGCAGGCAGTGGTCCCGGTCCGCGGGATTGGTCAATGGCCCCACCTTGTTGATGATGCGCAGGGCCGATTCGTGGGTGTGCATGTCGATGCGCTGGATTTCCCCGAGCCGGTCCCTCACCACGGGGTGCAGTTCGAGCGCCGCCTCCACTGCGGTTTGGGCATGGAATTCCGCGGGCCAGGAAATCTTGAACAGGATGTTTTCCATCACATAGCTGCCATAGGTTCGGGGGAAACGGAAAGGCTTGCCCTGGAAGCTGATGTCATAAAAACCCCAGTTGGGTGCGCTGAGGGCGCTGGGATAGCCGATTTCGCCGCGCAGGACGAGGTCGGCGAGACGCACGGCGCGGGAGGTGGCGTCGCCGGCGGCCCAGGACTTGCGCGGCCCGGTGTTCGGCGCATGGCGATAGGTGCGCAGGCTGGAACCGTCGAGCCAGGCGTGGGACAGGGCGTCGATGACCTGGGACTTCGAGCCGCCAAGCAGCCAGGTCGCCACCGCGGTGGAGGCCACCCGCACCAGCAGCACATGGTCAAGACCCACGCGGTTGTAACTGTTCTCCAGCGCCAACACACCCTGCACCTCATGGGCCTTTATCATGGCGCCAAGCACGTCGCGCATGATCAGGGGAGCTTCGCCGGCGGCGACCCGACGCTGGGAAAGAAAATCCGCCAGCGCCAGAATGGCGCCGAGATTGTCCGATGGATGTCCCCATTCCGCCGCCAGCCAGGTATCGTTGAAATCGAGCCAGCGGACGATGCAGCCGATATCCCAGGCGGCCTTTACGGGGTCCAGGCGCAATTGGGTTCCGGGCACCCGGGCGCCATGCGGCACCACGGTGCCTTCCACCAGCGGCCCCAGCAGCTTGCGGCATTCGGGATAGCGCAGGGCGAGCAGGCCGCAGCCCAGGCTGTCCATGAGGCAGTTGCGGGCAGTGTCGTAGGCTTCAATGGAGTCGATTTCGTAATCGCAGACATAGTCGGCGATATCGACCAGCACCTGGTCGGGTTCGGGGCGGGTGTTCCGGTCCGCGCTGACGCTCATGATGGGATGATCCTTTGCTTGGGGTTCATGCCGGCGGGTGTTAACGCTGGTCGATGTCGACCCATTCGGCCTTGGCGGGGCCGGTGTATTCCGCAGCCGGCCGGATGATGCGGTTGTTGGCGCGCTGCTCTGCGATGTGGGCGGCCCAGCCGGTCAGTCGCGACATGACGAAGATCGGCGTGAACAGTTTGGTGGGGATACCCATGAAATGATAGGCCGAGGCGTGAAAGAAATCGGCGTTGCAGAACAATCTCTTTTCGCGCCACATGACTTCCTCGCAACGCACCGAAACCGGATACACCCGCCCGTCGCCCACCTGCCGCGCCAATTTTTCCGACCAGCCCTTGATGATGGCGTTGCGGGGGTCGGATTCCCGGTATACCGCATGGCCGAATCCCATAATCTTTTCCTTGCGCGCCAGCATTTCCATGATGCCGCGCTCGGCCTCATCGGGGCTTTGCCACTGGCTGATCATGTCCATGGCGGCCTCGTTGGCGCCGCCATGGAGCGGGCCGCGCAGGGCGCCGATGGCGGCGCTGATGCAACTGTGGAAATCGGACAGGGTGGAGGCCACCACCCGGGCTGTGAAGGTGGAGGCATTGAATTCGTGTTCCGCGTAGAGGATGAGCGAAACATTCATCACCTGGCGGCACAGCTCATTGGGCTCTTCGCCATGCAGCATATGCAGGAAATGGGCGCCGATGGAGTCGCTGTCGAGTTCGGTTTCGATGCGCCGGCCCTGGTGGCTGAAGACATACCAGTAGCAGATGATCGAGGGCAGGACGGCGAGCAGGCGGTCGGCGGCGTCCTCCTGCCCGGAGAAACCGGTTTCGGTTTCCAGATTGCCAAGCAATGAACAACCTGTGCGCATGACATCCATGGGATGGGCGCTGGCGGGAATCAGTTCGAGCCCGGCGCGCAGTTCCGCTGGAAGGCCCCGCAGCCCCCTGAGTTTGTCCGCATAGGCGTTGAGTTCGGCTCTCGCGGGCAGGCTGCCTCGCAGCAGCAGCCAGGCGACTTCCTCAAAGCCGGCCTTTTGCGCCAGCAATGCGATGTCGTGGCCGCGGTAGGTCAGCCCCGAGCCGGACTTGCCGACGGTGCAAAGCGCCGTGCTGCCAGCGACCTGGCCACGCAATCCCGCCCCCGCAAGTGCTTTTCCCGGCATGCTGCGATTCCTGTCAGGTTTCTGCCTGTCCCGCGGCGGCCTCTGTTGAGAGCAGGCGGTCAAGTTTCTGTTCATACTCGTGATAGCCGAGCACTTCGTACAATTGTTCCCGGGTCTGCATGGACTCGATCACCCCGCGCTGGCTGCCGTCCCGGACGATGCTGCGATACACCTCAAGAGCCGCTTGACTCATGGCGCGGAAGGCGCTCAGTGGGTACAGCGCCATGGCCACTCCCGCCTCCCGCAGTTCCTCGCAACTGAATAGCGGTGTTTGACCAAATTCTGTAATGTTCGCCAGTATCGGCGCCGGCACTGCTTTGGAGAAACGGCGGTACTGGCTGATTTCAGTCACTGCCTCGGGAAAAATAGCGTCGGCGCCGGCCTCCACGCAGGCCATGGCGCGTTCAATGGCGGCGTCGAGTCCTTCCGGCGCCAGGGCGTCGGTTCGCGCCATGATCAGAAAGCTGTCGTCCCGGCGGGCGTCTACGGCGCATTTGATCCGGTCCGCCATTTCCCGCCGGCCGACAATGGCCTTGTTGGGCCGGTGGCCGCAGCGTTTCTGGGATACCTGATCCTCGATGTGGACCGCCGCGGCGCCGGCCTGCTCCAGCGCCCGGATGGCCCGGGCGATATTGAAGGCGCCGCCCCAGCCGGTGTCGATATCCACCAGCAAGGGCAGGCTGCTGGCGTTGCAGATGCGATCCACATCCACCACCACATCGTTGAGCGTGGTTACGCCGAGGTCGGGCAGGCCACAGGATGCCGCCGCCACGCCGCCGCCGGAGAGATAGATGGCCTTGTGGCCGGCGGATTCGGCGAGCATGGCGCAATAGGCGTTGATCGCGCCTGCGATCTGCAAGGGTGAATTTTCCGCCAGCGCCCGGCGAAACCGGTTACCGGCTGTCTCTGTTGCCATATGGATTCCCAATGTCCCCGCCTGAAATCTAGCAAACGCCCGCAGCGCATGCGAGCGGCGGCAATTATACTGGAAACGCCCGCCCGATTTCTGGCCTACAACGAAGGGTAGGGGTTTTCAGGCAGCAGATGGCTCGGCAGCGGCGGTCTGCGGGCGCTTTGCCTCGGGCCGTAATTCTGCTCGAGATAGTCGAGAATTCGCACTTCCAGCCCGGCTTCCAGCGGCTCCATGCCCTGACTTTCCATCATCCATGTCAGGCGGCTTTGCCAGACGCCGCGATTGCCGGAATTCTGGGTAATCAGCAGGGCGGAATGGCATTCGGTGCAGTTTGCCTGGACGAGCTGCCAATCGCCGTCGCGCGCCAGCCCGGTGACCCGATCGGTCTCTTCCTGCGCCCGGGGCATGGCGGTCCATGACATTGCGAACAGCGCCAGCGCCAGACCGGGACGGAGTGGTCTCTTCATCCCGGCGTCCTTCAGGTCACTTGCACCGCGATTCGGTGGCAGGCGTTGTTGAGATAACCCCGGGGATTCCAGCCGGGAACCACCATGGGTTGGGAACGTCCCGCAGAGTCCATGGCCCGGGCCCATATTTCATAGTAGCCCGGCTCGGCGAACTGGACCCAGGAAGACCAGTCCTGCCAGGCCAGGCGATTGGCCGGCGACTGCACCGCCGCGGGCAGCCAGGTGGCGCCGAAATCGATGGAAAGAAACACCGAACTCACCAGGTCGTCGCCGGCCCAGGCATGGCCCCGCACGTCGAGCCTTTCGCCCTGGCGAATGCTGATGCCCGATCGGGGGAAGGTGATCAGTGATTTCACCGGCATGGATTCGATAATGCGCATTTCGGCATCCGGCACCCGGCTGCCGGGGGCCACGGGCAGGCGCGGCACGGTATACGACGGCGGCGCCATCTTTTCCCCGTCGTGTACCTGGTTGCGCACCACAAGCCGCCGCAGCCACTTGCCGGAAACCGAACCCGGCCAGCCGCCGCAGACCAGGCGCAGGGGAAAGCCGTTTTGCAGCGGCAGGTCCTCGCCGTTCATCCGCCAGGCGATCAGGGATTCGCGCTCCAGGGCCTTGGCGATGGGCACGCCCCGGGAAATCGGGTCCAGGTCCGGATCGCCGCTGAGATGGGTGTCGGCGCCAAAATAGCCCACATACACCGCGTCCGCGCCGATGCCGCAGTAATTCAGCACGTCCCGCAGGCGCACGCCGGTGAACTCCGGGCAGCCGATGGCACCGATGGTCCATTGATTGCCGCTGGCGGCGGGAACGAACTCGCCGCGGCCATTGCCGCCGCACTCGAGTTGCAGTTGCAGGCTGACGGTTTCAAATCGCTCGCGCAGCTCGGCAATGCGGAAACTCGCCGGTCGCAGGCAGGATTCACCGGCGACTTCGAGCCGCCAGGCGTCCGGATCGATGTTTTCCGGCGCCAGACCATTGTTGCGCACGAACATGTGGCGGTTGGGGGTTACCGAATCATCGAGCAGATGCGCCGGCGTTTCCGCATTCCAGGGGCGGTCGTTGAGAATGATGAGTCCTTCCTTGCCGGGAATTTCCGAAAGGGCGTTGTCGGCTGCGAAGGCGGCGGGCATCAGGCCAGCGGGCAGGAAACGGGCGTGGGGAATTGCCGAGCCGAGGGCGGCGCCGAGCGCCAGCAGCCCGCTCCTGCGCAAAAAGCCCCGCCGGCCAAGTGGATCGGATTCCCGGCCCCAGAGCAGGCGGTCGGCTTCAATGGGATCAAGCCGCTGCGCCGCGGTCAGTGATATCCGTCTTGCGCCCCGCGCCGCGCGGTTTCTGCCGCTTTTCATCGTCCGAATTCCACTTTTGCTCTCAGATGAAACTGCATTCCGCCGAGAGTAGCAGATAATGGCGCGAGAATGGCGGGGGGAGGGCACGATAGAATGGCGTATTTGCGGCTGGGCATATCCGACATGGCGCTGAACCGGTTTCAGGAATTTCTCTGGGGGCTGATCGCCCTGCTGCGGCGCCTGCACCAGACCCCCAACGCCACCAATGACCTGGTGGCCATGCGCGCCGACCTGCTGGAGTTGCCGCCCCGGCACCCGGAACTGGAAACCCTCGACCGGGGGGGTCCCGCGGGCATCGGCGAGATTCTCGAAAACGAGGCCGGGGCGGAAGCGGATTTCACCACGGCGGTGTTTTACAGCATCAGCAATTGCCAGCCGGGGCTGAAGCGAATTTCCTTCGGCAATTTCCTTACGACCAGGCACGGACCGAAGCCAACCACGAGCAATACATCGGCGAAGGAAAAATGCGGTTCAGCGACCGCCTGAAAGCCCTGCAACTCAGGATCTGGGCCTCAGGAATGTGACGCCATGTGCTGGATGACGCCGGGTTTGCGGCTTTCAAGCTTGGAAATGCTGTAGCGGTAACTGCTGGCGCAGGGATCGATGCCCCTGGCTTCGCCGATGGCGGCTTCCAGATCGGCCTTGGCGGCCTGCCGGGTCAGATAGGGGCCGGAGATTTTCACTTGCAGGGAAGAATCATTCGGCGCCGTTGCCACGATGTAGTAGTTTTCTGCGTTCACGGCTTTCGCTTGTTTCTACCTGCCGGGCAGGGATTGAATGTCCCTTTCGCGGGCGCCAATTTTGGCGGCGCATACTAAAATACCCTGAGCGGGAAATACAACAGGATTTGACCGAACATGGAACTGTACGAACATTTTAACTTTCCGGATGCCTGAACCGGGGATTTGGGATACGAATTCACAATTAGTTACAAATCGCCGGGGAATGGCCCGGCGGGAACATCGCCTTGCGCCTGAGCATCGTCATCCCGGTCTGGAATGAAGAGGAAGGAATCGCCGCCTGCCTCGAGCGGCTGCAGCCGCTTGCCGCAAAAGGTCACGAGATCATTGTTGTTGACGGCGGCAGCAGCGATGAAACCCGAGCATTGGCAAGGCCCTTGTGTACGCTGCTGTTGCGGGGCCCCCGCGGCCGGGGCCCGCAGATGAATCTCGGCGCCCGGTTTGCCGCCGGGGATGTGCTGCTGTTCCTGCATGGGGACAGCGGCTTGCCGGAGCAGGCGGAAGCTGTGCTGGCCGCGGCCTTTGCCGACGGCAAGCCGGGCTGGGGCTGGTTCGAGGTGCGGCTCGGGGGGCGGCGGGCCGTATTCCGCCTGGTTGCCGGCCTGATGAATTTGCGGGCGCGGCTGAGCCGGGTCTGCACCGGCGATCAGGCCATGTTCGTATCGGCTTCGCTGTTTCGGCGCGCGGGCGGCTTTCCCGAAATTCCCCTGATGGAAGACATCGCCATCTGCCGCCGCCTGGGCAGGCTTGCCCGGCCACAACCGCAGCCGTTTCCCACCCTGAGTTCGGCGCGCCGCTGGGAAAGCCAGGGAGTGCTGCGGACGATTTTGCGGATGTGGCGGCTTCGCCTGCTGTACTTTTTTGGCGTTTCGCCGGAAAGTCTGGCCCGGGAGTATTACCCGGCCCTGCACGACTCCGGTTCAGACTACCCCTATCCCGGCGCCCGCATTCTGGTTTTCGCCAGGGCGCCCGAGGCGGGCAAGGTCAAGACCCGGCTGGCCCGCGATATCGGCGCCGATGCCGCCCTGGGCCTCTATCTCGCCATGTTGCGCAGGATCTTTGCCACCGCGGAGCAGGCGGCGCTGGCCGAGGTGCAACTGTGGGCGGCGGCGAATCCGCGGCATCCGGAATTCCTGGGGCTGTGCGATGTCCGTTGCATTCGCCGGCAGAAAGGCGACGATCTTGGCGAGCGGATGCGGCACGCCGCGGCCACGGAACTTGCCGCGGAAGGCGTGGAAAGCGTGCTGATTATCGGCAGCGATTGTCCGGCGTTGACAGCGGACTACCTGGACGGCGCCCTGGCCGCGCTTGCCGGCGGTGCGGAACTCGTGCTTGGTCCCGCCAGAGACGGCGGCTTTGTGCTGATCGGCATGCGCCAGGCCCCGGCAAGCCTGTTCGACGGCGTGGACTGGGGCGGCGAATCCGTGCTGGATCAGACCCTGGCCCAGGCCGGGGAACTGGGCTTGCGGCAACAATTGCTGGCGTCTTGCTGGGATGTGGATACCGCGGCGGATCTGCCACTGCTTCAGGATTTGCGCCCGCCGCTGTCCTGGGAACCATGAATACTGCCTTCCAGTCGGGATTCCAACTGCAGCAGCCGGTCGGCAAGCCGGGAAGCATTTACCCGATAACGCCCTGAGCGGACCTGGCTATGAAGCTGGACGGTCTTGCTGATATTGACATCGGGCTGTTGCCGGATGATGTCGAGCATCGCTTCCCAGTCTTCCGCGATAGTGTCTTCCGCGATGGTATCGCCGCTGCTTCTGGCGCGCAGGGGTCTGGCGAAAGGAAGGGTCTTGCCCCTGCTGTCGAAATGTTCGTTCATCGCGTCGGGTAGTCTGCCGGGTCGGACTGGCGCTGTTCGAGTTCGCCTTGGCGTTGCCAATTGCCGTTTCCGTCTCATCAGAATGTCGGCAGCCTGCGCGGGAAGTTGACCGAAAAATCAAGGGGCCACTCCACATCGTGTAAACTAGGGGTTCGTTTCCGAACCTTCACGCCCATGGCCGCGGCCAAGCCTTCCATATTGCTGATCAGCGATGACGCTGCCATCCGCCGCGAGCTTGCGGTAAAACTCGAATTTCTGGGTGAGTCGCCGGCCTGCGCCGAATCTGGGAACTGGCGCCATGCCGCCGCGAAGCGCGGCGAAATCCAGGTCGTCCTGCTCGGCGCCTGTTCCCGCGATGAGGGCGAATTGCTCCGGGAGATCGGCAGCCTTTTCCCCAGGGCCGCCATGGTCTTGCTGGCGGCCGGGGAGAGTCCGGAAATCCCCTGCGCCGAGCTGAGAGGCCGCCTTTCCGCCGCGCCGGACGCCCCGGCCAATTTCCGCAATCTGCTCGATACCCTGCACAAGGCGCGCCTGTGCCATGAGTATCTCGCCGGCACGGCGGATGCGGATATCTCCCGGGGGCTCGCTGCGGTGCAGGGTCTGATTGGCGCAAGCCCGGCGATCCAGCGTATCCGGGAAATCATCACGCGGCTGGCGGACTCGGAGGTCAATGTGCTGATTACCGGAGAATCGGGCACCGGCAAGGAAATCGTGGCCCGCAGCCTGCACCGGATTTCGGGCCGGGAAAGCAAGCCATTCGTGCCGGTGAACTGCGGCGCGATTCCCGGCGAATTGCTGGAAAGCGAATTGTTCGGCCACGAGCGCGGCGCCTTTACCGGCGCCGTCGCCTCCACCACAGGCCGCTTCGAACGCGCCCACGGCGGCACCCTGTTCCTCGACGAAATCGGCGACATGCCCCGGAACATGCAGGTCAAGCTGCTGCGGGTGCTGGAAACGGGAACATTCGAGAAAGTCGGCGGCAACCGCTCCATCAGCACCGATGCACGCATTCTCACGGCCACCCACAAGAATCTCGAAGACATGATCGCCGCCGGGGATTTCCGCGAGGATCTGTATTACCGCATCAACGTGTTTCCTTTGGAGATGCCTCCCCTGCGGGAGCGTATCGAAGACCTGCCGGACCTGCTCAATGAGTTGATCCGCAATCTCGAAACCGCCGGCAAGGGTTCGGTGCGCTTCAATTCCAAAGCCATCGCGGCGCTTTGCGCCTGGTCCTGGCCCGGCAATGTGCGGGAACTCGCCAATCTGGTGGAGCGCATGGCGATTCTCCATCCCCATGGCATCGTGGGTAGCGAACAATTGCCGGAGAAAATCCGGCAGGCCGAGCCCGGGCAGCCGCTGCCCGCGTCCCTTCATTCAGGTCTGCGGCAAAGTCCGCTGTCCACTGCGGACACCAGCGCGGACATGCCATCGATTCACGGTCTTGATCTCAAGGAATATCTGGCCAATCTCGAGCGGGACTTCATTGAACGCGCCCTGCGCGACAGCGGCGGCGTGGTCAAGCATGCCGCCGAGCGTCTGCAAATGCGCCGCACCACCCTGGTGGAAAAAATGCGCCGCCACAAACTCGAGTCGGGTCGCCAGGGACGGCGGGTCTAGAAGTCCGCGCCGCGGCGATAGCGAATTTTCGCTTTCGCGAATTCCCGCGGCGGGGGCTCCTAGGTCGGTGCGGGGTGCTCGATACCCGTGGCAGGCAGTTTCGCATTGTCGAAGTACACGGCGTTTTCGCGAAGTTGGAGCCGTCCCGCCGCAAGCCAGCCGACCACTTGGGGATATAAATGATGTTCGAGGCGGTATAAGCGCCCGGCGAGGCTTTCCTCGCTGTCTTCCTCCCCCACGGCAATGCGGCTGCGGGCGATGATGGGTCCGCCATCGAGTTCTTCGTTGACGAAATGGATCGATACGCCGTGTTCGCTGTCGCCGGCGGCGAGAACGCGGCGGTGGGTATTCATGCCGGGGTATTTTGGCAGCAGGGAAGGGTGGATGTTGAGTATGGCCCCTGGTTTGGCGCGAATGAAAGCCGCCCCGAGAATTCGCATGAAACCCGCGAGCACGATGAAATCGGCCTGGAAGCGGTCGACTGCCGCAAGCAGGGTGGCGTCGAATGCGGCGCGATCCGGGAAAGCGCCGTGTTCGACGATTGCCGAGGGAATCCCGGCCCTTGCCGCCCGTTGCAGACCGAATGCCGACGGCCTGTTGCAGACCACCCCGGAAACCCGGTAGTGCTGCTCCCCGGACTGGTCGATCAGCGCCTGCAAATTGGAGCCATTGCCGGAAATCAGCACCACGATTTTTTTGTCGGTGGACATGTTGCGCCGGCCATTCAGCCGATTACGACCGCGGCCCCGGTATCGCCGCCGGGCGCCACCGCGCCGACGGCAAAAGCTTCCTCCCCCGCATCGCGCAATATGGCAAGTGCGTCCGCCTCGTCTTCCCCGGCAACGCAGACAATCATGCCAAGGCCGCAATTGAATGTGCGCAGCATCTCTTCCCGGGCGACATTGCCCGCGCGCTGCAGCCACTGGAAGATTTCCGGCTCTGGCCAGCTTCCGGCATCAAGCCTGGCCGACATTCCGTCCGGCAACATGCGCGGCAGGTTCTCGCTGATGCCGCCGCCGGTGATGTGGGCAAGCCCGTGGGGGCGCAGCTTCGCCCGCAGCGCCGCCGCCGCGCGGACGTAGATTCGCGTGGGCGCAAGCAGGGTGTCGCCAAGGCTGCCACTGGCAAATGGCATGGCAAGGTCGGCGCCGGAGCCTTCGACAATGCGCCGGATCAGCGAATAGCCATTGGAATGCGGCCCGGATGAGGCGAGCCCGATCAGCTTGTCGCCGGCGGCCACCCGATCTGGCGAGATGAGCCCGTCGCGCTCCACCACGCCCACGGCGAAACCGGCAAGGTCATAGTCGCCGCCGCCGTACATGCCGGGCATTTCCGCTGTTTCACCGCCGATGAGGGCGCAGCCCGCCTCCCGGCAACCCGCGGCGATACTGCGGATTACCGCTTCGGCAACTTCGAGGTCGAGCTTGCCGGTGGCGTAATAATCGAGAAAGAACAGGGGTTCGGCACCGCAGACAATCAGATCGTTGACACACATGGCCACCAGATCGATGCCCACGCCCCCATGGCTGCCGTATTTCAGGGCGAGCTTGAGCTTTGTGCCCACGCCGTCGGTGGCGGCCACAAGCACGGGATGGTTGTAACCGGCGGGGATTTCGCACAGGCCGCCAAAACCGCCGATTTCGGAAAGCACTTCCGGCCGCAGGGTGGAACGGGCGACCGGCCCGATCCGCTCGATCAGGGCATTGCCCCGGTCGATGTCGACCCCGGCGTCGCGGTAACTCAGGGATTCGCCGCCCTCGGGCGCTGGGTCATTCATGGCCGCTATGGTAGCGGAATTGCAGTATCATTTCCCCATGTTCACAGGCCCGATTCCAGGCTTTGGCGACCGCTTGCGCGAGACTTTCGGCGCCTTGTCGCTGCTGGCAATTCTGCTGGCGCCCCCGCCGCATGCCCCCCGGGTTTTCGGCCTGCCCGTGGTGGGCCTATATCAGCAGCGGGTGGCGGTGGCGGACGAAAGCGCCGTAGAACGCAACCGCGCCTACGAGCTTGCCTTCCGCCGCATGATCGTCAAGGTAACCGGAGATGAAGCGTGGCTGGAGCATCGGCGCATCCGGGTTGCGGCGGCCAATGCCGGCGGCTTCGTCCAGGCTTTCGCTTATGCCACCGAGGCGGCGGCGGGGCCCATCGCCGGCCAGCGCTATCTCGAAGTGCAGTTTTCGGCGCCGCTGATCAACCAGATGCTCAGCGATGCCGATATTCCGGTGTGGGACAGCAATCGGCCCAGTGTGCTGGTGTGGATGGCGCTGCAGGACACCGCCGGTCGGCGCAGCCTGCTGAGCCGGGAAACCGCGCCGGAAATCATCGAATACATGCGCCGCTTCAGTGAAGAGCGCGGCCTGCCGATCATCTTTCCCCTGCTCGATATCGAGGACCGCCGCAACCTGTCCCCCGATGCGATCTGGGCCCAGGATGAACTGGCCATCCGGGCCGCGAGCAACCGGTATGATCCCGACAGTATCCTGGCGGGCCGCCTGTTGTTCACCGCCACCGGCGAACTGGTGGGTCTGTGGCAGTTCCTGTTCATGGGTGAAACCGAAGTCTTCGATGGATTCGCCACCGAAATCGAGGATTATCTGGCGCCGCCGCTGGGGCGTATTACCCGCGATCTGGCGGGGTATTTCGCCCTGGTTCCCGGTGGGCCGGGAGGACAGTCGGCGCGGCTGCGGGTCGATGGCGTTCGCAATTTCGCCGATTACGCCGCCCTGGTCGATTATGTGCGCGGCATTGGCCTGGTGCAGAACGCCGAACTCGTGTCCGTGGACGGTGACAGGCTCGAGCTCGAACTCGGCCTCCAGGGAAGCATCGAGCAGTTGTTCAATCTGATCGCCCTGGACAGGGACCTGCTGCCGGTCAGCGGCGGCGATGGCGCGGCGGAATCCCTGCTGCATTACCGCTGGATGCGCTAGTGTCTCCCCCGCACGAAGCGCAACTGCCGCTCGCGGTGGGCCTGGAGGACGAAGCCACGTTCGCCAATTTCGTTATCTCCCCGGAAAACCTGCAACTGGTCAACTGGCTGCAGGAGCCGGCCAGAATCGATTCGCCGGTGCTGGTCTGGGGGCCGCCCGCCTGTGGCCGCACCCATTTGCTGCAAGCCTGTTGCCATCTGGCCGGCAGCGGCGGCGCGTTCTATCTGCCCCTGGGTCTCAGGGAGCAGATGCAGCCGGAAATTCTCGAAGGCATTGGCGGGCTGTCGATGATCTGCATCGACGATGTGCAATTCGCGGCCGGGGACGCGGACTGGGAGCGGGCGCTGGTGCGGCTGATCAATTCCGTAAACCCGGGCGATACCCGGCTGCTGCTGTCGGCCTCGGCAACCGCGGGCAATATCCCTTGGCGGCTCGCCGACCTGCGCTCCCGACTGCTGCAGGCGCTGGTGTTCCGCCTGCACCCCCTGGGCGAAGCCGGTATCCGTGAAGCCTTCGCATTGCGGGCCCGCAACCGCGGACTGCTTCTTGCGGACAGCGTGATCGACTACATCTGCATCCGCGCCGAACGGCGGCTCGATGCGCTGATGGGCATTCTCCAGCGCCTCGACGAAAGCGAGATCCGGCGCCAGCACCGCATCACCATTCCCCAGGCGAAGCAGATTCTGGGCTGGTAGTCAGGTTGAGACGCCGCGTTGTCGGCGGATGAAGAGGATCAGGACAACGAACACCATCATGCTCAGCGCGATCTGCGCCAGCCCCCAGCCCAGCCTCGCCGGACTGAAGGCGAGGATCACCCCATGAATGAAGTACAACTGGATCACAAAGCCCATCCAGGCATAACTGCGCGGCCGCCCCCGGTGCAGCCCGGGCAAAAGGGCAAGCAGGGGCAGCGCCTGGATGCTCCAGGCCGCCAGCCCCGCGGCGCCAACCATGCTGAGGCTGAGCCCGGTGCGCAGAAAAAGCAGCGCCAGCAGGCCATAACAGCCAGCAAGCGCAAGCCGCCGGGCGCTCACTGCGGCCGGAGGAAAATCTTCGGGGGGGCTCACAGCAGTTTTCGGGCGATGTGGGCGACTCGCTTGCCAAGCGCCCGGCATAGCTCCGCTTCTTCTTCGCTGATTTCCGCACCGCCGCCGCTTGCCAGATGGCTGGCGCCATAGGGTGTGCCGCCGCCGGTGGTGGTTCGCAAGGCGGGTTCGGAATAGGGGATGCCGCAGTAGATCATGCCGTGGTGGAGCAGGGGCAGGGCCATGCTGAGCAGGGTGGATTCCTGGCCGCCGTGGAGCGAGGAAGTCGAGGTGAATGTGGCGGCGGGCTTGCCGGCAAGATCGCCGGAACTCCAAACCGCGCCGGTGCCGTCGACAAAATACTTCAGCGCCGCCGCCATATTGCCGAATCGCGTGGGGCTGCCGAGGATCAGCCCGGCGCAGCCGCGCAGGTCGTCCTCGCTGCAATACGCAGCGCCTTCCCCGGGCACTTCCGGTGCGCTCTTTTCGGTCTCGGGTGAAACTGCGGGCACCGTGCGCAGGCGCGCTTCCATGCCGTCGCCCAGTTCAACGCCCCGGGCGATCAGCCGGGCCAGCTTGCCGGTGGCGCCGAAACGGGTGTAGTACAACACAAGAATGTAGGGATTCATCCAGTATCCTCGATAAACGCCAGCACGGTTTCCGGAGGGCGGGCAATGATTGCGGCATCGCCTTTCACCACAATGGGCCGCTGAATCAGGATCGGGTGGCGGCAGACCAAGTCGAAGATGATTTCTTCGCTGAGGGTCTCGTTATGAAGCCCGAGTTCGCCGTAATCCGGTTCGCTGCGCCGCAGCAGTTCGCGGATTCCCATGCCGAGCCGGGCGAGCAGTTGTTTCAATTCGTCGATGTCAGGCGGCGTTTCGAGGTAGTGGACGATTTCCGCTTCCACCTCGTTTTCCTCGAGCAGGGCCAGGGTGGCCCGGGATTTCGAGCAGTTCGGGTTGTGGTAAACGAGGAGTTGCGCCATAGGTTTCAGCGGCCGCTCCGAATCCGATCCGGGTGCTGTTGATAATAGGCGATATTGCTGCCGGTCAGCGCCACCAGCCAGCCAAAGTATACAAAATACATCACGGCGATTACCGAGGCGAAGGCAAGATAGATGGAATCCCGGGCCGCGGAAACAAAAACCACCTGAAACACCGAACCCATCAGTTTCCAAACCAGTGCGGTAACCACGCCGCCGACCAGCGCCGGAACAAAGCGCACCCGGGCCGCCGGCAGCAGCAGATACAGGAGGGCGAAAGCCAGCGACATCAGCGCCAGTGGCAACAACAGGGAAATCGCCGCCGGAAGCTGGCTGCCAAGCAACCGCAGGGGGCCGCTCGCGGCGAATTCCTCCAGAAAGCCTGGCAGCGCCGGCGTATTGACCAGGGTACTGATGCTGATGGACAGCAACAGCAGCAGCGGGCCGAGCAGCACCGCCAGCAGATAGCCGAGCAGCCGCCTTGGCCGCAGACCCGCGGGGCGCACCTGCCAGATGTAGTTGAAGCAGCCTTCGACCTTGCGCAGCATGTCCAGCACCAGATACAGCAGAAAGGCCAGGCTCGCGCCGCCGATGTATTCGGCCTGAAGGTTATCGATATAGCCGATGATCTGGTCGGCCAATTCGGCGCCCCGTTCGCCAAGCGGCTGCAACACCGCAAGCAGGGCGGGCCGCAGGTCATTGTGGAAGCCGAATTGCTGCAGAATCGCGAAAACCAGGGTCAGCGCCGGAAAGAAGCCCACAAAGGTGATGAATACCAGCCCCATGGCGCGCAGGGAAATCTGCCCGCCGGCAAGATCGCGAATCAGGGCCGCGGAGATTTGCAGGCAGCGCCTGGGCGCGCGCTGCCAAGTGGGCGAGCCGGCATCATCCCGCCATAGCCATTCGCCGGCGGACCCGGCCAGTGCCCGGATAATCGCTGCAAGTCGCCCCATATCGGCGTGCCCCGGCTCAGGAAGCGGCGAGTTTGTCCGCGATCATCGCCACCGCCTCATCCGCCGCGATATTCGATTTCTCGCCACTGCGGCGGCAGGTGTGCTCGACCCCGCCATTGGCCAGGGTGCGCGGCGAAACCACCAGTCGATGCGGAATGCCGATCAGTTCGGATTCAGCGAACTTCACTCCCGGGCTGGTCTTGCGGTCGCGGTCATCGAGCAGGGTCTCGATGCCCGCCTGTCCGGCCTGCCGGTATATGGCCTCGGCCTGTTGCCTGACGGTTTCCGACTTGTGGCCGTCGATTTCCAGGACGATGAGTTGAAACGGAGCGATGCCGGCGGGCCAGACGATGCCCCGGTCGTCGTGATTCTGTTCGATGCAGGCCGCGGCAAGGCGGGTGACGCCGATGCCATAGCAGCCCATGTGCATGACCACCGACCTGCCCTGTTCATTGAGTACGGTGGCGTTCATGGCTTCGCTGTATTTTGTGCCCAACTGGAAGATATGGCCCACTTCGATGCCCCGGCGAATGGTCAATCTGCCTTTCCGGTCCGGGCTCAGGTCGCCTTCCCGCACCCGGCGGATGTGGGCTACTTCATCGTAAGCGCAGTCCCGCTCCCAGTTGGCGTTGACCAGATGGCGGCCGGCTTCGTTGGCGCCGCAGACGAAATTTCGCAAACCCGTCACGCTGGGGTCGGCGATGCTGCGAATGCCCAGACCTTTCCGGGGGCCAAGACAGCCGGGCGCGCAGCCGATGCGTTCGGCAATCAGCGCATCATCGGCAAAGCGCAGGGGCGAGCCGACGCTTTCAAGCTGCCGGGCCAGGGTTTCGTTCAGGCTCTGATCTCCCCGCAGCAGCAGCGCCACAAGCTCCTCTCCCGGTGCGCCATTGGCGGCGGCGGCATGCACCACCAGGGTTTTCACCTGTTGCCGCGGCTCGATGCCGAGGACCTTGCAGACTTCGTCAATACTCGCCGCGTCGCCGGTGTCGGTTGACTCGCAGTCCAGCGGCTCCGCCTTGTCCGCGGGCTCCGGCACATTGCCGACGGCCAGTTCGATATTGGCGGCATAATCGCTTTCGGTGGAAAAAACGATCTCGTCCTCGCCGGAATCCGCCGGCACGTGGAATTCATGGGAGGTCTTGCCGCCGATATTGCCCGAGTCCGCCGCCACCGCGCGATAATCGAGCCCGAGGCGGCTGATGATGGCTTCATAGGCGCCGTGCATTTCGCGATAGGTCTGCTCCAGCGAGGCCTGGCTATCGTGGAAAGAATAAGCGTCCTTCATGATGAATTCCCGGGCGCGCATGACGCCAAAACGCGGCCGCCGCTCGTCTCGGAACTTGGTCTGAATCTGATACAGGGTAACGGGCAACTGGCGGTAGCTGTGGCATTCGTTGCGGATGATGTCGGTGACGACTTCCTCGTGGGTCGGCCCGAGGCAGAAGTCCCTCTCATGACGATCCCTGAGCCGCGCCAGTTCCGGCCCCATGCTTTCCCAGCGGCCGGACTCGCGCCACAATTCCGCCGGCTGCACCATGGGCATCAGCACCTCAAGCGCGCCGATGCGGTTCATTTCCTCGCGCACCACATTGCCGATCTTGTGAACCACCCGCAGGCCCAGGGGCAACAGGTTATAGACGCCGCTGGCAACCTTGCGGATCATGCCCGCCCGCAGCATCAGGCGGTGGCTGACGAGTTCGGCTTCGGCCGGCGATTCCTTGACGGTGGCGAGCAGGAACTGACTGGTTCTCATGGCGCTGGTTCCGGGCGGGATGCCGGCCACGCTTTCAGGAACGCTGCGCGCGGGCCGGAAGGCAGGCTCCTACAGTGCGTAATCTTTCAATTTCTTCAACGGGGTAATCTTGACCCGGGTGGAAGCGGGCTTGCGGGGCACGTCCATGACTTCGCCGGGCTTGAAAGGGTTGGGCACGTTCCTACGCGCTGGCCGGGCGGGCTTTTTCAGGGCCTGGATCTTGAGCAAGCCCGGCAGGATGAATTCCCCGGCGGCGCGCTTTCGAACGTGGCGTTCGACGATGGAGCCGAGTTCATCGAGCACCGCGGCGACTTGCTTGCGTTCAATGCTGGTATTGTTCGATATTTCTTCAAGAATTTCCGTTTTGGTATATCTTTTATGGATGGCTGGCTTGCGTCGTCTGGCGGAATGGTTTGCGCTGCGCCTGTTCATTTTCGGTTCCCGTAACCTCTACTTCACAATCCTACGGCGCAGGCTCCTGGGCCGGATGGTCGCCGAGCTTGCAAGCTACTGCATTTGTCCGGGGTTTACAAGCAAAGTTCGGTGCCGCCTGGTCCGCGCATGAAGCTGCGCTTCATAAACACCAGGAGCCTGCGCCGCAGGAATTCACGGCTGCAAATCCGCTCTCATCCACGTCCTTTGGCCCCGCCCCTCGAAAAGCGGTGTTTTTTTGCAGGCTGCGCGGACCGGGACCCACTTATTGCAGGATCGCCACGGATTTGATTTCGGCGTAAATCTCGCTGCTTGGCGCCAATCCAAGCCGCCGGGACGACTTGCGCGAAACGCGCGACAGTAATCTGGTGCTGTCGCCGACCCGCAGATGCACCATGCACATGGCGGTGTCGGGAGACTCCTCGATCCGTTCCACCGTGGCGGGCAAGCGGTTGAGAATGCTCGAATGCGCCTCTTCCGCATGGCTCAGACTAATGTCGCGGGCGAGAATGCGCAACCTGACCAGGCCGCCCATCGCAACGCCCGGATCGGGAATGAGCATCCGGCCGTCGGCGTACTCCGCTTCCGCCAGATTCCAGTCCGCATCATGGCCGGCGATCGTGGTTTCGAGCACCACGCCGCTTTCTCCGGCCGCGTTGACCGGCAGCCGGCGAGAGGCCATCAGCTCTGTTACCGAGCCGCTCGCGACGCATTCTCCGTGGTCGAGCACCAGTACATGAGCCGCGAGCCGGGCGACTTCGTCGGGCGAGTGCGTGACATGGACGATGGGACAATCGAGTTCTGCCGGCAGGCGCTGGAGATAGGGCAGCAGCTCCTGCTTGCGCGCCACATCGAGTGCCGACAGCGGTTCGTCGAGCAACAGCAGGCGCGGCTTGCTCAACAGCGCCCGGGCCAGCGCGACGCGCTGCCGCTCGCCGCCCGACAACTGCCGCGGGAATTTGTCGAGCAGATGCTCGATGCCGAGCAACTTTACGGCGTCCGCGGTATCGGCGCCGTCACCGGGATCCCGGCCGTAGTGAAGATTTCGCCGCGCGCTGAGATGGGGCAGCAGGCTGCTGTCCTGGAATACGTAGCCGATGCGGCGCAGATGGGTCGGCATGAAGCGGTTTTCGTCCTGCCAGACTTCGCCATCGACCGTCAGCCGCGCGGCTTGCGGGCGGTCGAGCCCCGCCAGGCAGCGCAGCAAGGTGGTCTTGCCCGAGCCGGATGCGCCGAAAACGCAGGTGATTCCCGTCGCCGGAATCTCGGCGTCCAGATCGAGCTGAAAGCGACCGCCCGCGGGCTGCGCCATCGTGTAGGAAATGCGCGCCTGCAAGGTTCCGGGAGCCTGCACCGCAGGAATTCGCGGCTGCAAATCCGCTCTCATCCTCGCCCTTGACCGTTCGATTTCGTTAAATATAACCCAATATTCGCCTCAATCGAACGGTCAAGGGCGCGGCGATATCGGATTTTCGCTATCGCGAATTCCTGCGGCGCAGGCTCCTAGTTTCCGAATCTCATGCCGGGTATGGCATGACGCCCGATCGAACCGTACACGACCAGCAGCACGAGGAAGGAGAAAACAACCATTGACCCAGCCAGCCAGTGCGCTTCGCCGAATTGCAGCGCTTCCACCTGTTCGTAGATCTGCACCGAAACCACCCGGGTCTCGCCGGGGATATTGCCCCCGATCATGAGGACGACGCCGAATTCGCCGACGGTATGGGCGAAACCGAGAATCGAGCCACTGATGAATCCCGACCGCGCCAGCGGGATGGCGACGGTGAAGAATCTCTGCCAGGGACCAGCGCCGAAAGTCGCCGCGACTTCCAGCGGGCCATCGCCCATGGCGTGAAAGGCGTTCTGGATCGGCTGCACGACGAAGGGCAGGGAATAGAGGATCGAGCCGATGACCAGGCCTTCGAAGGTGAACGCGAGACTGCCCAGCCCCAGCGCCCCGGTCAGTTGGCCGATCGGGCCGGCGGGAGCCAGGGCGAGCAGGAGATAGAAACCGAGCACCGTGGGAGGCAGCACCAGCGGCAGGGCGACGATGGCGGCCACCGGGCCGCGCAGCCAGGAATGCGTGCGCGCAAGCCACCACGCCAGCGGCGTGCCGATCAGCAGCAGGAGCAAGGTCGCGGTCGTGGCCAGGCGCAGGGTCAGCCAGATGGCCTGCAGGTTATCCGGCGAGAACATCACGGTTCGGCATCGTCCATGGTATAGCCGAAACTGTAGATGATGCGGCGCGCCTCGGGGCCGCGCAGAAACTCGAGAAAGGCGCCGGCGGCGGCGTTCTCCCCGTTCAGCAACACGGCATATTGGCGGATCGGCGAATGCAGTTCAGCCGGCACGAGCCAGCCCGAGCCCTGCTCGATGGCGCCGTTCCTCCCCACCTGGGACAGCGCGACGAATCCGAGCGGCGCATTGCCCGTGGCGACGAACTGGTAAGCCTGGGAAATGTTCTCGCCCATGATCAGGCTGTCGGCGAGTTGCTCGCCCAGGCCGAGATTGTCGATCGCTTCCCGGGCGGCGAGGCCGTATGGGGCGAGCCTGGGGTTCGCCAGGGCGATCTTGCCGCCGGCGTTCGCGGTCAGCGATTCGCTGGCAATCGCGAGCGACGGCTCCGCCGTCCAGAGCACCAGGCGCCCGATCGCATAGGTCCGCAGGCTGTCCGCCGCGGCAAGTCCTTCGTCGGCCAATAATTGCGGTTTTTCCCGGTCCGCGGACAGAAAGGCGTCGAACGGCGCACCGTTTTGCACCTGGGCGTAAAACCTAGCCGAAGAGCCGAAGACTAGCTCGATTTCATGCGGCTGCAGCAATTCGAACTGTTCGACGAGCATTTCCGCCGGCCGCGAAAAATTCGCCGCGACCGCGACCCGGGCTTCGTCAGCAAGCGCCGGCGCAATGCCCGAGACGAGCAGGATCGATAATGAAAGAATGCGAGTGAACATTTGCAAATGGCGCCTCAGCAAGGACATTTATAACCCGTGAGCTTCGCGGGGAGCAATAAATCGGGCCCGCGGGCGCTTCAAGCCAGGGGCTGGCCCCGGTAGCGAGCGACAAATCGACGCAGAATCTCGTGGGCCTCCGGCGTGTGCTCCGCGCGGATGCGGTCGGAAAGAGCCTTGGCGGCTTCGGGCGGGAAGTAACCATGATGCTTGTACGCGTTGATGCGCACGTCGAATCCCTCGAAATCGCCCTCGGGATGGAACTGGGTGGCGTAAACGTTATCGCCGACGCGGAACATCTGCACCGGGCACAACGTTCCGCGCGCCAGCAGGGTACTGCCCGGAGGCGTCTCGTCGCAGGCTTCCTTATGCCCGACCAGCACCCGGATTACGGAAGGCATTCCCGCCAACAGCGGGTCCTCGCGTCCGGCCTCGGTAATCTCGATATCGATTCCGCCGACGTCCTCGGTGTATTTCCCGGAAATCCCCGCGCCCAGATGGTTGCCGAGCAGTCCGTTACCCGAACAGCAGCCAAGAAACGGGAAATCGCGGTCTATGACCTCGTCGAGCAGACGGCGGAAAAAATCCTCGATGGCGACTTGCAATTCCGACTTTTCGCTTGCCGGCGTACTTAGATCGAAGGGACTGCCGCCAACGATGATCGCTGCATAATCCCGCAGATCGACCTCCGGGTCCGGCTCCCGCTCAAGCCGGATGCGGCATACCTGGCCCGGTTCGATCCGGCCGTACTGACAGATCTTCCGCAACTCGCCGTCAGCGGTGTCGTCCTCCGGTCGAAGTTGCAGTATCAGAAAGGGCTTGCTCATCACCTTGGCCGCAATGTTTCCAACTGCGGCATTTTATGGTACGGCGGACTATCCGCGGGAAATCCCGCGCTTGACGCTGCACCAACGCCGCCGCGCTGATCATTCTTCACAACCAACCCAGTAGCGTGCCCGAACACAGCCAGGCCGACGTCTCCTTCAACCGCAAGCTGCGCATGGACATCGAACCCTGCGACATCCGCCTGCTGAACCATTTTGTCGTCGGCACCCATTAGGTGGTCTCCCCTCGCTGAACGGTGGCTGATGTGATTGTGGACTGGATGTGCCGGGAGATACCCTCGACCCAACTTTAGCTCTTGCGTCTTTTCAATCTGAAAATCTGAGCCGGTGAGACATAAGACAACACAATTGATGTTGCGATCAATGTCCAGAAAAAAAAGCCAGATTGTAGGAATATTATCAAATACATAGTTCTGGTTTTCCTCATACACTGTAGGCATGATGTAGAATCGTGTTGCGAAGAAAGCAAAGAATGGAATTAGAGCATTGCAAAATCTAGCTTTCTGATTCTCCATAAGCACCGTTAAAAATATGAACAGCATCAGGAAAAAAGGAATTAGATAGATTGCCATGAAATGCATATCAGTATTTGCGGAAGTCAAAAATGCTTGATAATGCAAGAACCAGGGCAATATACAGATCAGGTGTAAAATTGACAGAACAATTTTTCTGAATCCCAAAATTCGCTTAACCTCTTGCACAATAATCCACAAAATGATTGACAGGTTAATAGTCAATGCCCAAATTACTAAGATATCTAGATTCATGAAAAAAAATCCGAGACTAGAAAGTTATAAATGCTGGATATCCACTCCGTAAGCTTCCCCTTATGTGAGACAGGCTGAAACTGGAGTTTTCTGTGACCGTAACCCCTGATTAGAACCATCCTCAATGTGAAATTTCCACTTTTCAGGCCGCCTGGCGGGTCTGATATGTCTTATGTGGGTTGCAACGTCACGTAGCTGTGGGGCAATCTCCCACCGGCCTGGGCAAGCTACCAATACCGGCTTTCGCTGCTCGACCGTAACCATTCGAATCGGGGTTACAAGGTCTGTGTCACTGGAAATCACCACAGCTAGGTCAAATAGCCCTTTCCATGCATCATTCAGGAGAAACGCGCCGAGATTCACATCGGAGCCTTTTTCTTCCATCGAGTAGACTTTCGCGATTACCGCGCCTGGCTTCGGCTTCGAGGCCCGTCGTGTTTTCTTTCCCGCACGCGTTGGCCGATTGTAGCCCACCGACAAAATACGTCCGTCCTCTACCTGGAGGTCGCCAGCCGGTAACACTGCCGACTGCTCTTGTGGGCCTATCTTTTGATCTGCAACGGGAAGATTGATTAGAGGGCGCCATGCCGATTTCTCGAGAAAGCGCCCCATGTGCAATTGCACTTCAGGCAAGGATTGCAGTGCCCGCAGGTAAGCGTGCTGTCGAGCGGGCGTCCCCGCATCAATTTTTCCGGACACACGAGCACTGAAGTAGCGGAGCTTATCGATGTTGTGGGCGTCTGGAATGAGAAGGTACGAGAGCCTGACAGGGTCCAACCATCTGGACGCCGTTGCTTTTAGCGCTCCGTAGTACAGGTTGAAGCCATCCACATAGACTCTTGTGCGCACCAAGCCTGCTCCAAAAAAAGCAGGGGCCGCTCCTAAGAGCAGCCCCTGAGCCGACAGCACGCTGCCAGCGGGTAATAACGATATTCTAAATCACAGTTGTCCCCACGCACAATAGCACCACTTGCTAGAAAGTGCCCTGAGATCATACAGCTGCCGGTCCCTCAAGATCCGCCCGCAGACTTTCCGCAACCCGTGCCGCCGCCGCGTTGACCGAATCCCGCGCCCGCGGTTTTAGGGACGCCCATCGAATTCATCGAGTGGCAAGTCCGGATGCACTAGATGGTCCAGATGGATTAAAATCCGCTCATGTTCCGGAATTGCTGCCTGATCGTAGCCCTCTTGCCGCCGCTGGCGGTTTCCGCGCAGCAGCAGTCCTTCGCCGACTGGCTCGGGGAATTGCGCGCCGAAGCGCTTTCCCTGGGTATCAGCGGGGAAACCCTGGCCGCGCTCGATGGCATCGCTCCGCTGGAGCGGGTGCTTGAACTCGATGGCTCCCAGCCAGAATTCGTCCAGACCTTTACCCGCTATATCGACCTGCGCGTGACGCCCGGCCAGATCGCCCGGGGTCGGGCGCTGCTGCGGGAACATGCGGGGCTGCTCGGGGAAGTGCAGGCGCGGTATGGCGTACAGCCGCATTATCTGGTGGCGTTCTGGGCCATCGAAACCAATTTTGGCAGCGTGACCGGCGGATTTTCGGTGCTCGAAGCCCTTGCCACCCTGGCGTATGACCCGCGCCGGGCGGAGTTTTTCCGGGAACAGTTGCTCACCGCCCTGCGCATTATCGAAGACGGCCACATTCCCGCCGAGCGCATGACCGGCTCCTGGGCCGGGGCCATGGGACAGTTGCAGTTTCTGCCCACGGTGTTCCGAAATTACGCCGTGGACGGCGACGGCGACGGTCGCGCCGATATCTGGAACAGCCTGTCCGATGTATTTCATTCGGCGGCGAATTTCATCAGCGAATCGGGCTGGCGCGGCGACGAGCGCTGGGGCAGGGAAGTGGTGTTGCCCGATGGATTCGACTATGCCGAGGTGGGAACGCGCAATCCCAGGCCATTGTCGCGGTGGCGCGAACTCGGCCTGCGCACGGTGGCCGGCGAGCCCATTCCCGTGGCGGATATGGAGGCCGCGCTGGCCCTGCCCGCCGGCGCCGGCGGCCCCGCCTTTCTCACCTACAACAACTTTCGCGTCACCATGCGGTACAACCCTTCGGTGTTTTATGCGATTACCGTGGGCCATCTTGCCGACCGCTTCACCGGCGGCGACGCCATCGCCCACATGCCGGAGAATGAAACCGCCCTGAGCCGCATCCAGGTCACCGAGTTGCAGGAATTGCTCAATGGTCTGGGATTCGACTCGGGGGAGCCAGACGGGCGCGTGGGCTCGCGAACCCGGGCTGCGATTCGCGCCTTTCAGGGCGAACAGGGCCTGATTCCCGACGGCCATGCCTCGCTTGCGCTGCTCGACCGATTGCGCAACTAGCCAGCCGCAAACTCCCATCGCCAATGAATCACGCACTTTCCGCGCCAGCGCTGCGCCGTTATCGCAAGGTGGCCCTGATCACCATCGCCGCGGTGTATTTCCTGATTCTGGTGGGCGCCACGGTGCGCGCCTCCGGCGCCGGCATGGGTTGCCCGGATTGGCCCACCTGCTTCGGGCGCTGGATTCCTCCCTTGCACGAGTCCCAACTGCCGGCCGATTATCAGGAGATCTACGCCGAACTCGGTTATGCCGAAACGCGCTTCAATGCGGTCAAGACCTGGACCGAGTATCTCAACCGCCTCACCGGCGTCGCCATCGGCCTGCTGATTCTGCTCACCGCCATCTGCGCCTGGCCCTGCCGCCACTTCGACCGCTGGATTCCCCGGGCCTCGCTGGGAGCCTTCATCATGGTGGGCATCCAGGGATGGCTCGGCGCCAGGGTGGTGGGCTCGAACCTGCAGCCCGGCATGATTACCGTCCACATGCTCATGGCGCTGGCCATAGTCGGGGTGTTGCTGTTCGCCTTTTTCCGCGCCAACCGGGAACGCATGACCCGCTATCCCATGGACGGCGTCGACCGCCGCTTCGCCCTGTGGCTGTATGTGGCCATTGCCTGCACGCTGCTGCAGGTGACCCTCGGCACCCAGGTGCGGGAAATGACCGATTTCATCAGCCGCGCCCAGGGCGAGGCCACGCGGTCGAACTGGATTCAGGCCATGCCCTGGTTCTTCTACGTACACCGGAGTTTTTCCGCCCTGGTGCTGCTCGCCAATGGCTGGCTGCTCTATCTGCTGCTGCGCTCCATCGGCTTTCAGCATCTGCTGACCCGCCTTGCGGCGGCCATGCTCGCCGCGGTGGTATTGGCGATCCTCTCCGGCGCCACTCTCGGTCATCTGGGCATGCCGGCATTCATCCAGCCCGCCCATCTGCTGGCGGCTTCATTGCTGTTCGGATTGCAATTTCTCATCTGGATGGGCTATCGTCAGGGCACTGTCCACGGGAGAGACGGTCATCAAACCTGAACCCGCACCCGGCGCCGCCCTGGCGCTGTGCTTTTGTGTGGCTTTTTCCGGAACCGTGGCCGCCCGGGACGACTGGGATTCCGGCGCGGAAGACGAAAGCACCGTCAACTACCCCGCGTCCTTTTTCAGCCAGTTCAGCCCGGTTTCCGTGGACGACATGCTGTCGCGAATTCCGGGAATCAATCTCGTTCTCGATGCGAGCCGCGGCGGCTTTTCCAACTTCAACCAGCAGGACCGGGGCCTCGGCGGCAGCGCCCGGATTCTCATCAACGGCAAGCGCCTTGCCGGTAAGGTCAACGAAGCCCGGGAGCAACTCGCCAGGATCGCCGCGGAAGAAGTCGACCATATCGAGATCATCCGCGGCACCTCCAGCGGGCTGGACGTGCAGAATGTGGGCCAGGTCGTCAATGTGGTGCTCAAGCGGGCGGCTTCCCGCTCCAGCATCGCGGCCCAGGCCGGCATGCAGCGCTACGAAGACGGCAATGTGGAGCCCGTGGGCTCGGTTTCGCTCACGGGTCAGCGCGACAATCTCAACTACCTGCTCAGTCTCAGCGGGCAAGCCAATTACCGGGTGGAGGACAGTCTCGAAGTAAGCACCCACGGCGATGGCTCGCTGAATGAAATCATCCGCTTCGACCGGGTATCCGAGCAGAACCCCTACCGCTTCAATTCCAGCCTGACCTGGGACATCGGCAGCGCCGACCGTATCGCCATCAACGCCCTCTACAACCGCAACGACCCGCCCAGTACCCTGCTGCGCGGCATTACCGACCACAATGGCGCGACGCCCGTGACGAGCTGGGAAAGGGAAGACGTGCCGGCAACCCAGGCGAACTGGGAACTCGGCGGAGACTACGAGCACATCTTCCTCGATGGCTCGCGCTACAAGTTTCTGTTTATCGTCAATGACCGAGATGATGAAACCCTGCGAGAGCGCTGGGAGTTCGACTCGCCGCAAGCCGAAGAGCGCAAGAACCTCTATCTCCACAACGCCAGCAGCTATCAGGAACAGATCATCCGCACCTCCTACACCTTCAGCTTCGGGGAAGGCCAGGGGCTTGAGTTCGGCGTCGAGGGCGCCCGCACGACCCAGGACACGTCACTGAAACTCGGTCGTCCGCTGCCGGGCCGCCCGGCGGACCCGGAAGTCGGCGGACTGTTCCGGGTGCCCATTCCCAATGCCGTGTCCACCGTCAGCGAAGACCGCTACGAGGCCTTTGCGGTGCACAACTGGCGGCTCAATCCGCGGATGCGGCTCGAATCCTCCCTGGTGGGAGAGTTTTCCGAGATCACCCAAAGCGGCGATGTGGACAATTCCCGGGATTTCCGGTTTCTCAAGCCCAAGGTGGATTTCCGCTTCGATATCAACCCTTCGCTGCAATTGCAGGCTTCCCTGGAGAAGGTGGTTTCCCAGCTCGGCTTTGCCGACTTCTCCGCCAATACCAACCAGCGCGACGAAGATCAGGACACCATCGCCGGCAACCCGGAACTCGAACAGGAGCAGATCTGGCAGTACAACCTCAATGTCGATTACCGGCTGCCCAATGACGGCGGCGTACTCAGTTCCCGGCTGTTCTACTTTGACGTCGGCAATTCCATCGGGCGTATCGAGTTGTTCACGCCAGGGCCGGAAATCGCCGCAACCAACGGCAATGTGGGCGACGGCAGCGTGCTCGGCTTCAATTTTGACGCCAGCATCCGTTTTGGCTTTCTCGGCCTGCCCCGGGCCCTGGCCACCTTTGGCCTGCTGTTGCAGGATTCCGCCATCGACGACCCGCTGATCGGCTTTGAGCGCAAGGTCGTCCCCTATGACCGCGGCAGTTTCAATTTCGGCTTTCGCCACGATGTATCGCGCCTCGGGCTGAACTACGGCATCAACTATCGCGACCGCATCGACGGCAACCGGCCTTTTTTCGATATCGACAATGTGCTGTACATCGGCGCCGCCAGCGACCTTACCGCCTTCGTCGAAAAAAGCGGAATCGCCGGATTGACTTTCCGATTCGAGGCGCGAAACCTGCGCGATCATCTGGAATGGCGCACCCGATACCGCTATTCCGGCTACCTGCGCGACGATGTGCTGCGGGAAACCGAAAATTTCGCAGTCACCACGGGCTTGCAGTTCGCCCTCACCGTGCGCGGGAATTTCTAGAAGGTCAGCACCGCGCCCAGGAAGCCGTAGCGGGTGCGGCCTTCGCCAAGCCCTTCGCCCTGGTAGAAAATGGCGCCGGTGTCGATTTGCAGATTGCCCGGGATCAACTCCCAGCGGATGCGGTATTCCAGATGCTGGCCGAGATAGCGGTCGGAATGGACGAAATCGTGATGGCGCAGCCTCGTGCGGCCCCAGGTATCGAGTGCCTCTTCCAGCCAGAAGTGCCGCCAGGAAAGCATAACCCTGAGATCGGGTTGGGGATTGTGGAACAGCCGCAGGCCGGGTGTGATCAGATTGCCGCGGCTGAAGGGCTGGTACAGGCCCACCACGCCGAACTCGAAAGTCGTCACGCCATAGAGGGAATCGAACCTGCCGTTCCTGGAATCGGCGGGGTCCCTGTCGCCGCTGGCGTAGTCCAGTTCCAGCACGGCCCGCAGCGAGCCGGGGAAACTGTAGCCCACCGCGGCGTATTGAAAGAAGGCATTGTGGTCGAGGTCGGTCCGGTTGCCGGCGGTGGCGCCCGATCTGCTTTGGCCGAATTGCAGCAGGGTTTCAAACTCGTAATCCCACTCGCCGCTCAGCGGCGCCTTGCGCAGCCGCAGTCCGGCGGAGTCGAGCCGGCGGTTGCGGGTTTGCACTCCGGGCGAATCCGACTCCCGGAGGGAGAACAGATACAGGTCGGTGGTGAACGGCAGGCCGGAAGGCGGCAGGGTCAGATTCGCCCCATGGAATCGCTGGGCGCTGCTGGACTCGTCCCGGATCGGCTCATTGTCGAGCAGGCCGATGCGGTCCGCCGGCAGTCGGCGAACCACCTGGGAGCCGAATAGCCGCATGGTCGCGCCGTTCCGTAGCGGCTGGACCCACTCCACGCCGTCAAAGGCATTGATGGCGTTGCGGAAGCGATTGCGGGCCAGAAAGCGGCGGCTGCCCCAGTCGGTGGTGAGGCGGCCAAGGCGGAGGCTGCCGTCGCCGGGCAGATCGAACTTCAGCGTCGCCTGCAATACTTCCAGGGTATTGAACGCGGTATTGGTGACGAAGGCGTCGTCGTCGGCGAGTTGCTGTCTGGCGTCGTATAGCTCAAGCTGTGCTTCAACGCCATTGCGCCGGTAGCGCGTATCGAGCAGGGTGCGCTGGACGATCATGCTGTCGTCCGGGCTTGCCCCGGCCCGGGGATTGCCGTTGATGGACTCGAAACGGCCACTGTGAATCAGGCCGATGCGGAAACCTTCGGGCGGCGCAAGCGCCTCCTGAATCCGCCAGGGCGCCTCGGCGGGGCGGGCCGGGTTTGCCGCGAGCAAGGCGAGCAGTCCGCCGGCGAGTTTGTTGCTCAAGCGCATCTTGTGGATGATCCGGATTGGCGGCTGTTTTGACGGCGGGGAATGGTACTTCAGAACTCGCTTTCCTTGCGAACCGCCGGCGGCGGATGGCAGTTTCCCCGCGGCTGGATTTTGGCCCGGTACGGGGGTACTCTTGTGTCGGGCCGAAGGCGGTGCCGCCGCCTGGACCCGGCGGCGGGAAACAAAATCTGCAAACTGAGCGCAGCGGTAGCGGGAGGTGGTACGCTTGTTCAACCAGTTGATTCACAATATCGCCATCTGGCTGGACGACACTCGCTGGAGCACCATGCTTCACGAGTCCTATTACATGTACAACTGGGTCGAGAGTACCCATGTGCTGACCTTGATGGTCAGTCTCGGCATGCTGTTTCTCATCGACCTGCGCATGCTCGGCCTCGCCTTGCCCGACGTGCCCGCGAGTACCATCGCCCGGCGGCTCAACTTGCCCATGCTGGTGGGCTTCACGGTCATGGTGGTCACCGGCCTGCTGCTGTTTTACGCGGTGCCGGTGCGCAGCTCGCAAAGCATCTGGATGCGGATCAAGCTCGTCCTGATGCTGGGCCTGCTGATCAACGCCGTCCTGTTTCACCGCCGCATGAGCGAGGCCGGCTCGGGCTGGGACGCCCAGCCCAGGGCGCCGCGCAACCTGCGCCTGGGCGCCATGTTTTCGCTGGCCGGCTGGTCGGTGGTCGTGACCTGCGGCCGGTTCATTGCCTATGACTGGTTCGATTGCCAGTATATGGACCCAGGCCTGATGAGTTCCCTGGCCGGCTGTATCGAAGGCCAGACCCGTTTCTAGCGCTTTTCAAGCAAAAGGAGACTGAAAATGCCCGCATCATTATTGGGGCCCTACAGCAGAACGATTCTGGCCGCGGCGGTGCTGCTGATCACCCTGGGCTTTGCCCTTTCCGGTGCCCGGGGCGAGGTGCACAATGGCTTGCTCCCCTTTTTCGAATGGCTCGAAACCACCTGGTTCGGCGTTGCCGGCAAGACCTGGGGCGCGGTATTCGCCACGGTGCAATCGGTGCATCTGCTGGGACTCGCCCTGCTCGGCGGCGCCGTGCTGGCCGCGGAGGGCCGCCTGTTGAACGTGATTCTGACCGACACTCCCCGGGAATTGGTTTGCAGCCGCTGCAACCGGGTTTTCGATATCGCCATGATCACCCTGGTGGCCACCGGCGTTTTCATGGCCTGCGGGGTGGCGGTGAAAATCTACTATCTGCCCGTGTACTGGTACAAGATGCTGGGTCTGGCGGCTGGCGCGCTGTTTCACTATTTCGTGCGCAATCCCGTGCTCGCGCAGGACCTGGAAAACGTCAATCCCTGGCTGCTCAAGGCCATGGCGGTGGCGTCCATCATGGTCTGGTTCACCGTGGCGGCCACCGGTCGCTGGATCGGTTTCAGCGGATAGGAGGACGGAACAATGAACGATGCAAGCCGGCGGGACGCCACCGAAAAGTCCAAACGCAAGGACGAACAACTCGCCGCCATACTGAGCTGCGGCGGCATAGCCGTCTTCTTCCTCTGGTACTGGACCGGCCAAATCCAGTCGGTAATCGAGCTGCTTAGATTGGCCTATGGGTGAGGCCCGGTCGGCGCAGCCGAAAAAGAGCGAAGCTCTTTTAGGATCGAACGGATTGCCACCGGCGGCGCCGTCGATGGCGTTTAGGCGCCCCACGTCATTCCGCGCGTAGTCGCGGAATCTCATTCCGAAACCTCCCTCAGTCATCCCGCGCCTGCGCGCGGGATGACGCCCTCCTGTAACTTCCGGGCTCTTCTGGCCTCGGTTGGAATTTTGTGGGACTATCGCGCCTGCCAAGAGCCTGCGCCGAGGAATTCACGGCTGCAAATCCGCTCTCATCCGCCTAACGAAATTCCAAGGGAGAACCAGAATGCACCGTTTCACCAAAAACACGCTCGCCGTCGCCGTCGCCATACATGCGGGCGCCATATTCGCCCAGGAAGACGCCGTCATCGAAGAAGTCCTCGTGGTCGGCTCCCAGATCCGTGGCGCCCAGATCACCGAAGCCCTCCCGGTTTCCATCATCAGCGAGGAAGACATTGAAGCCCTTGGCGTCCAGTCCGGCGATGAGCTGCTTGAATTCATGGCCGAACAGGGCCAGAACTATTTCAGCGAGTCGGAGAATATTTCCGGTGGCGTGAACTCCGCCCGGGGCGACATTGGCGCATTCAACCTGCGCAATCTCGGCACCGGCAATACCCTGGTGCTGCTCAATGGCCGCCGCATGGTCAATTCCGCAGCGTATCAGACCGAGGAAGTGGGCGGCAGCTTTGTGCCGGTGAATTCAGTGAATTCCCAGTCGGTTTCGGCGATAACGGTGCGTCAACTGGAAGTACTGAAAGACGGCGCCTCGGCGATCTATGGCGCCGACGCTGTGGCCGGGGTGGTCAACTATGTGCTGCGCAATGATTTCGATGGTTTCCGGATGAGCATGCGCCACGACGATTACGAGAGCATCCCCCGCAACGATGGGCGCGTCACGGTGGAATGGGGCGATGTGCTCAACGATGGCGCGACCCGGGTTGGCATATTCGCCACACATTTCACTCGCGGCCGGGTCAACTCCCAGGACGACCCGCGCTGGGCCGATTCCGATTTCCGCCCCCGGGTGGAAGAAATCGATCCCGCCTTCGCAACCACGATATTCCGCAACAACAGCATCAACTCCAATTTCGGGCAATTCGACGTGCGCCCCAGCGTGTCCGGCACCAGCCTCCGCAATACCGTAACCGACTCCAGCGGCGAGTTTGAAACTTTTCCCGCCGGCCATGAAAACTGCCAGTATCCGATCAACAGCGAGGTTTGCGGCGCGGTGGACGGCCAGGGGGCCTACCGTTACAACCTGAATGAAAATCGCGACCTGTACTCGGAACTCGAAAGGCTCAACACCTATGCCTATATCGAACATGATTTCGACAACGGCATGCAGGCTTTCAGCGAGTTCACCTGGTACTGGTCCGACACCAATACCTTTCGGCATCCTTCCACACGGCTTTCCGCGGTTACCAAGTTCCGCCTGGCCCCTGACGCCTACTACAATCCCCTTGGCCCCTGCGGTTCTCCCAACCGGCTTCCCGACAGCGTCATCGGCGACAATGTGAGTTGCGACGGCCTGGAAATCGAACTCGACAACTATCGCTTTGCCCAGGTGCCGAGGGTTGTGGACGTGGACGGCGACACATATCGCTGGATCGGCGGATTGCGTGGCTCTGCGGGTGATTGGGACTGGGAAGGCGCGTATACCTGGTCCAGGGCCGAACGCCTTGACATTACCCGCAACCGCATCTCCAACACCCTGATGACCGAGGCGCTGAACGATCAGACATCCGCGGGCTTCAATCCTTTCGCGCCATTCGCCGGCAGCAATATCGAGCGCACCCTGGTCGATGTCGAACGGCGCAACGAACAGGAACTGGCCATGGTCGATTTCAAACTGTCGAACAACGACCTGATCGAATTGCCGGCGGGCCCGCTGGGGGTGTTGGCGGGAGTTGAATACCGCGATGAATCCTTTTTCGATGATCGCGACCCCCGCCTCGATGGCCAGATTGTCTTTACCGATCATTCCGGCAATTCCTTTCCGTTCATTTCCGATGTGGCCAATTCGAGTCCGACTTCCGACAGTTCGGGCGACCGGCAGGTCATTTCGCTGTTCGGCGAATTGCTGATTCCCGTAGTCGAAAATCTCGATGTGCAGGCGGCGGTTCGTTACGAGGATTTTTCCGATGTCGGCAACACCACTGTGGGAAAACTTGCCGCAGGCTATCGGGTCATTGACCAGGTATTGCTGCGGGCGTCCTGGTCTGAAGCTTTCCGCGCACCCAATCTCGTAACCATCAATGAAGCCCTGGTGGCCCGGAGCAACACCCGGGACGACTATTCCTGCCTCTACCTCGACCCGGAGGAAGATGTGCTCGATTGCTCCTACGGCATGCAACGGACCGCCCAGGGCAGTCGCCTGCTGCAGCCGGAAAAGTCGACCAACACCTCCTTCGGCGTCGTTCTCGAACCTCTTGACGGCCTGACGATCACCTGGGACAGATGGGAAATCGAGAAAACCGACACCATCGGCCTGTTCGGCGAGGAAAATCATATCGCGCTGGATTTGCTGCTGCGGCTGCGCGCCGGGTCCGGTAACTGTGCCGGGCTGACAGCGAATCCGGCGGTGGCGCGCGATGCGGAGATACAGGATGACTACCAGCCCTTGTTCGCCGGTGCCGGACTGTGTCCTTTCGGCGAAGTCGCCCAGGTCAATGACAGCTATGCCAATCTCGATACCCGCACCGTGGGCGGGCACGATATCGGTGTGTATTTCGACTTCGAAACCGATTTTGGCGATTTCGATTTCCGCTACACCGGCGCCTGGCTTGATGAGTACCAGCAACAGGCTGGCGGTCAGGCTGCGGTTCTCGTGGCCGCCAAGCAGTCCGGTGAATTGCCGGATGCCGTGCCCGTGGTGGGTTTTTCCAGCCTGATTCGCCAGGACGGCAATCCGGAACGCAAGGACAGTTTCCGCCTGCGCTGGGATTACGACGACTGGGGGGCATCGATCACCGGCCTGCGTTATGGCGACTTCATCCAATTGCTGCGGGATGGCAGGGATTGGCCGATTCCATCCATGGCGACCTATAATTTCAGCATCGATTATGCGTTCGAGCCATTTGGCGTGGATAGCCGGGTGCGTTTCGGCGTCAATAATTTCACCGATGAGCGGGCGCCGCTGGCGGACGACTCATTCGGTTATTTTGCCGACCAGCACCGGGATCTCGGCCGCTACTACTACGTAGACCTGCGGCTCGATTTCAGGGGCTGACAACTTGATTCGGAATGCGCGGAATCTGCCGGAACCCTGATTCATGAAAAGAATCGGTTTACTTGAAATTCTTGCCGGCTGCCTCGCGCTGCTATTCGTCTGGCAGCCGCTTTGGGCGCAATCCGCAAGCAATGTCGCCCAAACCATCATCCGCTACGACGCCATCCACCATCCGGTAGTGGCGTCCGGCGGCATGGCGGTCAGCCAGAACGGGCTTGCCAGCGAAGTGGGGCGGCAAATCCTGCTGGATGGCGGCAATGCGGTGGACGCCGCGGTGGCCATGGGCTTTGCCCTCGCGGTGACCCTGCCCAGGGCGGGCAATCTCGGCGGCAGCGGATTTCTACTGGCCCATATGGAGGACGGAAGCGCCCCTGATGATGCACTGGCGCTGGATTTCCGTTCAGTGGCGCCGGCTGCCGCGCGCAGCGAAGACTTTCGCGATGAGAACGGTGAACTCCTTTTCGATGCACTGACCTTCGGACCCCGGGCTCCCGGGGTGCCGGGAACCGTGGCCGGGCTTGAGGAAGCCTGGCGCCGGCATGGTTCACTGCCCTGGGAAGCGTTGCTAGCCCCGGCCATAGCGCTGGCGGAGAACGGCATCGAGGTCAGCAGCGATCTGGCCCATGCCCTGTCCGAGGCGCTTGGCGTCATGGCCGGGTATCCCGGCAGTCTGGCGGCTTATGCCAAACCCGATGGCTCGGCCTGGGCCGCCGGGGAAACCCTGGTCCAGCCTGATCTCGCCTGGTCTCTGAAGCAGATCAGCGAACATGGCGCTGGAGCCTTCTATCGCGGCGCGATTGCCGGGAAGATTGTCGCCTACATGGAGCGGGCTGGCGGCCTGATCAGCGCCGCGGATCTGGCGAGTTACCAGGTGCGCCAGCGGCAGGCCATCGCCACGGATTATCGCGGCCATCGCGTGGTGACCATGCCGCCGAGCAGCGTCGGCGGCCTCGCCTTGCTGCAGATGCTCAATGTGCTCGGCCACTACGACATGGCGCGGCTGCCGCAGGGATCGGCCGCGAGCCTGCATGTGCTGGCGGAAACGATGAAACTCGCCAACGCCAACCGGCGCGAGGGCATCGGCGATACCGACTTTGTCGAAGTACCGGTCGCGGGCATTCTCAGCGCATCCCTGGCCAGGGAAATGGCGGCCCGGATCAGCCCGGACCGCGCGACTCCGGTGGAGGAAATCTCACCCGAGGACGCTTTCTCCCACGAGAGCAGGGACACCACGCAAATATCCGTTGTGGACGGCGAGGGCAACGCGGTTTCCCTGACCTACACGCTCGGCTATTCCTTCGGTTCGGGCCTTGTCGTTCCCGGCACCGGCATCCTGCTCGACAATCAGATGCGCAATTTCTCGATTCGCGATCCCGACGTGCACGCAAATCGCATGGAACCGGGCAAGCGAGTCGTCTCCACCATGACGCCGACCATGGTGTTCGACGGGGACGACCGGCTTTTTCTTGTCACCGGCACCCCCGGCGGCAGCCGCATCCACAATGTCATTCTGCAGCTTATTGTGAACACGGTGGATTACGGCATGAACATCGCCGAGGCGACCAACGCGCCGCGCATCTACCAGGCCTGGCGGGAGCCGGAACTCGGCGTGGAGCGGGGAGTCGGCGCCGACAGCCTGCGCCTGCTCGAAGCCATGGGCCATGAAATCGAAATCCAGCAGACCATGGGCAGCACGCAATCGATCATGCTGCGCGAAGGCCTGCTGCATGGCGCCGCCGACCCGCGCCGCCCCGGCGCCGCGGCGCTGGGGATCGACTGAGGAATCTTGCCGGACAGGCTTACTGCATCGGCGAGTAGTCTGTGGCCACCATGAACTTGTTTTCGATGCCGGCGAGAATCTGGCCGTTGGCATTGGATGCTTCGGCGACTTCCTGCCACTCCGGATCCTGGATGAAGGCCGCCCAGGACGCATCGGCGGCTTCGCGGTTGTCGTGGGCGATGATGTACACCAGCGTGTCGTCGCGTTCTTCTTCGCTGGTGGGAGTCCAGTAGCCGATGTTTTCCATGCCGTGTTTTTCGAAGATGCGCATGGTGTGGTCGCGGAAGCGGGCATTGAGATTGCCCAGATTGCCCTCGGTGGACTTGTAGATGCGCAGTTCGTACACCTTCTCGTCCTGGGCGGAAGTGGTAACGAACAGGCCGGCGCCAAGGCCGATGACCAGCGAAAGCAGGGAAGCCCCCGCGATTTTCAGATAATTGCTCACGTTTTTCTCCTGGGTTGTCCGCCCGGAAATGGAGTTTGATGATTTCCGGCGGCTGGTTGGGAATGGTCCGGGCAGTATAATCAATGGCCGCGGGCATTGGAAACCATGTTGTTCGCTTCGTTTTGGACATCCCCCTCGTCATTCGGCGCGGAGTGCAAGCCCCCCCCCCCCCCGTTGTCATTCTGCGCGGAGCGAAGCGCAGTCGCAGAATCTCAGGCAGTGACCTCCCAATGAGATTCTGCGACTTCGCGCAGAATGACCAAGGGGGCGGACGCAGAATGACTGGGATTTGGAAACAGCGTTAGATTTGACCGAC
Organism: Pseudomonadales bacterium; assembly: GCA_022827425.1. Lineage (GTDB taxonomy): Bacteria > Pseudomonadota > Gammaproteobacteria > Pseudomonadales > Pseudohongiellaceae > UBA9145. Next base: position 13,261 of record JAJDSZ010000066.1, on the reverse strand, counting down.
CCGCTCAAGTAAAATTGCTCCCATCCGCAAATGGAGGGCGCCGCCGTAATGGAGAATCTGGTCAGTCAGGGATTGCCGCTCGCGCTGTTCGGCGTTGGTGTCGTGTTTGTCTTTTTCTGCCTGTTGATTGCCGCCACCTCGGCCATGTCATGGCTTGCGGCAAGATTTGGCCAGGCGCCGGGCCAGGCGTCCGGCCAGCGGGGAAACACCGTCATGCCGCCGGCGCAAATGGCGGCCGTCATTGCCGCCATCGCCATGCACCGGGCGCGCCGGCTAGCATCCGGAAACCCGTCCTGACATTCTCCCGGGGAATCAAACATGACCGCACAGAACCAGGCCCTGGGAATCACCGAAGTCGTGCTCAGGGACGCCCATCAATCCCTGCTCGCCACGCGCATGCGAATCGAGGACATGCTGCCCATTGCGGACAAGATCGACCAGGCGGGGTTCTGGGCCGTGGAATCCTGGGGCGGCGCGACTTTTGACGCCTGTATCCGCTATCTCGGAGAAGACCCCTGGGAGCGCATCCGCCGCTTCAAGGCCGCCATGCCCAATACCCGCCAGCAGATGCTCTTCCGCAGCCAGACGATTCTCGGCTACCGCCATTACGCCGATGACGTGGTGCGCAAGTTCGTCGAACGGGCGGCGCTCAATGGCGTGGATGTGTTTCGGGTATTCGACGCCCTCAACGACATGCGCAATCTGGAAACCGCCATCGCCGCCGTTCGCGAACAGGGCAGGCATGCCCAGGGCGCCATGGCCTATACCACCAGCCCGGTGCACACACTGGACACCTGGCTGGAAATGGCGCGCAATGTGGAAAGCATGGGCGCCGATTCCCTCTGCATCAAGGACATGGCCGGCCTGCTCGAACCCTACACGGCGTTTGAACTGATTTCCCGGCTCAAGCAAAGCGTGGCGATTCCCATCCATATCCAGTGCCACGCCACCACGGGACTTTCCACCGCCACTTATCTCAAGGCGGTGGAGGCGGGCATCGACAATATCGATACGGCAATTTCGTCGATGAGCCTGACCTACGGCCATTCCCCCACCGAGACCATGGTCTCCATGCTTGAGGGCACGCCGCGATTCCCCGGTCTTGACCTGAAACTGCTGGAAGAAATTGCCGCCTACTTCCGCCAGGCGCGCAAGAAATATGAAGCCTTTGAAGGCTCCCTGAAAGGCGTGGACTCGCGCATTCTGGTGTCCCAGGTGCCCGGTGGCATGCTGTCGAATCTCGAGAACCAGTTGCGCGAGCAAAACGCCCTTGGCCGGCTCGACGAAGTGCTTGAGGAAATTCCACGGGTGCGCGCCGATCTGGGATTCGCGCCCCTGGTGACGCCGATTTCCCAGATCGTGGTAACCCAGTCGGTGTTCAATGTGCTCAGCGGCGAGCGCTACAGCAATATCGCCAAGGAAACCCGGGGCCTGCTGCGGGGTGAGTATGGCGCGACGCCGGTGCCGGTCAATCCCGACCTCCAGGCCCGGGTGCTCGATGGCGATGAACCCATCCGCTGCCGTCCGGCGGATCTGCTTCAGCCCGAGTTCGACCAGCAGCGCGCCGAACTGCGCGGCATCGCCAAACGCGACGGCTTTGTGCTTGCGGATGAAATCGACGATACGCTTACCTTTACGCTGTTCCCCCAGGCGGGCTTGCGCTTTCTCAAGAATCGCCACAATCCGGCGATTTTCGAACCAAGGCCCCAGGCGGTGCGCGAACAGGCGCCCGCGGCCGACGCTACAGGTGTCTATACGGTCGAAGTGGGCGGGCAACAGTTCGTGGTCAAGGTCGCCGAAGGCGAACATGTAGGCGAGGTCACGCCCGCCGCCGGTCAAGCCGGCGCCGAACACGCGTCGGAAATCAAGGCCCCGCTTGCCGGTACGGTAGTGCGGGTCATGGTCGGCGTCGGCGAAAGCGTCGATGCCGGCGACGTGCTTGTCGTGCTTGAAGCGATGAAGATGGAAGCCGAAGTCCAGGCGCCGGCCGCGGGTTCGGTGGCGGCGATCCGCGTGCGTGGGGGCGACAGCGTGCAGCTTGGCCAGATCCTAATGCTGCTGCGGGAGTAGGCGCCGGCAATGGACCAATGGCGCGAACTGTGGCAAGGCACCGGCCTGTATCAGCTTGACTTGCCGCAATTGGCGATGATGCTGATTTGCCTGGTTTTGCTCTATCTCGCCATCCACAAGAAATTCGAGCCCCTGCTGTTGCTGCCGATCGCCTTCGGCGGGCTGCTGGCGAACATCCCCGGCGTGGAGATCGCCACCGGCGAAGGCGTACTGCGGCAGCTGTACGAGATCGGCCTGGCGACTTCCATCTTTCCCCTGCTGATCTTCATGGGAGTGGGCGCCCTGACCGATTTCGCCCCCCTGCTCGCCAATCCCCGCACGCTCCTGCTCGGCGCCGCCGCCCAGGTCGGTATCTTCGCAACCCTGCTCGGCGCCCTTCTGCTGTCCGATCTGGGTCTGTTTGACTTCAGTTTGCAGCAGGCCGCCGCCATCGCCATCATCGGCGGCGCCGACGGGCCGACTTCACTCTATCTTGCCAGCATGCTCGCCCCGGAACTGCTTGGCGCCATCGCCGTGGCAGCCTATTCCTACATGGCGCTGGTGCCGCTGATCCAGCCTCCCATCGCCAGAGTGCTCACCAGCAGACAGGAGCGCGGCATTCGCATGAGCGGGCAGCGTAACGTGCGGCATATCGAAAAAATCCTTTTTCCCCTGCTGCTGCTCATGCTCACCGCCCTCCTCGTGCCCGCGGCGGCGCCCCTGCTCGGCATGTTCTGCCTTGGCAATCTGATGCGGGAATCCGGGGTGGTGAAGCGGCTGACAGATACCACCCAGAACGCCCTGGTCAATATCGTCACCATCCTGCTTGGGCTCGCCGTGGGCTCAAGGCTTGCGGCGGAGCAGTTCCTGGCGCCGGCAACCCTGGGCATCCTGCTGCTTGGCCTGTTCGCGTTCGCCGCCGGCACCGCCTCGGGCATTCTCATGGCAAAGCTGATGAACCGCCTGTCGTCCCGTCCGATCAATCCGCTGATCGGCGCCGCCGGCGTCTCCGCAGTGCCCATGGCCGCGCGCACCGTACACCGCCTCGGCGAGGAGACCGACCCGGAAAACCACCTCCTCATGCACGCCATGGGCCCCAATGTGGCCGGAGTGATAGGCTCGGCCATCGCCGCCGGTATCCTCATCCGTCTCGCCGCATAGCTGTTGGTTTGTTCGCCCACCTTGGTTCGGGATTGTAGAATGCGCTTGAAAGATTTTGTTTACAGGTGTTCGTTAAGCGCGGGAGTCTTCTTGCGGCGATACGAAATTTGCAGGTGCGATGAGCGATGACGAAAGCGGAACTGGTGGCGGAATGGATCGCGAACGGTGAAAACTCCGGAGTGGAGTTCAAGCGCGACGATGATTTGCGCCCGGAACAACTCGCGAAAGAAGTCGTGGCGCTGGCGAATTTTCGCGGCGGGCGGGTATTGATAGGTGTCGATGACGATGGCACCGTCGGAGGTATTCAACGCGAAGACCTTGAGCAGTGGGTGATGGACACGGTATTCGGCCGCTATATCCACCCGATGATCATTCCGTTCTACGAAGAAGTGCGGATCGATGAGTACAAGCGGGTCGCCGTGGTCACCGTAAGCCAAGGAGTGGCCAAACCTTATGTAGTGCGGGACCGCGACCGCGAAGACATTTACATCCGCATCGGCAGCACTTCCCGGCTGGCGACGCGGGAACAGCAGGCGCGCCTGCATTCTCTAGGTGGCATGTTGTTTTCGGAAAAATTGCCGGTTTCCGGGAGTGGGTTGTCGGACTTGAGTCTCGACAGGCTGAAGCACTATCTGTCGACAGTAACAGCTGATGCCGAGTTGCCGGCAAACGAACAAGAATGGGAGGCCCGGCTTTGCGACCTCGGTTTCATGACCGAAATAGAAGGCGGGTATCCGGTCTGCACCGTCGCCGGTTTGGTGCTGTTCGGCCATACGCCGCGGCGCTTGCTCCACCAAGCTGGCATCCGATGGATGGCGTTCGACGGAAAAGGCAAGAGCTACAAGGCCCTCGATGACCGACTCATCGACGGGCCGCTGATCGCACAATATGATCCAGGCGGCGGAAAAATCGCGGAAAGCGGCCTGATCGAGCGCCTTGTCACGGCGATGCGACCGTTTCTCAGCCAGGAATCGGAGAAGTTAAACGATTCTTTCCAGCGCCAGCGCAATTGGCTGTACCCATTGGATGCGGTCAGAGAATCGGTCGTCAACGCGGTCGCCCATCGCGACTGGACACGCTACGAAGAAATCGAAATCGCGCTCTACGCCGACCGGCTCGAAGTGCTCAGTCCCGGCGCACTGCAGAATTCAATGACAGTGGACAAAATGATCGCCGGTCAGCGCTCGCCCCGCAACCCACTGATCGTCGAGGTTTTGCGCGATTACGGATACGTCGATGCCCGTGGAATGGGAGTCCGCAATAAGATCATTCCCTTGTTGAAACAACACAATGGCACGGACCCGGAATTCGACACGACGGAAGACTATATGAAAGTCGTGATGCATAAAGGCAGAAATGGAATTGGATCAGACGGAAAAGGGTAGACAATCGGGCTGGTCCATTTTTTTGCGATATGCCGGTACCTCCGCCAACCGGTGGGCCTCAATCCTCGAACAGGCGCTGGTCCATGGTTTGGGCGGGGACGCTCTCCCGGGTTGCGCCGACCACCCGGGCGGGGACGCCGACTACCGTGGTGTGGGGCGGAACGTCCTTGAGCACCACGCTGCCGGCGCCGATCTTGGCGCCTTCGCCGATGGTTATGTTGCCGAGCACCTTGGCGCCGGTGGAGATAAGCACGCCGGATTTGATCTTCGGATGGCGGTCACCCTGCTCGTTGCCGGTGCCGCCGAGCGTAACCTGCTGGAGGATGGAAACATTGTCGTCGATCACCGAAGTCTCGCCGACGACGATGCCGGTGGCGTGGTCGAACAGGATGCCCTTGCCCATGACGCAGGCCGGGTGGATATCGACACCGAATACTTCGGAATTGCGGCTCTGGATGAACAGCGCCAGATCCGTGCGGCCGCGTTGCCACAGAAAGTGGGCGAGCCGATGCACCTGGATCGCCTGGAAGCCCTTGAGGTTGAGGATCACCGGCAGGTAGGTGTTGACCGCCGGGTCGCGTTCGTACACCGCGAGAATATCGCTGGCGGCGCAGTCGATGATATCCGGGGATGCTGCATAGGCTTCCTCGAAAAGCTCGCGCATGGTCACCACGGGCATGACATCATCGGAGAGCTTGTTGGCGAGTATGAATGACAGCGAGGAGGGCAGATTCCGGTGGTTGAGCACGCAGGCGTAAACGTAGCTTGCAAGCAGCGGTTCCTTGCGGACGACCTCTTCGGCTTCCCCGCGGAGCTGGCACCAGATTTCACTGCTCATGGGACGGCCTTGCCAGTTTGCAAAAGGCGAACAATTATAAGTGCTGGCGACCGGGATTCAATCCGCATCCACCGTCATCAGCAGTTCCCATTGAGAAGCTTCACCCCTCATGTCATTCTGCGCGGAGCGAAGCGCAGTCGCAGGGTCTCGCTACGAATGCCTCCGGGCCGGATTCGGGAGATTCTGCGACTTCGCGCAGAATGACAGTTGGTGGTGCGCAAAATGACATCAGACGATGTGCAGCATGACAATGGGCTGATTTGTAGTACCATCGGCGGAAACCGGTTATGGCGGGGAGACCGGCTTGAGGCACAAGCGAACCAAATGGGCAGTCTTGCCGCTGCTGCCCGCTTTTTCGGCCTGCCTCCTGGCCGCGGAGCCCGGGTGGCTGGAAAACCAGCAGTACCAGTACTGGCTGGAACTCGAAGCCGCCGACCAGACCTATGCCGACCGCGCGCTGGAAATCGGTCGGCATCAGGCTTTTCTGGAATTCCTCGGCGAGGGGTCGGTGGTATTTCGCGACGGGCCGGTGAATGCGCTGGAATTGTATTCCTCCGAATCGTTCCGGGGCGCCGAGATCAGTTGGGAGGCGCATTATATCGACGTCTCCCGGGCCGGTGATCTTGGTCTGTCCGCGGGGCCGCTGGTAATCATCAATCCGGGCGAGGATTCGGGACAGGATTATTTCGGCCATCTCATCTCGATCTGGCGCAAGCAGGGCGTGCGCTGGGAACTCATGGCCGATCTGGGGGTGCTGATTCCCGGCTTTCTCAGCATGGACGTGCAACCGGATTTCACTGACTCCCTGCCGGTGCTCGCGGAAACCGCGCCGCCCCGGGTGGCCCTGGCGGACCCGAACCCCATGGAAACCCTGGTGGAAACCGACCTGACTTTCGGCCGCTCCATCAACTTCCGCGGCGGCCGCCGCGCCCTGCTGCGCTGGGGCATGGAAAACTCCCGGGTCTATCTGCCGGGCATGGCTCCGGCGGTGGGCGCCGGGGAAGCCAGCGAGGTGTATGGCGCCTTTCTCGACACCCAGCTTGAGGCCACCGTGCCCATCACCCTGGACCATGTGGGCGGATACCTGGCCGCTTCCCAGGAACTCGGCTACACCTACGGCACCATGCGTGAAGCCGGCGCCGATGAGGAATCCGGTTTCCGCGCCAATTACCTGCGTTTGTGGCGTCTCATCGACGCCAATGAATGGCGCATCGCGGTGGAAGTGCTGTCGCCTTACTAGGAGCCTGCGCCGGAGGAATTCGCGGAGGCGAAAATTCGCTATCGCCGCGCCCCTGGCTGATCGATTGAGGCGAATATTGGTGGATATGCAACGAAATCGAGTGGCCGGGGGCTTGGATGAGAGCGGATTTGCAGCCGTGAATTCCTACGGCGCAGGCTGCTGGATTCCATCCCCGGGTCAGAAACGATCATCGGCTAGCAAGATTTCCCGGCGTCCGTAGCGGGTTTCATTGCCGCGGCTGTCGATTATGCCAATGGACAGCTCACGCTGTCCCCCGGGGAAACCGCCGGTATCCAGCCGGGCCTCGAATCCCAGGTTCGGCTGATTGGGATCGCTGGAAAGTGCGGTGGCGGTTACCACGTCAGGCCGCGGTAGGCCGTATTCGGCTTCCGCGACGAATTCACTGTCCAGGTAAATCCGCACCGCGGAAACGCCCAGGTCTTCGTTATAGGCCCAGCCGCTGATCAATGCGGTGCCGGGAAGCTCCGCCCCGGGCAGGGGCTGATCGATCCATGCTCTTGGCGGATACGGGCAGGGCGCTGCCGATTCCGAACCCGGGGCAACGATGGCAGTGCCATGGTAATAGCTGAATCGCTTGTCGCCGCCGAATTGCGATAACCGGCTCAACTGCGTCAGTGATTCCACCATGGCGCAGGCCCGGGCTAGCAGGGCGTGTTTCTGTTCCACATTCAAAGCCGAATCTTCGGTGATAAACAGCATCGGCTCTCCCGCGCGTTCGGGCACGAACCCGCCGCTTCGGCGCCAAAGCTCGAATTGCCGCAAGCGCCCGTCGCGGACGGCCTTGTCGGTGTCCAGGGTGTAGGCGTCCGGCGCAACTTCAGCGTACCGCAATTGCGCCGCGGTGTAGTAGTTGCCGGTGACAATCACCGGCGCGGCGCCGGATTCATCGGCGAGCAATTGCGCCGTGTGGGCGCTGAACTCCCGCCAGCCCGCCATTTTCTCCGATATTACGCCGGCGCCGAGCACGGGTTGCAATGAATTTTGCCAGGACTGGCTGCCAATTCCCGCAATGGCGAGCAGGGCGCCGGCAAAGCCGATTGCGGGAATGGCGCCCGCCAGCGCGCGGACATTCGTCTGTGGCCAGCGCCGACTCAGCCAGCTCCGGGTCCGGCGCAGGGCTTCCGGGGCGAAAACCAGCAACGGGAAGTAGCCGGGCAGAGGCCAGTGGGCAGTTGTGCTGTTGGCGTCGGCCCAGGGCGCCAGCAGGGCGTAGGCAAGCAGATGTGGCAGGGAAAACCACAGCAGCAACCGGGTGTGGCGGTTATCGCAATACTTTGCAGGATGGGTGCCCCATGGTTTGTCCCGTGGCTTGAAGGTCAGCCAGGCGCTGTAGAGCAGGAGGGCGTGCAGTGGCGGCGTAACCAGCAGGCTCTGCACGGGGATGTGCCAAAGACCCGCGGCGTCGAAACGCCAGGGATGGCGTTCGACAAAGTAAAAACCCGCGCTGCCCAGGTTTCCGGGCAGGTTCGCCCAAAGCAGCGGCAGCAATCCAAGCGCCGTAACGCCCGCGGCCAGCCAGAATCCTCGTCTGCGCCAGTGACCGCCATCGGTCAGCAACACATACAAGAGCGCGGCCACGGGATACAGCAAAAAGCGGTAATGGGTACACAGCCCCAGGGCCATGACGAGTCCGGCCCCCAGCCAACAGCCCCGGGAATCCGTTTGCAAGGCCCGCGCCAGAAAGCCGAGACTGAGCAGGCCGAATAGCAGCATGGGCACATCCGGTACTGCCAGCAGCCCGAAAAAACCGCCAAGCGGAATACAGATACTGAGAAAGGCCGCCTGCAGGGCGTCCCGGCGCCAGACCCAGGCCAGGGCCATCCAGTACACAGCCAGCGGCAGGCAACTGCCGGCGATCAGAAACAGCGATCGGGTCGCCAGCGGATTGCCGGGGTCAAGCTCTGAGCCAAGACCAGCCAGCAGGGCGGTGAGAAAGGGCAGGTCGCTGTAAGCCAGCGCGGGCCGGGTCGAGGCCAGCCAGTAAAAGATTTCGTCGCTGTACAGATCCAGTCGCCAGGCGAACCAGGTCTTGGCGAGGAACAACAGCCCGCAAGCTGCGGCAAGCCAGCGGAATTCGCCAAGCCAGCCTGCTGCTTCCGCCTGATTAGGGGAAGCCGAAAACTTGGAATCAATTCGCTCTGCCTGATCGCGCAATGATATTCCCGACTTCCACGCTGGCGCCCCGGGGCGTCATTCTAGCGGAAAGCCGGGGCAGATTGAGAATGAACACCGCGCCGGGCGCTGTGCACAGGGATTCGTTCACCCATTCGCTATCCTGACAGAAAATTCCAGATTTACATGCGAATATTGTTGACAATCATTCTCATTTGTATTCCAATAGGTGCCAGTTGCCGGAGGGAGGCCATGTACGTCTGCATCTGCCGCCAAGTTACCGAAGACCAGATTCGCGATTTATGCCGCGAAAGCGGCGACGCAAGCATGTCCGATGTGCGGCAGCGACTCGGTGTCGGCCTCGATTGCGGCAAGTGCGGCAATCACGCCCGCGGCGTTCTTCGGGAGTGCCGCCAGTCGGCAAGCTTCAATCCCTCCTTGGCAACGGCCATCGCAGCATAGCCAGCGCCCGCGCCGGAACCATTCTTCTTCCCGTCAATTCTGGATCGTGCGCTTTTTGGGGCCGGTCTGGGTCGCCGTGATCCGGTACGCGAGTTCGATCCAGTCGCAAAGCAGGGGGCGGGTATCGCGGGGGTCGATGATTTCTTCAATGCCGAAAGCCTCCGCGGTGCGCAGGGGCGAACGGTAGTTTTCCATCATGTCTCCGAGTTCCAGGCGCCGGGCCGCAGGGTCTGGAGCGGATTCGATGTCCCGTTCGCAGGCCGCCTGCACGCCGCCTTCCACCGGCAGGGAGCCCCAGTCCGCCGAGGATTGGTACATCGCCAGCGGGGCCCGGCTGCCCAGCCGAACGGTGCCCGCGCGCTCGGCGTCGATACCGATCAGAAAGCCGGGATTGTCCACCAGATTCACTACCGGCAGATGGAAAGTGTCGCACAAGTCGATGAAACGCATCATCTTTTCCGATGCGTCCGCATCCATGGCGCCGCTTGCGCCGGTGTGAATCGCCGAGCCGCCGAGTTCGTTCTTGCCCACCGGCTTGCCAAGCCCCCTCTCCAACCACGGGCGGCCCGGCGACGAACAACTGGCTGCTGTCCCGCATCATCGCGCTGGTTATTCGCGTATCGGGCAGGTTAGCATCAAGCAAAAGTCGGCAATCGGCTTCGCTCGCGGCCAGCAAGTGGGGACTGGCCGATAGTAACAACAGGGCAAAAAAATTCGCGGCGGTTTCATTGGGGGCTCAACTTATGAATATTCAACAGTCGATGACGGCTTGCATTCGCAAGTATGCAACATTTGGCGGCCGGGCTTCACGTATCGATTTCGTCAGGAAGTCGGTGCTGTGGCTGCTGGTTGCAGTCATGCTGCACGGCTGCGCTTCGATGTCGGAAGCGGAGTGCCTGAACGCGGACTGGACCGTGATCGGCGAAATCGACGGCCAGCAGGGCAGGGCGCTTTCGGTTCTCGACGGCTATCGACGCGACTGCGCGGACTATGGAGTCGTTCCCGACCCCCAGGCATACCTGGCCGGACGCGAAAGCGGCCTGATGCTGTATTGCACCAGCGATAACGGCTATCGGGAGGGCCGCTCGGGCGCGCGCCTGGAGGCCGATTGCCCCGCCGCGCTCGCGGCCGATTTCCAGCAGTCCTGGCAACTGGGGCAGGATGTCTACAATTCGCTTTCCAATCTCAGGTTCAGCGCCGATTCGATCCGCTCCCAGCGGGCGGAACTCGATGATCTTCGCAGCCGCAGAACCGCGCAGGAAAGATCGCTCGCCGAAGACGAACTTACCGACGGGGAAGCGGCGGCAAAACGCGACGGCATCGCCTCGATGAGCGACCGCATCGATGTTCTGCGAGACGAGATCGTAGTCTCCGCCGCGGCGCTGGCGATTTCGCTGGTTCGCTACCGGGACGCGGTAGGCGCCGCGCGACTCGAAGGCTTCTTCGAACCCTTCGAAGACGAGTTACTCAGGGAAGTACAACTTTTCGCGCAGTGAAGGGATAGGCCTGGAATTTTCGTATCGCCATGATGCGCGGCAAATGATCGTTAATCCGTTTCGGGACCAGGAGCCTGCGCCACAGGAATTCACGGCTGCAAATCCGCTCTCATCCACGCCCTCGGCCGCTCGATTTCGTTACATATTCACCAATATTCGCCTCAATCGACCGACCGGGGGCGCGGCGATAGCGAATTTTCGCTTTCATGAATTCCTGCGGCGCAGGCTCCTAGACCGGCCCGACATTGCCTGTTGCAACGAAATTGCAAGCGTCTTCCGATTCCCGGCGCTTGAGGCCTGCGCCAGCTTGCGGCGCAATTGATCGTCCGCTGTAACCAGTTGCCAGCCATTGTGCATGGCCAGCACAAGGTACACGCAGTCATAAGCCGCATGGTCCAAGTCAATCGCAAGCTGGGTCGCCTCATCCATCAAGTGCCGGGTCGGCAAAATTTCCAGATCGGCATGCTGCAGGATACGCGCGGCGGTTACCGCTTCGTCAGCGCTCAGTTCCCCGCGCCGCGCTTTTTTCCAGAGTATGTTCGCGCACTCGGCGACAAGCAAGTCCGGCGCGGCCATTGGAAATCGATCCAGCAAGGCCACGGCGACGGCGGAATCCACCTCATCGACGACCCACTTGATCGCCACGCTGGCATCCACAATGAGTCGTTTCACCTTTCCTGACGCCCTTCTCGCTGCAGCACTTCCGCGGGGGTGTGTTTTCGATCCCCGGTCAGTTTCCGCATATGCGCCGCAATCTCGGCGAAAGCGGGTTCGACTTCGGCGGACAGGGCCTGACGAAGAATTTCCCGGTGCTCCGCTTCGGCGGAGCGTCCATTGCGAGAAGCGCGGCGCTTCAATCGCCGCACCAGGTCGGCGTCAAGATTCCGAACGAGTAAACTGGTTGGCATTCGTCATCTCCCCGGATGCTATTGATGATAGCAATACTATCGTATTGGCCGCCAGCAGGGAAGCTTCGTGCAATGAACATACGGTCCTGAATTTCTCTTCCTGGAAATTGCGTCATAAGCAATGTCTCCAGTGGTCGTCGCGCAGTTCGAAGACTTCGACGCCGCATTTGTCCGGGTGGCGGCGATTTGGATGATTTGGTCATTGCGGTCGAGAGTAACCACGCTCCAAGCGCCAGCGCAAGCAAATGGCATAAATCTACCGGATTCAGCCGCCCTTCTTGCCGAGGAAAGGCACGAGCGCGGGGGTGGAATCGAGGTAGGTCTGGTAGGCGGGGTCGTCGCCCCAGCGCTTCTTGCCGGCGCGTTCGAGCAGGTTGATGCCGCTGACCCTGGTGAGCAGGAAAATCACGAAGACCGGGGAGATCAGGGTGATGTATTGCCAGCCGGAGAGCGCCGGGAAGGCGATCACCGCGATGCCGATCCAGAGCACGATTTCGCCGAAATAGTTCGGGTGGCGGGAAATCGACCATAGACCGCTGGTGATGAACTTGCCTTCGTTGGCCGAGTCGGCGCGAAACCGCGTTTTCTGCGTGTCGGCGATCACTTCGAAGAAAAATCCCGCCAGCCACAATGCGAGCCCCGCCGCGAAAAAGACATCAAGGCCGACGGATTCGGCTGAACTCAACGCCGCCAGGCCTGCGGCCATGGTCACATAGACCCAGGTGCCGCTTAGCGTCCAGGTGAGCAGGAAGCGGAAGAAATTGATCTTGATCAGATCGAAACGGCTGTCGCTGCCGGCGCGTTTCACTCGCGTGAAGAGAAAGCTGCCGAGGCGAATCGCCCAGAATGCGATGAGCAGGCAGAGCACCAGGCCGCGAGTATCGAGATTGGGGTGCAGGACCGCCACGGCCCCCAGTGAGGACAGATAAGTGATACTGCCGGTCAGGTCAAAGTAATGTTCGGTCTGGTAAACGTACGACGGGATGAATACCAGCCAGTGAATCAGGTAGATTATGATGCCGGCGATCGCGAACAGCGGGAGTCCGCCCCAGGAGGCGCTGCCCTGGCTGCCGGCCCAGCCGATGCCGGCGCCGAGCAGCAGGGCGACAAGCGTGAAGGTTACGGCTTTCGAACTATTCAATGAAACTCCACCCGTGCAAGTGCGATGCCGCTTTCGCCGGCAACCGCGTATAACAGGTAAACCTCGTCGCCTTCGACGTAAATCGCCGGATCGCGCAACTGGTTTACCTGTCCATACGCCGTACTGCGCACGGACGGTTCAATCGGGGCCTCGGCGCCTTCCCAATCGAATTCGGGCCGCAACACTTCGACTGCCGGCGATTCGCGCCAGGTGTTCCAGTCGCCGCTGATATCGATGGTGCTGAGCAGGATCGTCTCCGGCGCGTCCCCGACCCGGGTCCAGAACACGTACAGCGTGTCGTCCCGCACGATCAGCGCGGAATGGCGCATGTTCGGCACGAACAGGCGCGGGCCTTCCTCGAAATTCGTCAGGCCGTCCGCCGAACGGTAGAACTGGCCGGGCATGGACATGGCGTAGGTCATGCCGTCGTGTTCGAAGATGCGCATAT
>JAJDSZ010000119.1 GCA_022827425.1 Pseudomonadales bacterium | reverse complement strand
GGGCGTCTGCGCGGGAATCGCCGACTATCTCGAGGTCAGTCCGTTCTGGATCCGCCTGCTGACGTTTCTTTCGCTGTTTGTATTGGGTCCTTTCACGATTTTCGGGTACATCCTCTGTATTTTCCTGCTCGACCCGGACCCGTTTCTGGAAGACGAGCGCAGACAGCGGCGGCGAAGGAGAAGATCACATTCCCGCCGCCGCGAAGCGCCCGAACCGGATGCAGCCGGGGGCAAGCCGCAAGCCAAAGGCGACGCCGCCGAAAACTGCGCCGGAACCTTTCGCGACCTGGAAAAACGCCTGCGGGAAATGGAAGCCTACATGACCTCGAAGCGATTCCGCCTGCACTGCGAAATCAAGCGCGCATGAGGTTCTGCCCCCACTGCGCCGGGCCGGCAAGCCAGGTAGTGCCCCCGGGAGACGACCGCCTGCGCGATTACTGCCCCGCCTGCGACCGGGTTTTCTACCAGAACCCCCGCAATGTGGTGGGCACGGTTCCCATCGGCGATGACGGCCGGGTGCTGCTGTGCAAGCGCGGCATCGAACCGCGGCATGGCAAATGGACGCTGCCGGCGGGATTTCTGGAGAATGGCGAATCGACCCACGCCGGCGCGGTGCGGGAAACCAGGGAAGAAGCCGGCGCCCATATCCGTCTCGGGGAGCAGACGCTGTATACGCTGTTCAATCTGCCCCGCATCAACCAGGTCTACCTGTTTTTCCGCGCCGAAATCGAAACCATGGGTCTGGGCTTCACCGGGGAAACGCTGGAAGTGGGGCTGTTCGGAGAAGACGAAATTCCCTGGGACGAGTTGGCCTTTCCGGTGGTGCGAATCACGCTGGAGCACTATTTCCAGGATGCGCCGGGGCAATGCTTCCCGGTGCGCATGTTCGACGTCCACCGCATTGGCGATCAAATCGACCTGCGGCTGATCAGTTCGAGTTCCGCCCGGGAAGCGGGCACCGCCGGATAGAATGAGATTCTGCGACTACGCTTCGCTCCGCGCGGAATGACGTTTGGGGGTGAGGCCCGTCCGGCTGGGCCGGCGAGACTGGGGGTTGGCGAAGCCGCAATCGTCGCGCCAGGGACGGCAGGCACAATACCGATCGAAGACTACATTTTCTCGCAGCGGAGTACAGAGTGGGCGACCTCTTCATAGGGATGCGCCTCCTTCATCGCCCGCACCACCTCCCGCACCACCTCCCCGCCGCAAACCATCTCCACCTTGTATTCCGCCACGGTTTCCACTTTGCCTTTCCGTCCCAGCCAAGGCGTGCTGCCCTCCATGGGGCGGAACTGGCCCTGGCCGGGGGTTTGCCAGGCGCAACTGTCGTAATCTCCCACCCGGCCCGCGCCGGCGGCGAACATGGCGGACTTCACGGCCTCCAGGTGCGACTCGGGAATGTAGCACTCGATCTTGTACAGCTTGTCATTGCTCATGATCAATCCAGCCAGACTCTGGCGTTGCGGAACAGCCGCATGGCCGGCGCGTCTTCCCCATAGCCGTCGGGACGCCAGGAATTCTGGCTGCTGCGGTAGACCCGTTCGGGGTGCGGCATGAGAATCGTAACCCGGCCATCGGTATTGCACACGGCGGCGATGCCGTCAACCGAACCGTTGGGGTTGGCCGGGTAGCTTGCGGCAATGGCGCCGTAATTGTCCACATAGCGCAGGGCGATCCGGTTCTCCAGGGCCGCGCTGTCGATTTGTTGCGAAAAGCTCGCGCGGCCTTCGCCGTGGGCCACCGCAAGCGGGAAACGGCTGCCGGCCATGCCGCCGAAAAAAGCCGAGGGGCTCTCCGACACCCGCACCATGGCGAAGCGCGCCTCGAATTGCTCGGAAAGATTGCGCTGGAAGGTGGGCCAGTATGCGCTGCCGGGGATCAGTTCGCGCAATAGCGCCATCATCTGGCAGCCATTGCAGACTCCCAGGGAAAGCTTGCGGGGATGATGGAAAAAGTCCTCGAACTGCTTGCGCAGGGCAGGATTGCAAAGGATGGTCCTCGCCCAGCCGCCGCCGGCGCCAAGCACGTCCCCGTAGGAAAATCCGCCGCAGGCGACCAGGGCGTCAAAGCCCGACAAGTCCACCGCGCCGCTGATCAGGTCGGTCATGTGCACGTCGATGGCGGCAAAGCGGGCGCGGTCGAATGCCGCCGCCATTTCCATCTGGCCATTCACGCCCTGTTCGCGAAGAATCGCGACCCGGGGCGGGGACTGCACATTGAGATAAGGCGCGGTAATGTCCTGCCGGGGGTCGAAACCGGTTTCGAAACATATGCCCGGGTCATCGTCGTCGAGCAGGGAATCGTATTCCTGCCGGGCGCATTGGGCGTTATCGCGCAGACGCTGCATGTGGTAGCTCGTCGCCGCCCAGCGGCGCTGCAGCGCAATCCGGGGCCGGCGCAGGATTTCCCGGCCAGATTGCCTGACCACGATATCCCCATGTCCGGCGGGCTCGCCAATTTCCCGCAGGCAGGCTGTCAGTCCTCTTGTTTCAGCCATTTCCCGGAGCAGGGCCACATCGCTTTCGCGCACCTGCAGCAGCACGCCGATTTCCTCGGCGAAAAGCTCCGCCAAAGCCTCGCCCGCATCCGGCAGTTCCAGCTCCAGCCCGCAGCGACCGGCGAAAGCCATTTCGAGAGCGGTCGCCATCAGCCCGCCGTCGGAGCGGTCGTGATACGCCAGCACCAGATTGTGTTGGCGACATTCGGCCAGCAGGGCAAACAGGGCTCGCAGCAAGCCCGGATCATCCACATCCGGCGGAGCGCCGGCAATGCGGCGGCAGACCTGGCCGAGGGCGGAGCCGCCAAGGCGGTTGCGGCCGCGACCGATATCGAACAGCAGCAGGCGGCTGGCGCCCAGGTCGAGTCGCAACTGCGGCGTCCAGCTTCGCCGCACATCGCCCACGGGAGCGAAGGCGCTGATCACCAGCGACAGCGGCGCCGTCATGCTGCGCTCGGCGCCGTCTTCGGCCTGCCACACGCTGCGCATGGACATCGAATCCTTGCCCACGGGAATACAGACCCCGAGTTCCGGGCAGAACTCCCTGGCCACCGCCCGCACCGTGGCAAACAGTTTCGCGTCCTCGCCGCCGTGGCCGGCCGCCACCATCCAGTTGGCCGAAAGCCTGATCCGGCCGATGGCGGCAATGTCGGCGCAGGCGATATTGGTAATCGCCTCGGCCACCGCCATCCGCCCCGCCGCTGGCGCGTCAAGCAGGGCCAGCGGCGCCCTTTCCCCCATGGCCATGGCTTCGCCGGCATGGCCGGTATAGGAATTGATGGTTACCGCGGCGTCGGCCACCGGCGTTTGCCAGGGCCCCACCATCTGATCCCTGCTCACCTGGCCGGTAATGCTGCGGTCGCCGATGGTTATGAGAAAGGACTTGCTCGCCACTGCGGGCAAGGCAAGCACCCGCTCGATGGCCTCGGCAAGGCTGATGCCACCGGCTTCGAACTCACTCTCATGCCGCGGCGGCAGGCCGGCACGGCGGTGCATGGCCGGCGGCTTGCCAAACAGCAGCTCCATGGGCAGGTCGATGGGGCGATTGCCGAAATGCGCATCGTCGAGGGAAAGCCGCTTGTCGGGCAGGGTTTCCCCCACCACGGCGAAAGGACAGCGTTCCCTTTCGCAGATTCCGGAAAACAGCGCCAGATTCTCCGCCTTCAGCGCAAGCACATAGCGTTCCTGGGCTTCATTGCACCAGATTTCCAACGGTGACAGGCCCGACTCGGCGCTGGGAATGGCCCGCAGCGAAAATACTCCCCCGGCGCCCGCGTCCTTGACCAGTTCCGGCAGGGCGTTGGCGAGCCCGCCGGCACCCACGTCGTGGATGAAGCTGATGGGATTGGCCGGGCCAAGTTGCCAGCAGGCGTCGATCACTTCCTGGCAGCGGCGCTGCATTTCGGGATTGTCCCGCTGCACCGAGGCGAAATCGAGTTCCTCGCTTGCCGCGCCGGAAGCCATGGAAGACGCCGCGCCGCCGCCAAGCCCGATCAGCATGGCGGGGCCACCGAGCACGATGAGTTTCGCGCCGGGACCCACCCCGCCTTTTTGCACATGCTCCGGGCGGATGTTGCCGAGACCGCCGGCAATCATGATGGGCTTGTGATAGCCGCGCAACTCGCCGTCGACGCGCTCTTCAAAGCTGCGGAAATAGCCGCAGAGCGCCGGCCGGCCGAACTCGTTGTTGAAGGCTGCGCCGCCGACCGGTCCTTCGAGCATGATCTCGAGCGCCGAGGCAATCTGGCCGGGTTTGCCGAAATCTTCTTCCCAGGGCTGGGGAAAATCCGGAATCCGCAAGTTGGAGACGCTGAATCCGGTCAGCCCCGCCTTGGGCTTGGCGCCGACTCCGGTGGCGCCTTCGTCGCGGATTTCGCCGCCGGAACCGGTGGATGCGCCGGGGAACGGCGCAATGGCGGTGGGATGATTATGGGTTTCCACTTTCATCAGAATATGCACGGATTCCCGGTGGTGACCATAGCGGCGCGACCGCGGGTCCGGGAAAAATCGGTCGGCCATGCCACCTTCCATCACCGCGGCATTGTCCCGGTAGGCCGACAGCACGCCATCCGGCGCACTGCGGTGGGTATGCCGGATCATGTCGAACAGGGATTCGTCGCTGGTCTGGCCGTTGATGGTCCAGGAGGCATTGAAGATCTTGTGGCGGCAATGTTCCGAATTGGCCTGGGCGAACATCATCAGTTCCACATCCGTGGGATTGCGCCCCAACGCCCGGAAATTTTCCAACAGGTATTCGATCTCGTCGTCCGCCAGCGCCAGGGCCATTTCCCGGTTTGCCGCAACCAGGGCGCCGCGCCCGCCGGCGAGCACGTCCACCATGGCCATGGGGCGTGCTTGCTGTCGCCGGAACAGGCACGCTGCCGCCGCCATGTCGGGCAGCACCACCTGGGTCATGCGGTCGTGAATCAGCGGCGGCCAGCCGTCCGCAAGCCCATCGGCGGCGAAATGAAAAAGGATTCCACGCTCGATGCGGCCAAGATGTCCCAGGCCACAATTGCCGAGAATGTCGGTGGCCTTGCTCGACCAGGGCGAAATCGTTCCCGGCCGCGGCGCCACCAGAGCGCTTGCCGGGCCGGCTTCGCCGGTGAAGGCGGCGCCGTATCGCAGCAGGGATTCGAGTTTTTCCCGGTCCGGGGAATCAAGGGTTCCACGATCAAGGAAGTGGACAAAACGGGCCGAGACAGCTTCCAGCGCCGGGTCGACCGCCTGCAGCGCGGTGAGCAGATTGGCGGTCTTGAATGGCGAGAGCGCCGTGCCTCCGTAAAGCACCTGCATGAATGATTCCCGGAGCGATATGGTGGACTGGAACTTTTCCGAAAACAGGGCGCAATGATAAAGGATTTACCAGGAGCCTGCGCCGGCATTAGCGTTTGTTGGCGAAGAAACTCCGCAGCAGGGCGCCGCATGGCTCGGCGAGAATGCCTTCGGTGACTTCGATGCGGTGATTGAGCCAGGTTTTTTCGGCGAGCGTCTCCCGGCTGACCACGGCGCCGGCCCGGGTCTCTCTGGCACCGAAAACCAGCCGGGCGATGCGGGCGTGGACCATGGCGCCAACGCACATGGCGCAGGGTTCGATGGTGACGTAGAGCGTGGCGTCCGGCAGGCGGTAATTGCCGGCTTCGGCGGCCGCCGCGCGCAGGGCGACGATTTCGGCATGGGCAGTGGGATCGCGTGCGCTCAGCGGGCTGTTGCGCCCCCGGCCAATGACTTCACCGGCTCGCACGAGCACGGCGCCCACGGGAACTTCCGCATGGTTTCCCGCTTCCCGGGCAAGCTCCAGCGCCATTTCCATGAAGCGCGAGTCCCGGGCGGCCCCCGCTGCTTCCCCGGTATCCACTATTCCGGCTCCGGAATTTATCGATCCACATGGTTTCCGCAGGATGTTTTTTGAGTTCATGACGACAAGTGTATACCAGGATTGCGGGGCGGGTAAGCGAAAGGCTTTTCGATCCTCACTCCTAAAAACATTTTGAAAGAATTTCGATGGTGCGCAGGTCACAAAGAGTATCGTGGCAAGTTCATTGGCAGATTCATCGCTGAAATTGCATTTCAATGCTTGATGCTGCGGAAAAACTTGAGTATTCTCTCCTCCGCGTTTTGGAGCGGGTCTTCAAAACGGAATTTCCGGGTCTTCAGGACCGCTTTTGAAAATTTGCAGGAAACAAATATGGCTATTGATGAATCAACCCTGACGAAGGGACAGATCAGAAAACTGACTGCCTTGCGCAAATCCATTGGTGATGACCTCGCCGATGATGCGTTCAGCAAGTGGCTTGTGCGGCAGACCACTGCCGAAGCGCCGAAGTCCGATCCCGTGGCCGACCAGATTGTGGAAGCGCTTACCGCGCACACGGCGGGCGGTAAACTGAATCTCGGTCTCTATGGCTACACCGTGCGCCGGGCAAGGGGCAAGGGACAGTCGGGATTTGTCGCGGTTCGCAACGAAAAGTCGAGCTAGGAAATTCGGCTATTCCCACTCGATGGTCGCGGGTGGCTTGCTTGAAATATCGTAAGTCACCCGTGATACATCGGGAATTTCATTCATGATGCGATTGGAAACCGCTTCCAGCAGTTCCACGTCGAGCCGCGCCCAGCGCGCGGTCATGAAGTCGACGGTTTCCACCGCCCGCAGTCCGATCACCCAGGCGTAACGCCGGGCGTCCCCCACCACGCCCACGGATTTTACCGGCAGGAAAACCGCAAAGGCCTGGCTTACCCGCTCATACACTCCCGCCCGGTGCAGTTCCTCGATAAAAATGGCGTCCGCCAGGCGCAATACTTCACAATACTCCTTGCGAACCTCGCCGATTACCCGCACGCCAAGGCCGGGGCCGGGGAAAGGATGGCGGTAGACCATCTTGTATGGCAGCCCGAGTTCAAGCCCGAGTTTGCGCACTTCATCCTTGAACAATTCCCGCAATGGCTCAAGCAATTCGAGCTTCATGGTTTCCGGCAGGCCGCCCACATTGTGGTGCGACTTGATCACCCGGGCCTTGCCGGTGCGGGAACCGGCGGATTCAATCACATCGGGATAGATGGTGCCCTGGGCGAGCCAGCGCACCCCGCTAAGCCGGGCGGCTTCCCGCTCGAATACTTCGACAAAGGTGTTGCCGATAATGCGGCGCTTGGCCTCGGGTTCCGCAACGCCCCGCAGTCTTTCAAGAAACTGTTCTTCGGCATTGGCGCGGATGACCCGGATGCCCATATTGGCGGCGAAGGTAGCCATGACCTGATCGCCTTCGCGCAGGCGCAACAGGCCATTGTCCACAAAAACACAGCACAATTGATCGCCGATGGCGCGATGCAGCAGAGCCGCCACCACCGCGGAATCGACGCCGCCGGAGAGGCCGAGCAGGACCCGATCCCCACCGACCTTTTCGCGCACCATGGCGATGGCGTCATCAATGATATTGTCTGGCGTCCACAGCGATTCGCAGCCGCAAATCTCATGCGCGAATCGTTCGATGATGCGCTGTCCCTGGGCGGTATGGGTGACTTCGGGATGAAATTGCAGGCCATAAAAGCCCCGCTCATCGTCGGCAAGCGCGGCAATCGGCGCGCTGCCGGTGGCGGCGGCGATGGCGAAGCCCGGCGGCGCCCGGCTTACCTTGTCGCCATGGCTCATCCAGACATCGAGCTGCGCCTTGCCATCGAGGCCAATGCGGTCTTCAATTCCCCGCAGCAGGCGGCCGGGGTTTTCAATGGCAACCCGGGCAAAACCGAACTCGGATTTGGGGGAAGCTTCCACCTTGCCGCCAAAATGCTCGGCCATGATCTGCAGGCCGTAACAGATGCCGAGAATCGGCACGCCGAGCGAATACAAATGATCCGGCGGCACCGGCGCGGCACGCTCCCCGGCGGATTCAGGCCCCCCGGAAAAGATGATGCCCCGGGGATTGAAATCCCGCGCCCCGGCTTCGCTGATGTCGTAATCGCGAATCTCGCAATACACCCCGGCTTCGCGCACCCGGCGCGCAATCAACTGGGTGTATTGCGAGCCGAAATCCAGCACCAGGATTTTCTGTGCATGGATATCAGCGGCCATCGTTCTCAATAGACCTGGTAATTGGGAGCTTCCTTGGTGATGCTGACATCGTGCACGTGGGATTCGGAAATGCCCGCGGCGGTGATCTTGACGAATTGCGCGCGGCTGCGCAATTCCGCGATGGATTCGCAGCCGGTGTAACCCATGCTCGAGCGCAGCCCCCCCATCAACTGATGGACAATGGCCGACATCGAACCCTTGTAGGGCACCCTGCCCTCGATGCCTTCCGGCACGAGTTTTTCCGCGCCGGAAGCCAGATCCTGAAAATAGCGGTCGCTGGAGCCCTGGGAGGATGACATCGCCCCCAGGGAACCCATGCCCCGGTAGGACTTGTAGCTGCGGCCCTGGTACAACTCGACCTCCCCCGGCGCCTCTTCCGAACCGGCGAGCAGCGATCCCACCATGACCACATGGGCGCCGGCGGCAAGCACCTTGGCGATATCGCCGGAATAGCGGATGCCGCCGTCGGAAATCACACAAACATCAGTGCCCCGCAATGCCTCCACCACATTGGCCACCGCGGAAATCTGCGGCACGCCGACCCCGGTGACAATGCGCGTGGTGCAGATCGACCCGGGGCCGATTCCCACTTTCACCGCGTCGGCCCCCGCCGCGGCAAGGTCCCTGGCGGCTTCGGCGGTGGCGATATTGCCGCCCACCACGGAAATTTCCGGGTAGCGGCGCTTGATCTCCCGCACCTGGTTCAGCACGCCTTCGGAGTGGCCGTGGGCGGTATCCACCACGATGACATCCACCCCCGCCTCGACGATGGCCTCTGCGCGTTCGGCATTGTCGCCGCCGACCCCAACCGCCGCCGCGGCCCGCAAACGGCCGAGCCCGTCCTTGCAGGCGCTGGGAAAATCCTCGGACTTGCGAATATCCTTGAGGGTGATCAGTCCGCGCAGTTCAAAATCGCCGTTGACCACCAGCACCTTTTCGATGCGATGCTGGTGCAGCAGCCTCTTGACCTCCCCGATATCATAATCCTCGCCCACGGTGACGAGCCGCTCCCTTGGGGTCATGATGTTCGCCACACTGGCGGCGAGATCGGCTTCAAAACGCACATCGCGGCTGGTTACGATGCCCACGAGCCGGTTGTCGTCCACCACGGGCATGCCGGAGATGTTGTGCTCGCGCATGAGTTCCACAAGATCGCGAACCCTGGCCTCCACCGGGATGGTGATGGGGTCGCGCACCACGCCGCTTTCGAATTTCTTCACGAGCCGCACTTCCCGAGCCTGCCGCTCGATGCTCATGTTCTTGTGGATTACCCCGAGGCCGCCCTCCTGGGCCATGGCAATGGCGAGCCGGGACTCGGTCACCGTGTCCATGGCGGCGGAAATCAGCGGAATATTGAGTGGAATCTCCCGGGCAAGGCGGGTGCCGAGGGCGACCCTCGCGGGCAGAACGGTCGAGTGGGCGGGCAGGAGGAGGACGTCGTCGAATGTCAGGGCTTCTTCAACAATTCGCAACATGGGATGACAGTACCTGCAAAGAGCGGATTATACAGACGCGCGCCGGGGCTGTATAGCGGCGTCAACCGTCCGGGGGCGGGTACAGATAGGCGAATATCCGGCCCACCAGCGGCATGGCGATGAACAGGACGGAATAACCCAGGCCGGCCCAGGGCAAGGTGGCGCCGGTCAGGAACAAGCCGCCGCCGCCGCAGAGTACCGCCACCACGCCCACTGTGGACGCCTGGGCAATTCGCCGCCAACTGAGATACACCTCGTAGGGGGTCAGGCGCAGCGGAGCGCGGTGGCGGAGCCCGTTCAGATACAGGCCGATGACGATCAGCGCCAGACCGAGCACGCCGGCGGCCGAAAACAGGAACATGTCGGCCACGTGGATATCGGTCCATTCGCCGTCATCCACCATGATATTGGCGCCAAAGGCGCCGCCGGAAAAATAGAAGATGCCCGACTGGAACATCAGCTTCAGCGGGTAGACGAACACCAGCACGAACATGACGATGGCGAGGCTGAGCACGACGGTGAGCCGATCCTGCAAGCCGAATATCCGGCTCCAGCCCACGTGAACCAGCCACAACTGGCCGATAAAGAAGGCGCTGATCAGGAAGGCGGGAATGTCCTTCGCGGTTTCCACGAGCTGGGCCGGGCTGCGGGGAATCTCGTCGATGCTGATGACGAGCAGGGTCAGGGCGAAGGCGAAGGCCGCATCGACAAAGGTCTCTATGCGGGTCATGCTGTGCCCGCGAAGGATGAGCTTGCCGTCCCGGGGACAGGAAGCGAGGTACTCATCGCTCAGTCTTTCCATTCCGGCGCTCCTCCAACTGATGTTTTTCGTTGCGCTTGGCTCGCGGCAAGGCTCCCGCCTGTCATTCTGCGCGGAGCGAAGCGTAGTCGCAGAATCTCAGCCCGACTGGCACAACTCCCCCACCCTGGGAGCCTGCGCCGCAGGAATTCCCGAGAGAAGCGCTTGCAACGAGCCCCTACTATATAGAAACTCAGCGTGACGGAAAAACACGCGGTGGAAGCCATGTCGGAAAACCAGCCGAAATCATCCATTCTGCGCAAGTTGCTGCGCGAACCCATGACGCATTTCGTGGTACTGGCGCTGCTGCTGTTCGGCGTCTACGGCGCTTCCAGCCTCGGCGGCGGCGAATTGATAGAGATCAGCCAGCAGGATATCGACGCCCGCATTTTCATGCAGGAACTTTCCAGCGGGCGGGAGCTGACCGAAGAGGAAAGCGAACAAGTGGCTGCGTTCTATATCGAGGAACGGATTCTGGTGCGCGAGGCCATGCGGCTCGAACTCGACAATGACGCCCGCATCCACGACATGCTCGCCCAGAAAATGCGCCATGTGCTATCCGGCGGCGTGATCCAGCCCGACGAGGCCGAACTGCGCAGCTACTACGACACCAACCATGTGCGCTATACCTCGCTGGAAACGGTAACCGTGGACGAGCTCGTGTTCAATACCACGGACGAACCCGCGCCGGGAGTCGCCGCCATGCTCGCGGCGGGCGAAGAGCCCGAGGCAATACTCGCGCTGCAGGAGGGTTCGGTCTCACCCCTGCCCCGAGTGAACCTCCTCGATTTGTCGTATATCTTCGACGATGAATTCGCCGGTGAGGTCTTCGCCGCGGCGATGAATGAATGGGTGGGGCCATTCGTCAGCACCCGAGGCCAGCACTGGATGCGGGTGCTGGAGCGCACCGCGGCGGAGTTGCCGGAATTCGATGAAATCATCGACCGGGTGCGGCTCGACTGGATCGCCACCGAGGAAGACCGCCTGCTGCAAATCGAAGTCGACCAGCTCTGGGAAGACTATGTCATCGTCATCAATGACTGAGCGCCCGGGCGACATTCGCCTGGCCGGTCCGGCCTGGCTGCTGACGCTGTTGCCGGCACTGTTGCTGACACTAACCCCGGGGGGCGCCGCCGCCCACGACATCAATATCACCGGCGTCGCCCGGGTGATTCTGCAAGAAGAAACGCCCGGCTCTTATCGGCTTTCGGTAGTCGACGCCCAGGTGCCGCCGCTGTTCAATATCGAGCGTATCCTGCCCGAGCGCTGCACCAGCCTGCCGCCAGCCGCCTACTCCTATCGTTTCGCCTGCGAGCCGGGGCTGAACATCGACGACAACCTGAACTTCCCCTGGGGACTTTCCGGCGTGCTGGTCATCGCCAATTGGGCGGATGGCGGCGGAATCAGCACCTATATCCCCGGCGATGGCGCGAGAATCGAAGTTCCCATGAATGAACTCAAAGCCGGCGCGGGTTCCTGGACCCGGCTCGCCGGGCGTTATCTCATCAGCGGCGCCGAACATATCCTGTTCGGCATCGATCATCTGCTGTTCGTGCTTGGCCTGTTGCTGCTGATGCAGGGCTTCTGGAAGCTTGTGCAAACGGTAACCGCCTTCACCATCTCCCACAGCATCACCCTGGCCTGCGCCGTGCTGGGAGTATTCCCCGTGCCCGGGGCGCCGGTGGAAGTGCTCATCGCCCTGTCCATCGCCTTTCTCGCCCGGGAGATCATCATGGGCCAGCGCGGCGAGTTGACCCTGGTCCACCGCCGCCCCTGGCTGGTGGCCTTCCTGTTCGGCCTGCTGCATGGCTTCGGCTTTGCGGGCGCCCTGGGGGAACTCGGCCTCAGCGACGCCGATATCCCCCTGGCGCTGCTGTTTTTCAATATCGGCGTGGAACTCGGCCAAGTGGGATTCATCTGCGTCTTGCTGGGTGGATGGTACGCCCTGAACCGATTGGGACGCGACCTCATGTTCAGCGTCGAACGCGGCCTCGCCTACGGCCTCGGCGCCATCGCCACCTACTGGTTCATCGAACGCCTGCCGGCCCTGCTAATCGCCTGACTGGAGATATCCCATGAAACTCACTCTCGGATTCATCGCGCCGCTCGCTTCAATCCTGATGGCGGCAAGCGCATTCGCCGACATCATGGACGAAGTCGAACACGGTTACGCCGACAGCGATGGCGTGGAAATTCATTACGCCGCCCTGGGCGAAGGGCCGCTGGTGGTGATGATCCACGGCTTTCCCGATTTCTGGTATAGCTGGCGCCACCAGATGGAAGGATTGCGGGACGGTTTCCGGGTGGTGGCCATCGACCAGCGCGGCTACAACCGCAGCGGCGCCCCGGCGGGGCAGGACAACTACGACATGCGCCTGCTGGTGAGCGATGTGGCGGCGGTGATCCGCCATCTGGGCGAGGAAAGCGCCACTATCGTCGGCCACGATTGGGGCGGCGCCGTGGCCTGGCAGTTCGCCTTCGCCATGCCGCAAATGCTCGACCGGCTCATCATCCTCAATCTGCCCCATCCCAATGGCCTGGGCCGGGAACTGGCGAACAACGCCGAACAGCAACAGAACAGCGGCTACGCCCGGGCCTTTCAGGCCGGCAACGCCAGCGACCCGGACATCTTCTTCGGCGGCCCCATGACCGCGGAAACCCTGTCCGGCTGGGTCAGCGACCCGGCAGCCAGAGCGCATTACATCGAAGCCTTCCAGCGGTCCGATTTCGACGCCATGCTGGCCTACTACAAGCAGAACTACCCTTCCGCCGCCGGCGGCGACTCCATCGCCACCAGCCCCGCGCCCCAGCTCAACGCCCCGCTGTTGGTCTTCCACGGCCTGGACGACACCGCCCTGCATTCCGACGGCCTCAACAACACCTGGGACTGGAACGACAGCGACACCACCATCGTCGCCATCCCCGGCGCCAACCATTTCGTCCAGCAGGACGCCGCCGGCCTGGTCACCCAAACCATGCGCTGGTGGCTGCTGGCGCGCAGCGAATGAACAACAAGACCGAAGCTTTTTCCCGCGTCAAGATCGACGATTTGCTCAAGGATGCGGGATGGAATTTCAAGGATGGATCGAGCGTACTGTTCGAGCAGTCGCTGCCCGACGGCACCCAGGCCGACTATGTGCTCTGCGACCGGCAAGGGCGCCCCATGGCGGCACTGGAAGCGAAACGTTCCGGTATCGATCCCATTACAGCCCAGGATCAGGGGTTGCATTACGCCGAACAATTGAATGTGCCGTTCGTGTTTCTGTCGAACGGCGAGGAAGTGCGTTTTCTGGACCGTGACTCGGACGCCCACTCGCGGCAGATCGCGGGTTTCTATTCCCAGGACGATCTTGAAAGGCGGATCGCCGCACGGCGGATCAGCCGCGACCTCTCGAAAGTGATCATCGACCAGAAAATCGTAAGCCGTGACTACCAACTCGAATGCATCAAAGCGCTTTCAACCGAAGTTTCCCTCGGGCGCCGCAAACTCCTCGTCGAGATGGCCACCGGAACCGGCAAGACCCGCACAGCGGCAGCCTTCATCAAACGACTGTTCGAGGCGGGCATTGTCACCCGCGTACTCTTTCTGGTTGACCGAATCGCCCTGGCCCGACAAGCAGAGGACGCCTTTACCGACCATTTGCGGGATTATCCCTCTCAGGTGCTGCGGACCAGCCGGAACTTCGATCGCGCCAAGCGCATCACCATCGCAACCCTGCAAACCATGATCACGGAATACCGCGAACTCTCTCCCGGCTATTTTGATCTCGTCATCACCGATGAATGTCATCGTTCGATTTATGGCAAGTGGAGCGGCGCGCTCCGGCATTTTGACGCCATCCAGCTTGGCCTTACCGCCACCCCCTGCGTCGTTGATTCCGATGAAATGCCCGATCCCGAGGACGGGCTGTTCGTGCGCGACACGTTGCGATTCTTCGAACTGGCCGAACCCACTTATCGCTACACCCTGAGTCAGGCGATCAGGGAAGGCCATCTGGTTCCCTACCGCATTTACCGGGCGATGACCGTCAAGACCGCCGAGGAAAATGGTTTCGAGATCGGTCGGGGCGAACTCGACTGGAGCGCAATGGAGGAACAAACCCGCACCGAGTTCGAAGAACTGTTCACGATTTCAGACCAGATCAAGGTGGACCCGCGCGCCCTGGAGCGCAGATTCACCATCCCCGAGCGCAACCGTGCCATGGTACGGGAGTTCCGGGACGCCCACGAGAAGGGCTTCATGGGCCGCGACGGAAAACAGCGCTGGCCCACCGCCGGCAAGACCATCGTGTTCGCGGTCACAAGGCGCCACGCCGAAACGCTCGCAGAGATGTTCGACGCGCATTTCGCGGACAAAAAGCCCCACCCATCCACGCGCTACGCGGATTTCGTGGTGAGCGATGTCGGCGGCGGACCCGCTCCCGACGCGAGCGCCATCATCAAGCGATTCAAGGAAGAAGAATTCCCGAAAATCCTTGTCAGCGTGAACATGTTGGACACCGGATTCGATTGTCCGGAAGTGGTGAACCTGGTCATGGCTCGGTTCACCCGCAGCGCCATCCTCTACCGGCAGATGCGCGGCCGGGGAACGAGAAAAGCTTCGCACATCGGCAAGAAAGGGTTTACAATCTTCGACTTCGTGGGAGTAACCGACTTCCACGGCGATGACGACGACGATGAGATCTCGGGCGGTTTCGTTCAGGAACGCCCACCGAAGGGACAGCCAAGTGGGCAGCGCGCGCTGCTGACCCTCGACGTGAACGACCACATCGACCCGGCGAGCCGCGATTGGCTCACACTCGACGGGAACGGCAGGATCGTCCGCACCCCGGAACACGAATCCCGCGCCGCGGAAGTCGGCATGCGCTTCGAAGCGTGGCGGGGCGAACACGAAGAATTCAACGCGGAACAGTCGCGCTGGGCCAGCCTGATCGGCAGCCGGGTCAGGGCGGACGCAATGAACATGGAAACGTTTGGCGGGTGGGATTTCGACGAGCATCCTTTCGCCGCGCTGGGGGGTTACAATCAGGCGCGGCGCGTGTTCGGCGGCGAAGAAAATCTCGACCGGCTGATTGCCGGTTTCAACGCCGCGGTATTCGACCGGTCGTGAGCGACGAACGGGTGCGACATTACCGCACCTGGACGATTCAGCATGGAGGAAGGACAGCGATATGCCCATGACGCCCGAACTACGGCGCGGCATTGACCGCATCCGCGACTATCTGTTCGGCGGCGGCTACCCGAATCCGGCCCAGAATGCGGAACAACTCAGCTTCCTGATCTACTTCTACATGTACGAGTCGGCGGATGCGGCCAGGGAGCGCTCTTCGCAAAGGCCGGGCGCGGAAGCATATCAAAGCGTTTTTGACGGCGAATGGGAGCTGCGCGACCCGCGTAACGCCCGCGAACCCGGTATGGGGGCGGTGCCGCGCTCGCAACTGCGCTGGTCCTCTTGGGCGGACGCGCTGAACGGCGAACGACTGGTCAACTGGGTGCGCGAGGAGGTTTTCCCCTTCCACGCCGAACTCGCGCAAAACGGCGCGACGGACTTCATGGACGGCGCGAGACTGGTGATCGACGAGCCGACGGTATTGACGCAAGTGGTCAGCCAGTTGAACGACCTGCATCTCGACCGAGTGGACGCGGACACCAAGGGCGACCTGTTTGAGCATGTGCTGCGCCAAATCCGGCAGGCGGGCGAACTGGGACAGTTCCGCACGCCGCGCCATGTCATCCGCGCTCTGGTTCAACTGGTTGACCCCCGCATCGGCGAGACGATCTACGACCCGGCTGCCGGCACCGCCGGCTTCCTGGTCGGCGCATGGGACCACATCCGGCTCGCCAACTCGTCCCCCGAGGGCATCGAAGAGATCGAAGTCGACGGTAAAACGATCCGGCGCGGGCTTGGCGACACGCTGAGCCGCGACGCTGTGAAGCAGTTGCACGAAGCGACCTTTTTTGGCGCCGACGTGGACCCGCAGATGGTGCGCCTCGCCACGATGAACCTGACGTTGCGCGGGTTGGATCATGTGCGCATCCTGCGGCGCGACGCGCTGACCCGATCACTCGACCGCGCCGCCAAGAGCGAACTCGGTCTGCCAGCGAATGGATTCGACGTCATCCTCGCCAATCCGCCGTTTTCCGGGCGGCTCGACAAGGACCGCATCGTTGAGGACGTAAAAATCGGCAAAACGGCGCAAACCGAACTACTATTTCTGCAATACATGTTGAACCA
>JAJDSZ010000034.1 GCA_022827425.1 Pseudomonadales bacterium | reverse complement strand
GCGCAGGATGACTTTGTGGCGCCGCGTACGGAATGGGGGCATCCTGACCTGCAAGGCGTGTGGAACTTTTCTTCCAACGTGCCGCTGACGCGGCCCGAGCGCTTTGGCGATCGTGAGTTCATGACGCCGGAGGAAATCGAGGAGTTGCGCGCCCGCCTGGCGGCGGCGGACGCCGCTTCGGACCAGGCCGTGCCGCGGCCCGTGGCGACCGACGATCCGGGCGGTTATAACGATTTCTGGGTCGAAAGCGCCGGCATTACCGACCGGATTCGGACTTCGCACATCGTTTATCCGACCGATGGGCAGATGCCCGCCACGGTCGAGGGCGTGGAAATCGTCTTTGGCGGGCTTGGCGATGACGTGCCGGGCCAGCGGCCCGTGCGATTCGTCGTCGGCGGCATCGGCAAGGATGGGCCGGAGGATCGCGGGCTGTCGGAGCGTTGCATTGTCGGTTTCAATTCCGGCCCGCCGTTCATGCCGAGCCTGTACAACAACAATGTGCAGATCTTCCAGAACAAGGACACCGCCGTCATCCTCACCGAGATGATTCACGACGCCCGCATCGTGCCCATCGGCGAGCGGCCGCCGCTCGATAAGAATATCGGGTTGTGGTCGGGCGATTCGCGCGGCTATTACGAGGGCGATACGCTGGTGGTGGAAACCCGCAATTTCAACGGGCTGACCCAGAGCTTCGGCGGATTCGGCCACTCTGAGGACAAGCTGCTGACGGAAAAATTCACCCGCATCGACGAGTACACGGTCGATTACGAGTGGACCATCGACGACCCATCGACCTTCACCGACAGGATGACGGTAATCGTGCCCATGACCAAGGTGGCCGGCCAGCTTTACGAATACGCCTGCCACGAAGGCAACTACGGCATGACCAACATCATCCGCGGCGCCAGAGCCCAGGAGGCGCTTGAGGCGGAGGAGTAGCCCACAGATTCTTATACGAAATAGACATACTATACAAAGTACTGTATGATTCGTCGTTGAAGAAATTGTCTGGGAATACTGATGGTTCAAGCGCGGAAACTGTCTCGCGAACGGGAGCGGTTCGACAAGGATGGAATCCGCAATCTCCATCTCTCCGATTTCGCGGCCAGATATGTCGCGCAGCGCCCGCGCGAAGCCCGAATAGTCGTGGCGGCCGCGCTTGAGGCGGCGGCCAGGCAATGCGAAGTTCAGGAAAGCGCTGAAGTACCCGAATCGCTCGAACGGTTCGTAAAACAGGATTCTACAGGCGAAGAATTTCTTGGAGTAACCAAAGCCGCCGAACTTCTGAAGATCACACGCGCTACGGTCTATGCTTGGGTAAACAAAAACGTTTTGCTCGGGTGGCGGTCCACCAAGCGCGGACTCACGATTCCAAAAGAACAGATATTGGGCCCGGGAAAAGTCGTGCCGGGCATTGCCAAAATTGCGGCCGTCATCGACAACCCTGAGCTGGCCTGGGCTTTTCTTTCCCAGGAGTGGCCCTTCGCCGACGATACGGCGCGCCCTCTGGACAAGCTCAAGGCGGGCAAGATTGACGAAGTCGTTCATGCCTCATCCGGTTTTGGCATGGACTTTTCGTGAGCAACAGGCGTATCTCTCGCAGCCGAGTCGAAAAAGTACTAACAAAAACCAGCCTGACTTCCTGTTTTCGAGTAATTCCAAAGCAATTTCTGAAGACGCCGCTTGGTGTCTCGCGTGGAGATTCGCGCTTCGTTTCGAGCGAGGATGGCTATCGTGTCCTGTATGCGGCGCCCGAATTTGCGACCGCGCTCATTGAAACCGTTTTGCGCGACAGGTTCGTTCACAAATCAAAAAGGCAATTGAGATTGCTGGAGATCACAGAGCGGGCATGGGTAAGCGTTTCGACAAAACCAGCCGCGGAGTTGAACTTGCTGGATTTGCGCGGCGACGGTTGCTTGATTCTCGGTGTGCCGACTGACTCAATCAATGCGCGGAACCACGCGGCGGGGCGCTCTCTGGGCAGAACTATCCACGCGGATCATGAGGAAGTGGATGGCATTATCTATACCTCCCGGCTGACCGGCACAGACGCTTTCGCGATCTATGATCGAGTGATCGACAAGCTTGTGGCTCAAGACTCCGGCTTCCTGGAGAATCATCCGGAATTACCGGAGCTACTGGAAACTCAAGAAATTTTCCTGATTAGCTCCTGGCTTTGAGCACAACAAGCAGGCGTTATTCCCACCCCACCCAGCCGGGGCCGCGCACTACCTGGCCGGGGAGGGCGCCGGTGTGTTCGCCGTCGCGCAGGACCGGGACGCCGTTGACGAGGACGTGGACCATGCCGGTGGCGTATTGGTGCGGGTCGTCGTAAGTGGCGTGATCTTGCACTTCGGCCGGGTCGAAGATGGCGATGTCGGCGTGGAAGCCTTCGCGCAGTTCGCCGCGGTCGCGGATGCCGAGATTCGTGGCCGGCAGTTTCGTCAACTTGCGGACCGCGTCTTCGAGGGTGATGACCTGCTCGTCGCGCACGTATTTGCCGAGCACCCGGGCGAAATTGCCGTAGGCTCGCGGGTGGGTCATGCGATCGAGGAATTCGCCTTCCGGCGCCATTGAGGCCGCGTCGGAAGAGAAGCTGACCCAGGGCAGGGCGATGCCCTTCGCCACGTTCTCTTCCGACATCAGAAAGTAGACGACCTGCACCCGGCTGCCGTCTTCGACGACGAGGTCGATGGCGGTTTCCGCCGGACTGGTTTCCCGCTCCGCGGCGACCTCGCCCAGGGTCATGCCCGCGTAGCGGCGCAGTTCCGGATTTTCGAAGCCGACCAGCAATGTGCCTTCGGGGCCCGCGGCCAGCATCAGGTTCTCCCAATCATTCGTGGGAGTGGTCATTTCCTCCAGCACCCGGGCGCGGATTTCCGGATCCTGCAGGCGCTCCGCCCAGGCGGCATAGCCGCCCTCCTGCACCCAGGGCGGCATGCCGGCGTCGAGGCCGGTGGAGCCGGCGGTATAGGTATAGATATCGGCGGTAATGCGCAGCCCCTCGGCGCGGGCGGCTTCGATCATGGCGACAACATCGTCGAACTTGTCCCAGTTTTCCCGGCCGGCCATTTTCAGGTGGTAGACCTCGGCCGGTATGTCCGCCTCCCTCGCGATATGGATCAGTTCGTCGAGTGATTCGAGCAGGCGATTGCCTTCGCTGCGCAAGTGCGAGATATACATGCCCCCGTACTCCCCCGCGACCCTGGCCAGTTCCACCAGTTCGTCCGTTTCCGCATAGAACGCCGGCGCATAGATCAGCGAGGAACCTAGCCCGAGAGCGCCTTCTTCCATCGCCTGGCGCACCAGATCACGCATCCGCTGCAATTCGTCATCACTCGGCGCCCGGTCTTCATAACCAATTTCATGCACGCGCACCGTGGTAGCCCCGACAAAGGAAGCGACATTAGGCGAAACCCCCTTCTCGACCATATATTCAAGATACTCGCCAAGCGTGACCCATTCCCCCGCCCAGGCCGCGTCCATCTCCGCCTGCATCGCTTCGCTCAAAGGCCCTTCCGACCGCCCTTCGCCAAATACTTCCAGCGTAACCCCCTGCCGAATATCACCCTGGCTGCGCCCATCAATGAGCAGAGACTCCGTAGCCCAACTGAGCATATTGATAAACCCCGGCGCCACCGCGAGCCCACCAGCGTCGATCACAAGTTCAGCATTACCACCCAGATCCCCAATCGCCGCAATCCGGTCCCCACTGATCCCAATATCCGCAACATAAGGCGCCCCGCCATTACCGTCATAAACAAGCCCATTGGCAACAAGCACGTCATAACCCGGACTACAAGCGAACAGACCCGAAAGCAGCAAGCCGGCAATGGCGGATCGAATTGAAAAACGAAGCAAGAGGACCATGGCTGATTCCCGAATTGTCATCAGACAACAAATGATAATCCCTGAAGCAGGTGTCGCGTAAGTCCGGGCATTATCACCTGGCTTGCAGAAACTGCACCGCGAGATCGGGGAAGTCGGTGAACAGGCCGTCGACGCCCGCGGTGAAGTAATGTTTTTCCAGCAGGCCGGCGAAGCTGTCGGCGTAGGCCGGCAGTTGGCCCGGGTCGGCGCGAAAGGTGTAGGGATGCACCGCGAGCCCGGCGGCATGGGCGCGCTCGACGAGTTCGCTGATGCGCGGTTCATTCGCCACGGATGCGGGGTCGATGATCAGCGCATGGGCCGGGCCGATGCCATGGGCGTACTGCGCCAGAATACGCATTCCCCCCGCCTCGAACATCCACGGGTAGGCGTCCGGGTCGCCGAGAAGTTGAATCAGGCGGATGTCGATTCCCGCCTCCGGCAGGATTTCGCTGCTGATGATTTGCAGTTCGGCAAAACTGAAAGTCTGGAGAAAAACCTTGTGCTCCCGCGTGGTATAGCCATAGTGCCTGAGCATCGCCACCACGGCGCTGCTGATGTCCTTGCCTTCGGCGCGGTGGAACTCGGGCTGCTTGATTTCGGGATAGATTCCCACGTCACGCCCGGTGGAGTGATTGAGCCCCTGGATCAGTTCGATTTCCTCGGCGAAAGTGGGCACGGTGAAGCTGGATTGTGCCAACGGAAAGCGATTGGGGTAGCCGGCCTGGCGCTCGCCATCCACGAGGCGGAAACCTTCGGTGGCCTGCAATTGCCGGATTTCCGCAAGGTCGAAATCGATGGCGTAGAAGCGGTCGTCGGCCCTGGCGCGTCCGGGGAAGCGCTGCGCCACGTCGGTGGTGCGGTCCAGGGTGATGTCGTGGAGCACGATGAGCCGGTCGTCCCGGGTCATGACCAGGTCCTGCTCGATGTAGTGCGCTCCCATGGCGTAGGCCATGGCCTTGGCCGCCAGGGTGTGTTCCGGCAGATAGCCGCTGGCGCCGCGGTGGGCGATGACGATTTTTTCGGTCTGGGCGGAAACGGTTGCGGAAGCGAGCAGGAGCAGCAGGCCGGCAAGAGACGGAATTCGCAGGCGGAGCGCGCGCATCGGGCAATCTCGCGTCAGGAGGATTGCGCCAGTGTAGCCCAATTTGCTTGCGGAATTGTGACTTAGGCTGTCTTCTTGCGCGAAGCGAAGTCGCAGGATCTCGGACAGTGCGCTTCCAATGAGATTCTGCGACTGCGCGCAGAATGACGGGAGGGGATGGAGCGGCGCCAGTTTTGGAACTGCGATTCAGGAGCCGAAGCGGTAGCGCAGTTTGACTGCGAGGGAGTCCACCACCGGGGTGTTCCAGGAGTGTTCGAGCATGTCCTGGAAGGTCAGGAAGCTGCGCCGGGGCAGGTTGCCGCCTCGGGTGTAGACCACGAACAGGTCGGACAGGGGGGCGATTTCCCAGCGGTAGCGGGCCTGGAAAGTCATGCGGCTGATGACGAAATCATCCGGCGTGTCGTTGGGTTTCGCCACGTCATGGAGATACTCCCTGGAGTGGGGATTCACCCGCCAGAAACGATCTTCAAAAGCCTTGAGCCCGGTCCATTGCAGGGTCAGGCGGAATTGCTGCTTGGCGGTGATGAAGTAGTTCGTTTCCAGCCGGGGGGACCACTGATGCGCCTCGAAGCTGGTATAGCGCCCGCCGCCGCGATGTACGAGCAGGGCTTCCCGGTCCTGGTAATTGAGTTTGAGATCGAAGGAGAAGCGATCGATGGGGCGCCAGGAAAATCCGGCGTCCACGGCATTACTTGCCGGGCCGAGTTCATCCTGCCCCAGGTTGATGCCCACACTCCAGGACAGGGGTTTTGCCACATCGGTCTGGTACATCACATTCAGGCCGTAGCGGTGCGGCACCACAAAATCGCCGGTGCCCCGGCCGAGGCGGTCGTCGATGCGTTCGGGAAACCAGCGCAGGCTGAAATTGACTCTGTTATTGCTGTCGATGAAGGTATAGCTGCGATTGAAAAAGGCGCCGAGGCGCACCGGCCGGCCCTGGGTGTTCCACTGGTTGGTGAGGAATACGCTGGTGGTGCGGTCCCGCAGGCCGGGAATGTCCGATTCGATGCGGAAGTAGGCGTAGTCGAGATTGGCCGAGTCGTTGCGCTGGCTGAAGCCGAGGTCGTTGATTTCAAGCTCGTCGTCGAGAAAGGTGGCGCGCAGGGAGTGGTTCACGCCGCGCCGGGGGCGGAAGCTGACATCATTGAATATTCCCGCCCCGGTAACGCCGTGGGCGTCGCTATACATGAGTTGGCCATCGACCACCCAGCGGTTGTCCGCCGAGAAGTAGCCCCAGTCGATGGCGTTGACCGTGGCGTCCACCTCGGGATGGGCGATATGGGTTCCCATCCAGCCCAGCGAGCGGCGACCGCCGCCGCTGGTGTCCTCGTACAGCAGGCGGCCGATGCCGAAATCCCGGCCCGTGGCGTGAATGCCTATGGGCGTGCCGTCTTCGAGCCTGCCTTCGATGGTGGTGTCGTCTTCGGTGGCGAACAGCGTGCCGTATTGCCAGTTGCCCACCGAGCCGGTGAACTTGCCCGCGCCGAGCAGGTCGGTGGGGTCGCTCAGGTCGGTGGGCACCACATCGACGCCGTCGGGAACATCGCCGAAATGCGGCGCGCCGCCGATTCGCCGCGTATTGAGCAGGGTCAGCGGGCCCGATGGCCCCCGCATGATGGCGCCGGTGCGCCCGGTGGCGTTGAAGATGTCCTGCCCTTCGAGAAAGAAGGCGCGCTTTTCGGGGAAAAAGGTCTCGAATGCGGTGAGGTTGACGATGACGTCATCGGATTCCACATTGCCGAAGTCGGGATTGATCGTCGCCGACAGCAACGAATTGGTGGTGGGACGCCAGAAGATCTCGGTGCCGGTCTTGTACTCGGCCTCTCCCTTGATGCCGTCGTAAATGCCTGATGCGAAGGGGTAGAAGGTGAGTTGCCGGCGGGGTTCTATGTCGCGCAATTCGTATTTCTCGAATGCCGACAG
This sequence comes from Pseudomonadales bacterium, assembly GCA_022827425.1. GTDB lineage: Bacteria > Pseudomonadota > Gammaproteobacteria > Pseudomonadales > Pseudohongiellaceae > UBA9145. Next base: position 10,396 of record JAJDSZ010000034.1, on the reverse strand, counting down.
GTACTCGTTCACGGTTCGCGGCAGGGCAGGGTTGGACCAGGCCTCGCCGCCGAGATGGCCCACCTGGCGTTCGAGATAAATGCCGATCCGGCGGGTGTCGCCGGCCCGGGGCAGGGCCACCATGGACCAGGGAATGAAGTACTCGATGCTCCAGCCGTCGTCCAGCGCCTGGGTGGCGCCGTTCCAGGAACCGTCCCACTGCATGTTCATCTGCCGCTCGGGCAGCAGGGTGGCGTCGGTCATGGAGTCGCCGAGATTCATGCGCAGGAAATAGCCGTACAGGCCTTCGCCGGAAGTGTCGAGACCCACCACAAAGCCGTCCCGGTCGAGTTGGGTGTCCCGGGAAGTCATGCGCGCCACGAGGCTTCCCGGCGGCTGGAAATTCACCGCCGAGACATAGATGCCGCGCTCGGTATAGAACATGCGGACGTGGGTTTCGTAAGGCGCCTCGGCAAGGGTGTCGGGATTGATCACCCGCATGCCGTCCACCACGGGCAATCGCTCCCAGACCGGCTCATCGACAAAGCCGTCAAGCGCAATATTGGCGTCGGCTTCCTCGACCCGCATCAGTTGCGGGGTCTGGGCCGCGATGGCCCAGGGCAACAAGAGCAGCAATGCCGCCGCGGGGACACGGCAAAGGCGGGATGCGCGAAGGGAAAGGAAGGGCATGGTCAGCGGACTATACAGCAGGCGGAAAACCGGCGGCTATCGAGCCGCTGCCAGCGTCACAATCAATTTCAGATTATCGGCGGCCCTGTTGGGGAATATACCGGCGATGGGTTATTGCCATGATTCATCATGATTGCTCGCCGCTTTGCCCCATTTCCTTCATGGGAACTCCCGATTGTGGTGTTTCAATTCCTCCTGCCGGCAAGATCAGGAAGGAGATTCTCATGTGGACCAGACGGCTTGACCCTTCGATTTTCATTCAGGAGCAGAACTGGAACTGGGCACCCGCGAAGAAAAGGACGCATACAAGGCTGGCGGTGCTTGTCTGTCTGGCGGCCATGTCCGCGGTGGCGATCGGCGCCATTTTTTAGGAGATTCCGCTGAGTGGGGCGATCCCCTCTTCTCTTCCCGTCATTCTGCGCGGAGCGAAGCGGAGTCGCAGAATCTCAGGCAGTACCCTCCCAACGAGATTCTGCGACTGCGCGCAGAATGACAGTGTGCCGGGCTCCTAAGTATTCTCTGAAAAATTCCATCCATGGAATTTTTCATTGTCGCAAAACAAAAGCGTGGTTTTGTTTTGCTCACGAGTTCAATGGGTTACGCCATCGAATTCGGCGGCACTTCCATGTGCCGCAGGGAAGCTCTGACTTAATCAGAGCTTCCCTAACGCGCGCTGAGTGTCGCCTCCGCCTGCAGCGCCTGTTGTTCCCTGCGAAATTCCACCAACACCACATCTCCCGGCGCGGCTTCGCGCAACAGATCGGAATAGCTTTGCAGGTCGGCCACTTCTTCGCCATTGAAGCGCAGCAGCACATCGCCATCCCGCAGGCCGGCGGCGGCAGCGGCGCTGCCGGGGGTGAGCCCATCAATGCGAACGCCAGTCCCGGTCCAGCCGAAATCGGGCACCACGCCCAGGGCCGCGCTGCGCGGGCCCGTGGCCGGGACCGGCGCCTCGGGCGCATTTTCCAGCGTTACGCGGAAATCTTCGCTGCGATTGCCCATATACACCAGCGCTTCTTCCAGCCACAGGGCGATATCCGACATGCCCGCGGTGTCGAGCCGGTCGCTGGTGTCCGAAGGCCGGTGGAAATCCGGATGCACACCGCCGAACAGGTGAATCGCCGGAATGCCCGCCTGGAGAAAGCTCACGTGGTCGCCACTGGCCACCGCCGCGGCCGGGAACTCGGACTGCACGCCGATGGTAAAACCGATGCCCTGGGCCATGAATGGCCACTCGTAAGCGCTTTCCGTACCGAACACCTGCAAGCCGCGGCCTTCGAGCCGGCCCACCGAGTCGATATTGATCATGGCGAAAAAATCGCCGAATCCATCGGGCGGATTCTCCAGAAAATGCCGGGAGCCCACGAGGCCGGCTTCTTCCGCGGTAAAGGCCACGAACAGGATCGGCCGCTCGGGGCTGAAAGCCCGGGCCAGCTTGATCGCCGACTCGATCAGGATGGCGACACCGGAAGCATTGTCGTCGGCGCCGGGATGAATCTGGCCATCAACCACTCCCAGATGGTCATAGTGCGCTCCCACCACGATGGGTCTTGCGTCCAGGTCCGGGTTGACCCCCGGCAGCAGGCCGATCACATTGGCAAGCTCCACTTCGCCGGCTCCGGCCACCGATTCGCGCCAGCGCTGCAGGTAACCGCCGCCCGGCGCTTGCAGGCCCGCGGCGCGAAACTGGTCGGCGATGTAGCGCGCCGCCTGCTCGAGTTCGCGGCTGCCAAGGCCCCGGCCCCGCAATTCCGGGCTTGCCAGATACTCGGTGTGGCGCAGGAACTGGCTCGGCGGGTATTTTGGCGGCAATTCGGCCAGTGGCGGACGCGGAGGCAATTGGAAATCCGGCGCCGCGGCAAGCTCGGGGTGCAGCCATTGCAGGGGGGAATCCGGGCTCGTCCAGATGCCGGAAACATCATTGGCGGGCTCATCGCCGAAAAAGCTCAGATACGAGTACCTGCCGTAATGTGGCAGTTTCTCGATCATGCCGGGAACCGCCGCCATGCCGTCGATATGGATCAGGCCGATGGCAAGTTCCGGATTCGCGGGATGGCGGCCCACCAGCACGGTGCTGCGGTTCGCGCGGGGCAGGGATTCTCCGGCGAGATTGATCTCCGCTCCATTGGTTTCCGCGCCGTAAGCCGCCACTGCGCTGAAAACTTCTTCGACAAAGGGATTATCGCTCCCAAGCACCCAGACCGAAGTATCGGCGGGCAGTTCCGACAGGGTTTCCGCTGGCGCGATGCGCGCATCGACGCCGGTGGCAAAGGCTTCCGCGAGACGGCTCCAGTCGGCGCGGTTCCGCTCGGGCAGCAGGAAAGTGATCTGCCGGGCGCCGAACAATTCGCCCACCGTGGGCGGCGTCTCTTCCCGGTCGAGTTTGCGGAACAGATCGAACCAGGGGTCCACGAGCACAGCTTCGAGGCGGTCGTAATCCGGCGCCACCACGCCTTCCAGCTTCTGTGACAGGCGCAGGTGATGAATCTCGGGCTCGTCCGCACCGGCATAGTACAGCGCCACCGGCACTGTGAGCGCATAGGGCTCGCCGCGCTGAATCTGGGCGAACAGGATCTGGGCCTGGTTGTTGCCGATTTCATCGACGCTGACCGCGATTTCCGGCGCGCCGGTTCGCTCTACCCATTGGGTGAAAAAGGGCGACAAATCCATGCCTGCCACTTCCGAGAACAGTGCGGTGATCTCGGCAAAGCCGGCCCGCTGGAAGCGGTACCCGGCGTAGAGCCGTCGCAGGCCGTCAAGAAACAGTTCATCGCCGAGTTCGAGCCGCAGCATGTGCCACAGCATCAGGGTCTTGCCGTATCCCACCGCCTGGGTGGCGGCTGAATTGCGCGTGGTGAAATCGCTCAGGGGGAAATCGGTTTCCTCGGCCACATAGTTGCGATAGCGCGCCAGGGTGTCCTTGCGGTACTGTTCGCCGCGTCCGTCCATTTCCCGGAACAGGTGGTCGGCGAGGTAGGTGGTCAGGCCCTCGCTCCAGTTGCCGCTGGCGTAATCCGGATACACCCCGTTCCCCCACCAGTTGTGCAGCAACTCATGTGGATAGGAGGATTCCAGAATGAAGGGAAAGCGGATGACCTGGGAGCCGAGCAGGGTGAATGAGGGCATGCCGTAACCGGTTTCCCAGAAATTCTCCACCAGTGCGAACTTGCTGAAGGGATATTCTCCCAGCAGGGGTTCGTAGAGTTGCAGATAGCGCTCGGTGGCGTCGAGATAGCGAATCGCGAGATTGGGGTCGGGAGTGCGCAGGTAGGCCAGGGCTTCGATATCGCCGGCCATTTGCGAGTACTCGGTGAAGGCGGCGGCAATCAGATAGATCTCTTCCATGGGATTCCGGGCGCTCCAGCCATTGGGCCCATTGCGGTCGCCCTGGCTCACCGTCAGCCAGTCCCCGGCGGAATCCGCGAAATCCACCCGCAGGTCGAAGCGGACCAGGGTATCGCCGAAATCGGGAACCCAGTAGCTCGCCTTGCTCAGATACACGCCGCGGGAATCGATAATGCCCGTGGTTTCGGAAAAGCTCTGGGCGTATTCGGCGCCCTGCCGCTCCATGGCGTCGTTGATCCGACCGCCGTAACTGAGGCTGAAGCGGCCATCGGTGCCGGCAAGGACTTCGTAGGCATTGGTCGGCGCCACTTCGCCGCCCATGGTGTTGAGCAGCACGCCCGACGGCGGGTCTGGCGACGGCTGCAGGCTCGCCACGCCGGGTGCGACCGCGAGGTTGCTGTTGAGCCGGAACTCGGCTCGACCGCCCGCCAGGGACGGCGGCAAGGTGATATCGGCCTGGACTTCGATGCGGCTCGCCGCCGGGTCGAGGCGCACCTGCAACTCGTAATCAACGGTTTCCCCAAGCCCGGCAGGCTGCGCCACTGCGGACAGGGACAGGCTCCCGCACAGGACGGACAGCAGGATCTGGAGCATTGTCTGCATCTGGTACTGCATGGGACGCTCCGGGTCAGTTCAGGCCAAGCAACTCCATTGCCGCGGCGTGGTTCCAGTCGCCGATATGGATTTGCGAGGCGCCATCCGGGGTGCGGGTGGTACTCCAGGTCAGCCGGTTTCCATCGGGGGAGAATACCGGCAGGATGTCGGTGCCCGGGGTATTGGTGGCTCGCACCGGCGGGCTGCGTCCTTCGATATCGATCAGGAACAACTCGAAGTTGGCGTGCCCGAGCAGATTGCTCGAGTAGATGATGTATTCGCCGCTGGGATGGAAATACGGCCCCCAGGCCACCATGGCTTCCGCAGTCAACTGGCGCGCATCGCTGCCGTCCACATTCATGGTCCAGATTTCGGCGCTTTTACCGTCGGGATTGAATCGCCGCCAGACGATCTGGCTGTCATCCGCGCTGAAAAAGGGCCCGCCGTCGTAACCCGGTGAAAAGGTGAGCTGGGTCACATTGCCGCCATCGGCGTCCATGATGTACAGGTCCATGAAGTAGGAGGCGTCATCTTCGAGCAGCGCCCGCTCGGCGCGGCTCAGGGGGCGGCGGTAGGCTTCGCGATTGGAAGCGAACAGGATTTTCGCGCCGTCCGAGGAATACGAGCCTTCTGCGTCGTAGCCGTCGGCATTGCTGAGATTGACGAGGTTGCCGCCATCGGCGTCGGCCTGATAAATCTCGTAGCGGCGGTCGTAGTCCCAGCCATAGGGCCGATCAATGCCGCTTTCCCGGATTTCGATCTCGAGGGCCTGTTTCGCCAGCGCTTCCGGGTCTTCGTGTGTAGACGAAAACATGATGCGGTCGAGGGTCGGGTGAATCCAGGAGCAGGTAGTCAGGCCGATGCCGGGAGAAACAATGCTGGAAGTTTCCGTGGCCAGGTCCATCAGATGAATCTGGTAGAAAGGATTGTCGCCGGGCACTTCGGCCTGATAGATGAAACGTACTCCATCGGCGCTGAAATAGCCCTCTCCCGAGCGCAAGCCTTCAGTGACGAGTTGCCTGGTATTGGCGAGCAGCACCGACTCGAATTCGCCGTCGACAAAATTCCCCGGCGCCGGAGTTTCGGTATCCGTGGCACCCGCCGCGCCGTCGGCGTAGGTTTCGGGGCCGCTCCAGGCAGCGGACCGCGGTGGAGCCGATTCCACAGCCGCGGCTGCTGCGGGCATTTCCGCGGAAGCCGCCCCAGTCGGCTCCGCTTCCCCCGCCGGCTGGCATGCAGCCAGCGCAGTCAGGCAAAGTGGCGCGAGCAATCTTTTCATGTTGTGAACCCTGGAAAGTGCAAATGCCGCGTCGCTGGCGGCCCCGCAGCATTATTCTATACGATAAATCCCGCCAGTAGCCTGCGCCGCAGGAATTCACGGCTGCAAATCCGCTCTCATCCACGCCACTGGCAGGCTGGGCCAGTTCAGGGCAGAATAGGCAGCCCGCACATAGCTGGAGCCGAGCATGAACAGTCCTGTCGCCACCTTTCTCTGGTTCAACGGCAATGCGCAGGAAGCCGTCGAGTACTACGTTTCGATTTTTCCCGAGTCGAAAATCAACCGGACCACACTCAAGCCCGACGAACCCGGGGCCGGGTCCGTGATGACCATCGAATTCAGCCTGCGGGGTGAGGAGTTCATCGCTTTCAACGGCGGGCCGCAATTCCAGTTCAACGAAGCGATTTCCCTGATGGTGGGCTGCGATACGCAAGAGGAAATCGACCATTATTGGGACAAGCTGCTGGAAGGCGGCGTATCACTCGCCGCCGGCTGGCTGAAGGACCGTTACGGCCTGTCCTGGCAGATCACGCCCCGGGAAATCTTCGAATTGATGAACAGCGCCGACCAGCAACAGAATGCCCGGGTCATGGCCGCCATGAACACCATGATCAAATTCGACCTGGAAACCCTGAGAGCGGCCAGCAGGGGTGATTGGTAGAGGCCTGGTCGGCGCAGCCGACCGGGCTGGGCCTTACTCGACCGGCTCCAGGCGCACGATGGGAGTTTCCTCCTCGCCGGCGCGGTCGGAGATGGCCAGATAGATGTAACCATCCGGGCCCTGGCGCACATCGCGGATGCGGCCCATGTCGTAGGCCAGCGTTTCCTCGACGATGACTTCGCGATAGTCGTCGCTCATGTGCAGGCGCGCGAGCTGCTCGCCCATCAGGCCGCCGGCGAAGATGCTGCCGCGCCACAGGGGGAACCGGTCGCCATCGTAGATCATCAGGCCGGACACCGCGATGGACGGCACCCAGATGTGGTCCGGCGCCCGCATGCCTTCCTGGCCGATGCCGCCGTGGATCGGACTGCCGATAGCGCCGTAGTTGACGCCGTAGCCGACGACCGGCCAGCCGTAATTGACGCCGGGTTCGATGCGGTTGAGTTCGTCGCCGCCCTGGGGTCCGTGCTCGGTTTCCCACAGATCGCCGGTCTCCGGATGAATCGCCAGACCCTGCGGGCTGCGATGACCGAAGCTCCAGATTTCCGGCAGCGCGTCGTCGTCGCCAACGAAGGGATTGTCGTCGGGCGCGCTGCCGTCGTCGTGCAGCCGCATGACCGTCCCGGCGTGGTTGGACGTATCCTGGGCCTGCTGGGTGGTCAGGTCGCCGGTGGTTCGCGCCTGGCGGTCGCCGACGACAAGGAACATGTAACCGTCGTCGTCGAACAGGAGCTTGCCGCCGTAGTGGCCGAAGCCGGCGGACTCGGCGGCGAAAATCTCGACCACATTGCTGAGTTCGTCGTTCTCGAAGCGGCCGCGGACAATCGCGGTAGTGGATGTGTCGCCCACGGGCTTGGCATAGGTTAGATAGACCCAGCGGTTTTCCGCGAAGTCCGGATGTGGAACGACCTCGAACAGGCCGCCCTGGCCGCGGTAATGCACTTCGGGCACGCCGGAAACCGCTTCCGGCAGCAGTTCGCCATTGCGAACCACCCGCAGGCGGCCGGGTTTCTCGGTGACCAGCATGTCGCCGCCGGGCAGCCAGGCCATGGACCAGGGCTGGATCAGACCGTTGGTGACTTCCACCACCCGGTAATCATGGTGGGCCGAGTAGTACATGTCGGATTGTGCGCTTGCCGAAACTGCAAGGCTCGCAAGCAGGCCGGCGGCGGCTACTTCCACTAGATAACGACGCATGGCGTTTCCTCTGTATGGGGAATCGGTAATCAGGGACTGCGGATTATCCAATGAATCGCCTTCCATGACCAGACCGCTGCGCGGCACTTCATTCCGCGCATAATCGCGGGATGACGGGGCGCACCTTCGCGCAACGAATGAAACGAGCGGAACCCGCGGCGAGGCAGGGGCTTGTGGCGGCGAACTTCGCTTGCAGCGCGGGGCAAAATTCTATACCATGCGCCCCGCAAAAATTCAGGCCATACTAGTCTTCGCGAGCCATACCGGATCGCGGCGAATCATTCCAAGGATTGCCAACTCATGTCATTAGCAATCGCGCTGTTCCTGCTTGTCATTGCCACCGTGGTGTTGCACTTTGTCTTCGCCTATTACTTTGACTGGTGGTTTACCGACCTCGCCGCCGACTGGGCCGGCATCGACATCACGGTGTACATCACCCTCTGGGTTACCGGCATCGTCTTTGTGGCGATCAATGCCTTCATGGCGTATTGCGTCTGGCGCTTTCGCCACAAGCAGGGCAACAAGGCGGTCTATGAGCCGGAAAACCACAAGATGGAGATCTGGCTGTCGGTGGTTACCGCCGTAGGCGTAGTGCTGATGCTGACACCCGGGCTCTACTACTGGGCGGTTTTCGTCAATGTGCCGGAGGACGCCAATGATTACGAAGTGCTGGCCCAGCAGTGGCAATGGCAGTACCGCTATCCCGGCGCCGACGGCCTGCTCGGCACCGCCGACACTTCCTTCGTTTCCGAAAGCAACCCCTTCGGCGTCAATCCCGAAGATCCCAACGGCCAGGACGACGTGGTGGTCAACGACCCACAGATGCGCCTGCCGGTCAATCAGGACGCCCACTTCCTGTTCCGTTCCAACGATGTGTTGCACAATTTCACCGTGCCCCAGTTCCGCGTCAAGATGGACCTGGTGCCGGGCCTGATTTCCTACATGTGGTTCACCCCCACCGAAACCGGCACCTATGACGTGCTTTGCGAAGAACTCTGCGGCATCGGACACTTCATCATGCGCGGCCAGGTGGTGGTGGAAACCGAAGAAGACTTCAACGCTTGGCTCGCCGCCCAGCCCACTTTCGCCGAAACCCAGAACATGGTCGCCGCCAATCCCGCGGCGGGGCAGGCCCAGTACGCAATCTGCGCCACCTGCCACGGCCAGCAGGGCGAAGGCAATCTGGCCCTGAACAGCCCCAAGCTCACCGGCCAGCCGGCCTGGTATATCGAGCGGCAACTCCAGTATTTCAAGACCGGCGTGCGCGGCGGCGAGGGCGATGTCTTTGGCCAGCAGATGGCGCCGATGGCGGCGACGCTGATCGATGACGAGGCCGTACGCAACATGGCGGCCTATATCGCTTCGCTGCCCGACGAGTCTGCCGAACGCACGGTCACCGGCGATATCGCCAACGGCCAGGATATCTACGACCGCAATTGCGCCGCCTGCCATCTCGACGACGGCAGCGGCACCTGGTATACCGACGCGCCGCCGCTGGCAGGCCAGAACGACTGGTATCTCGTCACCCAGCTCAGCAATTTCCAGTCGCGAGTCCGCGGCATGCACCCGGACGACACTTTCGGCGAGCAGATGGTGCAGATGGCGACGGCCATGGCCGACGAGGAAGAAATGCGCGACGTGGCGGCGTACATCAATACGCTTGCATCAAGTAGAATCGAGGTCGGGGAATAAGCGGGGCATTACGGCCCGGCGATCGAGCGTTACCGAATCAGGAGACAGAGAACATGGCATACGTACCATTGGCGGACCAGGAACTCGAGCTTCACCATCCCCATAGCTGGGTGACGAAGTACGTCTGGAGCCAGGATCACAAGGTGATCGCGATTCAATACGGCGGCACCGCCATCGCCGTCGGGCTCGTCGCGCTCGTGCTGTCGCTGTTCATGCGCATGCAGCTCGGCTTCCCGGAAACCTTCGACCTCATCGACCCCAATTCGTATTACCAGTCCGTGACCATGCACGGCATGATCATGGTGATCTATCTCCTGACCGCCCTGTTCCTCGGCGGTTTCGGCAACTACCTGATTCCCCTCATGTGCGGCGCCCGGGACATGGTGTTCCCGTTCATGAACATGCTCAGTTACTGGGTTTATCTCGTTTCGGTGATTATCCTGCTGGCCAGTTTCTTCGTCAGCGGGGGGCCTACGGGGGCGGGCTGGACGCTATACCCGCCGCAGACCTCGATGGCGGGGACGCCGGGGCACGACATGGGCATCGTGCTCATGCTCGTTTCGCTGGCGGTGTTCATTGTCGCCTTTACCATGGGCGGCCTGAACTACGTCGTCACCGTGCTGCAATACCGCTGCCGCGGCCTGACCATGATGCGCCTGCCGCTGGCGGTGTGGGGCATCTTCGTCGCCACCGTGCTCGGCCTGTTCGCTTTCCCGGCCCTGCTCGTGGCGGCCATCATGATGCTGTTCGACACCCTGATCGGCACCAGCTTCTTCATGCCGGCGGTGATCGAATCCGGCGCCGCGCTCGACTACGACGGCGGCAGCCCGATCCTGTTCCAGCACCTGTTCTGGTTCTTCGGCCACCCGGAAGTGTATATCGTGGCGCTGCCGGCTTTCGGCCTCGTTTCGGACGTGCTCAGCACCCACGCCCGCAAGAACATCTTCGGCTATCGCATG
>JAJDSZ010000061.1 GCA_022827425.1 Pseudomonadales bacterium | reverse complement strand
ACGGTGGAGATAAAGGGAATCCAGACGTACCAGGTCTTGTCGCCGGTCCGCTTTGACATGCGGTCGGAAACCCAGCCGCCGAAATAGGTGCCCGCGAGGCCGCCGATGCCGGCGACCAGGCCGTAATACCAGCCGATGTCGATGATGGGCATGCCATGCACGCGGCCGAGAAACAGCGGCATGAAGTTGCCCATGCCGTAAGTCACGAAGGCGTGCAGGGCGCAGGCGAAGGACAGGTGGCGGAAGGACTTGCGCCGCCAGAGAAAGCCCAGAACTTGCAGGAATCCCGGCGGCGCGGCGTCGCGGCGCGCTTCCGCCATGCCTCGCGGCGGTTCCTTGATGATCAGGCGCACGAGTACGGCGAGCAGCAGGCCGGGCAGGCCGACGATTACGAAGGCAGTGCGCCAGTCGAACATCTGCACGAGATAGGCGCCGCCGACGGTGCTGACGAGAATGCCGCCGTAGACGCCGAGCGAATAGATCGACAGCGCGGTGGCGCGCTGCTCGACGGGGAAAATATCGGAAACGATCGAATGGGCCGGCGGCGAACCGCCCGCTTCGCCGACGCCGACGCCGAATCGCGCCATGAACAACTGGAGGAAATTCTGCGCCGCGCCGCATAGCACCGTCATCGTGCTCCAGACGGTGACCGCGAGGGCGATGATGTTGCGCCGGTTGCCGAGGTCGGCCCAGCGCGCGATGGGAATTCCCAGCGTGGTGTAGATGAAGGCGAAGGCGAGGCCCGACAACATGCCGAACTGGCCGTCGCTGAGTTGCAGGTCTTCGATGATATAGGACGCCAGGACGTTGATTACCTGGCGGTCGATGAAGTTGAAGACGTAAACGACGGTCAGCAGTCCCAGTACCAGGTAGCGGTACGAGGGCTTGCGGTAGGCTTCGGCAATTGCCTGTTGCGCGTCGGTCAGTGTTGACCCGACATCGACCCTGTCCGTGATTCCGTTGCTCATGTTGCCGGGCCTTGATGTTATCTTCCGCGGGCCGCCTGCTGCGGTCTCGGCGGATGAAAGCATGGATTTTCGGGCAAGTCCACGAATCGATTTCGCCCCGGACGGAAATCCGGGAAACCGGTTCAAATTGGCCGCATGGCGGTTTACGCGGTTATTGATAATCGCTACCATTTGCGATTCATCATGCAAACGGGACATTTCGATGTCACTTCAGAAGCTGAAACCAGGCGGTCTGATCCCCGCGCTGGGGCTGGCGGCCCTGCTGGCGGTCGGCAATGCCGCCGCGAACGGACCCATCGGCGACCATGTCAACGACCTGCAGGCGCATCTGCTGGAATACGGCGACGAGGTGGTCTGGCTGATCGAACAGATCGACGGCATCGTCGATACCTACGAAAGCGGCGGCCTGGCGGCGTCGAGCCCGGAAGCCTTGGTGGAGCATTGGGAAGCGGTACTCTTCCACGCGGCGATCGAAACCAGTTATGTTCCGGTTTACGCATCCATCTGGCAGGGGCTGTTCGGCGTTCGACAGGCGATCGAGGCGGAAGCGCCGATCGCCGATGTGCGCGTCCAGCAGGCGATGCTGGAACAGTCCTTGTGGCAGGCGCTCGGCGCGGTCAAGATGGCCGCCCAGTTCCAGCAGCGCGGACTGACCGCGGCGATCGAGCTTACCGAGGCGACCACGCCGGCGGAAACGCTGGAAGAAATCAAGCAGCGGCTCGACCGGGTGGTGGCCAAATACGCCGAGCGATTGCCGGAAGAGGCGACCGGTATCGTATTCGACACTTACCTGACCCGATTCGAAGGCGTGGAAGGCGTGCTGATCGAGCAGGACGCGGAACTCGTGGAAGACCTCGAAGTGGACTTCAATGTGACCTTGCCCCAGGCCATGGAAAGCGGCGCCAGCCTCGATAACGTGCGCGGCGTGGTGCAGGCGATGCAAAGCAAGCTGGACCGGGCAAGGTCGCTGCTGGAAGAAGCCGAACGGAATCGGGCCAGCGTCTTCTGAATGAGGCGTCGATCCTTCCTGCAAGGCCTGGCGGTGTCAGGCGCCATGGGCTCTCTGCCGCTGGCGCCCGGCATCGGTTTCGCCCAGTCTCCCAAAGCGGTGCCGGTTGACGAACTGCCCGCCCTGGAAGGCGAACTCACGCTTTACCTCGGCCGCGGCGAAGGCGGCCTGTACGAAAACGTACTGGCGGCGGTAGAAGAGCGCAATCCCGATTTCACGCTGAATATTCGCCGGGGTCCGACCGCCGCCCTGGCAAACGCCATTGTCGCCGAGGCGGAGGCCGGCGTACGGCGCGCCGACGTGTTCTGGGCGGTCGACTCGGGCGCCATCGGCATGATCAATGAAGCCGGCCTGGCGCGCGACTTGCCCGATGACCTGACACACCAGCTCCAGCCAGGCTTTCGCTATCCGCAATGGGCGCCCGTCACCGGACGCATTCGAACGCTGCCTTTCAATACGGAACAGCTTGCGGCGGATAGCATTCCCGCCGCCGTCATGTCCCTGCCCGGCAGCGGGCTCGATATCGGCTGGGCGCCCGCCTATGCCTCGTTTCAATCGTTCGTCACCGCCATGCGCCTGCTCGAAGGCGACCGGGCCACGGCCGACTGGCTGCGCGGCATCAACGAGACCGCGACGTCTTATGCGGGAGAACTCGGCGTCGTCATGGGCGTGGAACGCGGCGAAGTGCAACTCGGCTTTGCCAACCACTATTACACCTTGCGTCTGAAGTCGGGAATGCCCGACGCCCGCGTGGCAATGGCCTTCACCAGCAACGACGCGGGCTGTCTGGTCAACGCTTCCGGCGTTCTCGCGCTCGCCGGAGGCGACCTGCCGATCGACTTCATTCGTTACCTGCTCACCAGGGAAGTACAGACCTACCTGGCCAACGAAGCTTTCGAGATTCCGCTGGTGGCGGGCGTCTCGCCGCCGCGAGGATTGCCGGACCTGGACCGCATCGCGCCTCCCGAGATCGACCTGACCCTGCTTGCCGACTTGCGCCCGACGCTGGATCTGATGCGCGAAGCCGGCGTCCTGTGACTCTCTCCACGACCCCCTCCTCGCCATGACCCTCACCTGGCCGAAGTCCTATCCATTCGCCATGGTGATTTCGCTGCTGGCGCTGTTGCCGGTGCTGGTGCTGTTCGGTCTGCTTGGCGACAGCCCCGAGTTCTTCGCGGCTCGCAATCTGGACCTGCTGGTGAACACGCTGTCGCTGGTAATTCTGACCGTGCTCGGCGCATTGCTGCTGGGCGTCCCCCTGGCTTTGCTGACGGCTTACGTGCGCCTGCCCTGGTCCCGGTTGTGGCTGGTTCTGCTGGCCGCCCCGCTCGCCATGCCGAGCTATATCGGCGCGTTTACCTTCTACGCCGCCTTCGGCCCCGGCGGAGAGATCGAAAACCTGTTCGGCTTGACGACTCCCTCGGCGCGCGGTCTGCCCGGAGCGGCGCTGGTCATGACGCTGTATACCTACCCCTTCGTCCTGCTGACCACGCGGGCTGCGCTTTTGAGCCAGGACGCCAGCGTGATCAATGCCGCGCGCACGCTCGGATTGAGTCTGCCGCGCAGCCTCTGGCGCGTGGCCCTGCCGCGGGCGGCGACCGGAATGGCCGCCGGCAGCCTGCTCGCGGCGCTGTACGCCTTTTCGGATTTCGGCACGCCGGCGATCATGGGACTCGACACTTTCACCCGGGCGATTTACGTGGAATACAACGCCTTCGAACTCGAACAGGCAGCCATGCTGTCATTGCAGTTGCTCGTTATCGTCGGTCTGGTGCTGTTTCTGGAATCGAGGATATCCGCAACACCGGAACGCCCCGGCCGCGCATTGGCGATATGGCCGCGGACCTGGCGGAAAGCCCTGTGCCTGGCCGCCATGGCGCCGGCTGTCCTGCTTGCCATCGTGCTGCCGCTGGCGATTTTCAGTGTCTGGCTGCTGCGCGACGGCAGCGGCGGCTTCGAATTCAGCCTCGCCTGGAATTCCACCCTGGCCTCCTTGCTGGCGGCCTGCGCAGCGGTGGCGCTGGCCTTGCCGGTCGCCTTCGCAGCGGTCGGCGGCGGGCTGGGACGGCTGCTGGAACGGGTGACTTACCTGGGATTCGGCGTGCCCGGCATCGTCATGGGCACGGCGCTGGTTTATATCGGATTGCAGGCGCCTTTCCTGTATCAGACTCTTGGTCTGCTGGTATTCGCCTACGTATTGCGATTCCTGCCCTTGGCCGTGGGTTCGATCCGCTCCGCGGTGGAACGGCTCGACAACAGCCTGATCAACGCCGCCAGAGTGTTGGGCGCCGGGCCGGGGGAGGTAATGCGGCGCGTGTCCCTGCCCCTGACCTTGCGCGGCATGGTGGCGGGCGCCGCCCTGGTCTTTCTCGAGGCGATGCGCGAACTGCCGGCGACCTTGCTGTTGGC
>JAJDSZ010000018.1 GCA_022827425.1 Pseudomonadales bacterium | reverse complement strand
GGGCGTGCCCGACACATACGAAGAGCACGCGAAGTTGATGTTCGACCTGCAAGTGCTCGCCTATCAGACCGACCTGACCCGTGTCATAACGTTCATGATGGGGCGGGAACTGAGCGGCCGCACCTATGCGGAGATCGGCGTGCCCGACTCGCATCATCCGACCTCGCATCATCGCGACGACCCGGTGCTGTACGAGAAGATCATCAAGATCAACGAGTTCCACACCGGCCTGTTCGCCTGGTACCTCGACAAGCTCGACGCGACGCCGGACGGCGAAGGTTCCCTGCTCGACAACATGCTTATGCTGTACGGCGCCGGCATGTCCGACAGCAACCAGCATGACAATCGTGGCTTGCCCCTCGTGCTGTTTGGCGGCGGCTCCGGCAAGCTCAGGGGCGGCCGGCACATCCGCTATCCGGAGGGGACGCCCGTAAGTAATCTGCATCTGACGATGCTCGACAAGATGGGCATGCCCGTCGACCGGTTGAGCAACAGCACCGGCCCGCTCGAATTGTTGAGCGAGGTATAGATTCAAGGTCCGGGAGAACCCATGATCGGGAGCGCGCTGTTGCAGCGAGTGGAAGCCTTGTCGACGCTGAACCGGATCAAACTGAACGCCGGGCTTGCGCTGGCGATTCTCCTCACAGCGGCCTCCGCGGCTCAAGGTTCGGACGCCTCCCTGATCGAGGCGGCAAGACTTCAGGATGCCGGGGCCGTCGAAGTTCTCCTGCAAGACGGCGCCGACCCGAACGAACGCCAGGCCGATGGCGCCACAGCCCTGCATTGGGCGGTTTACCGGCAAGATCCGGAAATGGCCTCCCTGCTGCTGGATGCCGGCGCCGGCGTCAATGCCGTCAACCGCCTGGGCGCCGCGCCATTGTTTGTCGCGGCGGAAGGCGGCAATCCCGATTTGATCGAACTGTTGCTCGAAGCCGGCGCCGACCCGGAAATCGCCTTGCCGATGGGCGAGACCCCGGTCATGACCGCCTCCAGGGTGGGCGCCGCCGCGGGCGTTGAGCGCTTGATCGCAGCCGGAGCGGACGTGAACGCCGTCGAGCGCTCTCGCGGGCAGACAGCCCTCATGTGGGCGGCGGCCCAGGGGCATATGGCAGTCGCGCGGCAATTGATCGCCGCCGGGGCCGAACTCGAAGCGCGCTCGAGCGTGCGCCCCCGGCTGATGTTCGCCGATGCCTCGAACGGAGGCGCTTTCGATCAGGGTATCGTCGAACGACTCGGCGGCTATACGCCCTTGCTGTTCGCCGCGCGGAACGGCCATGGCGGCGTGGCCCGGCTGTTGATCGAGGCCGGAGCGGAAGTCGATGGCGCGGCAGGCAACGGAGCGAGCCCGCTCGTGGTTGCGACTCATAGCGGTCACTTCGCACTGGCGCGCCGCTTGCTCGAAGCCGGCGCCGACCCGAACTCGACCGGCGCGGGCTATAACGCGCTGCACGCCGCGGTGCTGCGCGGTGACGTCGATATGGTGAACGCGTTGCTGGAACACGGCGCGGACCCGAACGCGCGGCTGGAACGAGCCACCCCGACACAACGCGCGAGCGAGGACTGGGCGTTCCGAACACCGATGGTAAGCGCCACGCCGTATTGGCTGGCGGCCAACTTTCGCGAAGCGGAAATCATGCGCGCTCTCGAACGAGGCGGAGCGGACCCGCTTTTGACTACGCTGGAAAGTTATCGCCGGCTGCGCGACCGGGAGTCACGCGAGAATCCGCCGCCGCCCGAAGTCGTGGGCGGATTCGCGAGCCCGATACAGGCGGCCGTGAGAGGCGCAAGCGATCGCGACCGATATTACGTTCTCGCAACCGAGGACCCGGTCGGCGAAGAGCGGCTGGCCCTGGAAGCGGTGGTCGCGGCTGTCGAACATGGCGTCGATCCGAACCACGCCGATTTCACCGGCTCGACGGCACTGCACGACGCGGCGGCGAGAAATCTCACAACCATCGTCAGGGAATTGGCCGAGCGCGGAGCCGACGTGAACGCCCTGAACGGACGGGGCCTGACGCCGCTCGACATTGCCGAAGCGCCTGCAAGACGGTCCGTATTGAACCTGGAATCGAACGCGCCCCTTCCGACAGAGTCAGCTAGCGAGATTTTGCGGGAGTTCGGCGCGCTGAAGGCGAACCAAATCGGCGACCGATAGTATTGTTTCTGCCGTCAACCGCCCCCACCAAATCTGCTGCGCAGAGTTGACTCCCCCAAAGGGGGAGTAGACCAGTGAAGGGCGCTCTGGTTCACTCCCCCTTCAGGGGGAGTCAAATTCGCAAAGCGAATTTGGTGGGGGTACAGCGACTCAGATTTCACCCAAAGCGTAGACAACCAGTTCCGGCACTGGGGTGCTGAGGATGCTCAGGGCTATGTATTGCCTGCCGTCAACCAGGTAACTCATTGGCGCCCCGCCGGGATTGGCGGGCAATTCGATCGATGCGATTTCTTCACCAGTAGACTTGTCGCGAGCTACCAGTTTCGGGCTGTCGCCGGTATTTTGCGCGTGAATCAGCAGCGTCGAGGTGACCAGCACCGGATGGCGGCCACCGCCGCCGAGGGGCGGCAGTTCAATGCCTTCGGCGGCCGGGCTGTTTTCCACCCTTGCCGACCCGGAACCGTTCGGGACCTGCCAGAGAATCTCGCCCCGGTTCATGTCGTAGGCGGTTATCGTCGAATACGGCGGCTTGAGAATCGGCAGGCCTCTCGGCCCGGGCACGCCCTGATTCGACAGGCGCGTGTAATTGAAATTGGATTCGCCGGCGTCCAGGGTGACCATGAGCGGAACAGTGGGATTGTTCGACGACGGAACGTAAAGCACGCCGGTTTCAGGGTCCGCCCCGGCTCCCGACCAGTTCGCGCCGCCGCCCGCACCGGGCATCAGGATCGTGCCGCGGTGGCCGTCGTCGTCGGGCAGGCTCGGCGGCGTGAACAGGGGTCCGTAAGTAAAGTTCTCCAGAATCTCCAGGGCTTCGGCGCGTAATTCGGGAGTGAAATCAATCAGATCGTCTTCGCTCAGCCCCTGGATCGCGAAGGGGGGCGGCCGGGTTGGAAAGGGCTGGGTCGGGGATGTTCTTTCACCGGGAATGATGCCCTCGGGCACGGGCCGCTCTTCGATGGGCCACACGGGTACGCCGGTCGCGCGGTCGAAGACATAGACGAATCCCTGTTTGGTCACCTGGGCGATGGCCCTGATCTCCCTGCCGTCGACGTTGATGTCGATCAGGTTCGGCGCCGCGGGGGTGTCGTAGTCCCAGATGCCGTGATGGATCATCTGGAAATGCCAGACGCGCTCGCCGGTGCTGGCGTCAAGGGCCACCAGGCTTTGCGTGAACAGATTGTCGCCGGGGCGGTGGCCGCCATAGAAATCGTTGGTGGGCGCCTCGGTCGGCAGATAGACGTAGCCCAGTTCGAGGTCGGCGCTCATCATGGTCCAGACGCCGCCGTTGCCGGTGTAGCGCCAGGACTCTTCCTGCCAGGTCTCGACACCGAAATCGCCTTGCTGGGGAATCGTGCGGAAGGTCCAGATCAACTCGCCGCTACGCACGTCGTAGCCGCGAATCCAGGTCGGCGGCCGTTCCTTGAACCGGGGCCGGTTGGAGGTAATCTGCTGCACGACCACGACATCGTCCACCACTACCGGTGGCGACACGGCGCCAAGAGGCTGGGCGCCTTGCCAGTCCATGCTGTCGCGCTCCGCCCGGGGAATGCCTTCAGTCAGGTCTACCCGGCCATCGGCGAATGCCATATCCACTTCCCCGGTTTCTGCGATCAGGGAGAACACGTAGCCGTCATTGGTGCTGACGATCACCCGCGAGTCTTCGCCGTCGCTCCACCAGGCAACCCCGCGATGATGAAAACCCAGGGGACTGTTGGACGGGCCGGACAGATAGACTTGCGGGTCGTGGGTCCACAGTTCTTCGCCGCTGGCCGCATCGAGCGCGGCGACCTGGTTCAGCGAAGTGAGCATGTAGAGCACGCCGTCGACCATGAGCGGCGTCGCTTGCAGCCGGCCGAAGCCCGGCGGTTCCGAGTCGGCGCCGAGCAACTCGGCGAAATCCAGGTCGGCGTCGATCGACCGCCAGCGCCAGGCGATTTCGAGCTCGCCGAAATTGTCCGCGCCGATCCGGCCCAGAC
>JAJDSZ010000022.1 GCA_022827425.1 Pseudomonadales bacterium | reverse complement strand
CACCGTCGCCATGCACAACACCGCGGTGCGCATGCTCGGCGCCGACGGCAACCCCCAGCAATACGAAATCGAATTCAAGCTCAACCGCGGCGACCTGATCGTATTCCCCTCCTGGCTGCGCCACGGCGTACGCCCGTACACGGGCAAGCGCGAACGCGTTTCCATCGCGATGAACATCGACGCCCGCCGCAATCGGTGAAGTCTTTTCATTTATCGGAACATAGAGAGTAGGTATTACAATGCCCGATATTCCAGATCCAGAGTATGACGATCCAAAGGAAGTATATGCATTTTTTGGTCTCGCCTATTACCAAGCAGCTGTACTGGAACAAGGAGTGATAAATCTTGCTGTAGCCATAAACGCACAGGAAATTGAAGGAGTCACTATTGGCGATCTAAAATTGCTCTATAATTCCTTTGAAGACAAGACCTTTGGTCAAATAATTCACATTGCCAAGACAAAATTCCAGTTGCCTGAAGAATTGGAAAATGACCTCAATGTAGCGCGAGAAAAGCGAAACTATCTAGCTCACAAGTTTTTCGCTATCAACGCTGAGAACAATATGCGGCTAGCGGGTCGCAAAAAGATGATAAAAGAATTGGTCGAGATTCTAAGCTTTATCCAGGATGTAGACCTAAGAATGGATGCTTACTGGATCGATGCTTGGAAAGTATTCGGAGTAACCAAGGAATGGATTCAACAAGAAACTAAAAAATTGGAGGATTAGGATAACCCCAACTCCAACTTCTTCGTGCTACTTTATGGCATCATCAACCTTAACTTCTTCGGAGAATTTGTTACTTTACTTTCGCTACTAATTTGATTCTATTCGCAATTATATTACAGAAATCCTCAAGTAATTTTCGTTGTTACAAGAATTTTTTGAGTACCTTTCAAATTTGAAGAACATGTCGAATTGCCGTTTCGAAAGGGAGTCCTTCTATAGACTTCAATCTGTCTTCAAGCAAGGGTCGCCAGTCACTCTCATCAAACTCTTCCGCAAATAGCGCGATTTCCTTTGCGTCATCCAGGTAACCCTTTACATTTACCTTACGTATCTGCCTTAGCGGTCCATTCAGATTAAAGACACGGATCGTCTCTCTTGCGCGGATCAATTTATTCTCTGTCAGGTTGTCAGCAGGCACCACTTGACCGTCTGGCAGGAATCGAAGGAAATTGTCCGGGTCTTCGTCGTCCATCTTGATTAAATGCTGATGGTCATAATGTTGGACATCCTTGTGCTTGCCGCAACTATCCGTTTTGTTACACGAACCGAACAAGTTTTGCCAATCAAACGTTCCTTGGGGATGCCTGCCTCGTTGGCGGAAATGCTCAATATGGGCATCACCCGAATATTCGTTACGACGGATGGGACGTTCGCAATACGCGCAACGATGTTGTTGCATCTGGTCCAGACTAACCCAAATACTTGCTCTGTCAGAATGGCTTAGATCCCTCCACGTATCGCGGCCATGTCTGAAGCGCCGCAGGCATACCGGGGCCGCCGGTCTATTCAACTTGTGCATACTCAGTCCCTTGAAAGGTTGTCCTGCCGTTTTTCCCTGATCCTGGTTTTCATTTCGTGGAAATTAGACAATCTCTGGCATTCCAGCCATTCGTGGTGGCTCTCACCGAAATGGGTCAAAATTTTCCTCTTGAGTTCCTCTATCCTGGCTTGCATGTCTCTTGAGCGTTGCTCGGAGGTAATCAATTCCTTGTATTCCGCCAGCCAATTTGCCTCTTCGACCCCAGGAATCGGATCAACGCCCTGTAACTCTGCCAATATTTCGCTGCTGGCGGTTCCTCGGCTCTGCACGGCTGGAATTTGAGCGTTGAACGACGTCTCACCGGTCTCTTCGTCCCTTTCGCCTCGCAACAGCCTTATCGACTCGGATTTTACGGTCGAGAGCACCTGCGGACTATGCGTCGTCATGACAAACTGCACTTTCGGGAAAGCACTACGCAACGAGCCAACGACAGATTGCTGCCATTTGGGATGCAGGTGCATATCTACCTCGTCAATGAATACAATCCCTTCCGTCTCTTGTTGGGCCTGAGCGCCCAGCCAGGGATTCAGCTTCGCGCAGCGCCAGGCCATGTCCGCTGCGAGAGAAACCATGGCGCGAACCCCGTCGCTTAGCATGGTAACGGGAAGAACGCCCAGTTCCCGGTGCGTCATCGCCAGTTCTTCGTGCTGGACGCTGTAGTGGAATCCATCCCAGCCCTCTTGACCGAGAACAGTGTTCACGGCGCTTCTGATGCCCTGAATCTGATCCGAGATGTTGTAGCCGTCGTAAGCGTCGATTTGTCGCTGCTGTAATTCCGCAAAGGTAGCTTTGGTCATCCATTGTTGTACTTGAGTAAAACTGGAAGCGGAAGTGAAGCAATCCTCGTAACCCATAGTGCGACTTTCACTGAGCACGGCCTTGCGGCTCGTATTCTTATGCACATTCCACAGTCGTCCCGAACCGTAATACGCCACTATCGGAAGCGATACGGATTCGAGATTTCGCACCATGTGCATGAGCCGCTTCCCAAAGAAACTCAGTTCGTTGGCGTCCTTGACCGTAGTTCTGTTTTTCGCTCCGTGGAGTTCTCTTGCGATAGGCGCGGCCAAGTTCGACAAGCTGGCCTCCACTCTGACCGGGAACACCTGTTCGCTTTCGGACTCCCTGCCCCTGCGATGGTAGCGGGCGTCCTTCTTGCCAAATTGTTTGAATTTCCCGAGATTAAAAGCGCCGACGAACGGACCCAGGACGATTGTCGCCGCATCCAGCACGGCTGTCTTGCCCTGACCGTTCCTGGCTGCGATAACCGTCAACTCCGGGTGAAAGCTGATGTCCAGCTTTTTGAACCGGCGAAAATTCTCAAGACCCAATGCTTCAAGTTTCATCTAGCTGCCACAAGTACGGCTCGGGTACTGCGTAATGCCATCGCCCCAAGCATAACCCGGAAAAAAGCAACCCGCCGGAGCGTACGGTTCGGACATCAGGGTCCGTCCGGGGCGCGGCGGGTTAATTGGCGCGAAGTATAGAACGGGCTTGGGCCGCAGACAATTGAAATCGCCCACGGAGGCGTCGGGCTAGTCTACGGCTCTAGCGCGCCATCCCGCCGCGGAATCGCAGGCGGTTGATGGGATTGAGCAGTCTGGGCAGTCCCCTGGTGAAGCGAAGGGGTCGGTCGAGTACGGCGAAACTGAGGCAGCCGGTCTCGCTTGCCGGCTGGTGCTCGTGACTGGCGTCCCGGGACAGAAAATCGCCGTTGCCGTAGCTGCCGAGTTCGTCGTGGAACCTGCCTTGCAATACGAGGGTGTATTCGCGGCCGTAATGGGTATGTGCCGGAGTGGAAGCGCCGGCGGCCATATAGATGAATTCGCAACGGGTTTCGTGATCGATCGGGGCGATGGCCTGATGGATGCCTTCAGTGAGGCGAGTCCAGCGAAGGTCGATGGCGGACTGCCGCAAGGCGCGGGGCAGACGCAGACCCTTGACGAACTTCTCCAGCGCATCGGCCACGGGTGTTTCCATGGGGACAGCGTCTTGCCGCGGCTGCTTGACGATGCGCTCGATCATGCCGCCGAAATCGGGGGCGTCCGCTTGCGGCAGTTGCGGTTCCGCGTTCCACGCGCGCAATTCCGCGGATTCGAGTTCCGCAACCCGGGCCCGGCAAAGATCACACATCTCCAGATGGGCGGAAACGATCACGCTCAGTCCGGCCGGCAACTCGCGCCGCGCGAAGCGCGCCAGCATTTCCTCCGCGGGATGATGGACAACTGAATCGTTCATTGTTCCGCTCCCGCCAGATACCTGAGTTTGTCGAGGCCGAGCCGCAGGCGGGACTTCAGGGTGCCGAGAGGAATGCCTAGGCGCCTGGCCGCTTCCTCGTGGGTGAAATCGAGCACGTAAATCTCCTTGATGACCGCTTGTTGCGCGGAGGGCAATCGTTCGAGCAATTCGCCGATGCGGGAAATCAATGCGCCCTGTTCGGCGGAGTCGTCCGACTCCGGCGCGGCTTCGATTACCTCACCGGGCGGCCAGATGTCATCGGCGCTGACGCAAACGGGCTGGCGCTTTGCCTTGCGCAGCAGGTCGAAACAGCGATTCCGCGTCATGGTGAAAATCCAGTTGTCGGCGCTGCCCCGGTCCACATCGAACTGGGAAGCTTTCTGCCAGACGGTGATCATGGTTTCCTGCACGAGATCCCGGGAGAATTGCTCGTTGCGGGTGAGTTTCATGCCGGTCTGGTAGATGCGCCGGGAATAGCGTTCGAACAGCAATGCGAAAGCCGCGGTATCGCCGGAATGACTGACCGCGCCGAGCAGTTCCTCATTGCTGGCCGATTGCGCGTGATTCGACTTTTGTACCATGTCCCGGCTTTCTACCCTGTGTTGCCCGGTCGCGGCCTTGTCCACACGCCCGAACATCGGATAAACACGTCCTGCTCCAGGCATCGGCTCCGGCATATCTGCGTACGATAACAGTTCCATGATATCCGGACTTATGCGGCGGCAATGGGGCGGATCACATGCCGGCAGGCAAGGCGCCGCGAACGGAATGGGGTCAGCCGTACTTGCAGGGAGTCTGGAATTTCAATTCCGAAACTCCCATGCAGCGTCCGGAACGTTTCGGCACGCGCGAATTCCTCACCGAGGAAGAGATTCTGCAGGCTCGCGTCCGCCGCGCGGAATTTCGCGCCGAAGCCGACGCCGCCGAGGCGGAACTGGTCGTCAACCCGGAGGCGCCGCCGGCAGGCGCCTCAAGTACCGGCGGCTACAACAACTTCTGGTACGAGCGCGCCAGCATCGGCGAAAACACGCGCACCTCGCTCATCGTTTACCCGCTGGACGGCCGGATTCCGGCGCGGGTCGAAGGCGCCGAAGTGCATACCGCCACGCTGGGTCCCGATGTGGAGGGCGACCGGCCGGTGCGCGCGATTTTCGGCGGGATCGGCAAGGACGGACCGGAAGACCGGGGCTTGTCCGAACGCTGCATTATCGGCTTCAACTCGGGTCCGCCCCTGACCGGGGGCGGCTACAACGCCAATCTGCAGATCGTCCAGAACAGGGATCATGCCGTGATTCTGGCGGAGATGGTCCATGACGCCCGCATCGTACCGCTTGCCGACAAAGAACGCATCGACGATGACATCCGTCTCTGGACCGGCGATTCCCGCGGCTATTTCGACGGCGACACCCTGGTGGTGGTGACCCGGAATTTCACCGATCTGGCGCCGAGTTTCAGCCGCTTCGGCAACGCCAGGAACAAGACTCTCACCGAAAGGTTCACTCGTACGAGTTATGAAACGATTCAGTACGAATGGACCCTGGAAGACCCTTCCACGTTCACCGACCGCATAACGGCCACCATGCCCATGACCAGGGTCGCCGGCCAGCTTTACGAGTACGGCTGCCACGAAGGCAACTATGGCATGACCAACCTGCTGCGCGGCGAACGAATGGCGGAACTTCGCGCCACTGCCGGGAACGATTGAGATCCGCGTGCCGAATCTCGCGCCCCGATAGCGATACTTCAGGCCAGCATGCCCGGCCGCAGGCGCGTGCCGAAACCGGAATCCCAGGCCAGCGGGAAGTTCATCGACCGCCAGGTGTCCTGAGCGAGTTCGGCGAGCGGCGCCGGCCGGTCTTCGGCGATCCAGCGGGCGACCGCCCGGGCGACGTCGGGATACTCGACCGGCTCATGCCGGGGCAGTTCGAGCCATTGCCCCAGCACCTCGGGATCCAGCGAACTTATCACAGTCGCCCGCCGCAGGGACTGCAAGGCCAGGGCGTTGCAAAGTTGCTCGTATTGCCCGGCAATGGGCTTGAGCAGCAGATTCTTGCCCAGGGTGAGGCATTCGCTGGATAACTCGAAACCGGCATTGCTGATCACGCCGATGCAATCCTGCATGTCGCGATGAAAGTTCATATAGGAAAGCGGCCTCACCCGGATGCTGCCGAAAGTCCGTTCCTCGCGCACCGGGACGTAGATCAGGAAGTCGTATCGCCCGGAAAACGGTTTGACGAACTCGATCAGATCGTCGAGAGCTTCCCACATCATGTATACCAGCACTTTCCGGCGATCGGCCTCTTTCGGCTCCAGGCAGGTGATCAGCGGAGGCAGCACCGGCTGGCCGAAATGATGCCAGTGCAGGCCGAGGCGGATTCCCGTCGGAGCGAAATGCTTCATGATCATTCTCGATGCGCGATAACCGCTCACCTTGGGCACGGCATAGTCGAAAGCGCATTGATGGCTGACGCCGATGGACGGAATTCCCCGACTGCGCGCGGCCCAGGCGGTAAGCGGTTCGAAATCGCTGATTACGACATCGTAAGGCTTCAGGTCGAGCTTGCGCGCGTCGCGCACGAAGCGGACGACGTTGTTGCCGGCAATCGTTCCGAGCAGTTTCAGATTACCCTTGCGCACCACCAGCGACATGCCACGAAAACAGTCGAATCCGTTAAAGATCTCCATATCGAAATAGTCTTCCCGGCGCCGCCCGGTGAAGACGAAGTCCAGTTCGACGCCGGCCTCGCGCAAGGCCGGAACGAGCGCCCGGGCGCGGGCCAGATGGCCGTTGCCGGTGCCCTGGATACCGTAAAGCGCGCGCATCGGATCAGGTCAGGACGGCCAGGGCCAGGAATACCGAACTGCTGCCGAGCAGGGCGCCGGCCATGACATCGCCGGGATAATGTACGCCGAGCGCAACCCGGGAGTTGCCTATCAGCGCGGCCCAGCAATAGGCGGCAACGGCGAACTGCACGTAAAACGCGCTGATCAGTCCGGCCATGAGAAAGGCCGCCGCGGTGTGGCCCGAAGGCATGGAAAACTTGTCATGGGGCTCGATTGCGCTGGGGCAGCCGGGCACGCGCACGAAGGGGCGATCCCGCTTGATCCATTCCTTGAGCAGGCGGAAAGCCGGCAGTTCGATGGCAAAGGCGAACAGGCCGACCTTGAGAAAGTCGAAGGCGGTGGACGGAGCCAGCCAGAAAGTCAGGGCGGCTATGGCGACGTAGAGATAACCGTCGCCGGAGCGGGAAACCCATCGGTTGATCCGGGTCAGAACCGATTTTTCCTGTACCCGGTGCAACCAGAGGTACGTGGTAACGTCCAGATTCGAGAGGCCGTTCCTCACTGGCGTGATCCTCGTGCCGGTTGGGCATAAGGTAGTACACGCAAGTTTCAGAATCTTGAATTATTCTTGACAGTTTTCTTACATTTGCGCCTGCATCACTGTCAAAAAGTTTACTTTTGTCAGTCGGTTACACCCGCAGATAAGGCTTCAGCGCCTCGAAGCGGTAGTCGATCTCGGCGATTTCAAGCGGACTGAAACTGTAGTCTCCGCGACGTGAAACCGTGGTCTTGAACACGCCGCGTTTCTGCATGACATAGAGCCGCACGCCGGGAATGATCTGATCGAGATTCTGGATCAGCAACAGGCGGCTGTAGCAGTCGCGCATCGCTTCCTGGTCGCCTTGTTCGTATAAATCCCACAAGGCCGCATAGACGTCGGCGTACATTGCGCCTCCGGTCATCACGCCGTCGGTGCCGATGCGCATCTCGTACAGCCAGCCGCGGCCGAGCGTGGCGCCGAATACGCTGCGGATAGGGTCCGGCTGATACTGCTGCAGAGCCAGCATGCGATCGTGTACCCGGCCGTATTCCTCCTTCACATAACCGCATTGGGGAAACTCGGTGGCGAGT
>JAJDSZ010000016.1 GCA_022827425.1 Pseudomonadales bacterium | reverse complement strand
AGCGCCGCCGTCACCAAGCCTTCCGGCTCGTCGAACCCGTCGCGCACCGTGGGGATCGTCAGGGTCGCCGTGCCGGACGCCGGAATGCTGACCGTATGCGTCTTCTCCTGGGCCCAGGCCACGAAGTCCCGGCCGGTACGTCCCGGCGCCTTCTCCGAAACCGCCACCGGGACCGACAGCGCCGCGTCCAGCGCCGGGGTCGCGGTCAGCGTGAAGACGACCGCCTCCCCTTCCGTCACCACCGTCGCGTCCGCCGAAACGGTGACGGTCGTCACGGCCGCCGGCATCCGGAAGACCGGCGAGAGGGCCAGCAGTCGCTTCATTTGGGCGCTGTCATCCTGCCCATGGTCAATCGGATTCGTGCCTGAACCCCACTGACCAAAGTTGATGTTTACGATCCCCAACGGGAATCTGGAGGTGCCGTTTGATCGGGTGCCGGTCCAGGTCCTCAGGGCGGTGGGTTCCGCCACGCCATTGGCATTGCGCGTGTCGCTTGCCATCTGCGCGTCCCAGGAGCCGTCCCAGAAATCGTTGTAGTCGTCCGCGACCTTGTCCCCGTTCAGCCAGTAGATGGGCACGCCGGTCCCGGTGGTCATGGTGTTGTCGCGGGCATCGACCGAGGAGGTCGAGCCAACCATCTTGAACTGGTTGCTGTAGGGTTGGATGGCCGCATGGCCGCTCGCGGCCTCTGTTTGCACGAAAGTGTCGTAGTCGGCGATGTTGCTCGACTGCGCGCCGCGGCGCCCCGTGGTCACGAACAGGAGCCGGAACTCGTCGCCGGCAAAGCCGGAAGGCTTGAGCGCCCAGTCCAGGGGCACCGTGTAGGAGCCGTCGGGATTGGCCGTCGGCGTCTGCGCGGCGGCCGGGGCGGACAGACCCGCGAGCAAAGGCAGGCACAGCACGGCCGACAGCAGGCCCAGCCGCAGACGGCGCGCGGCGTGACGGGCGCCCGCGGCGGCGCGGGCGGCGGAAGAGTCGAGACTGTCGGAGGAAACAGCGGGCCGGAGGGATGCCGAGATCCGACCGGCGGGAGTGGATGTCTCAGGCGGGGATGAAGACCGGAGAAACCGCCGCCACGCGGAGCCGGTCATGACCGGAACGCGGGCGCGGCGACCCGGTCGGTTCGGTTCGGTTCGGTTCGGTTCGGTTCGGTTCGGTTCGGTTCGGTTCGGTTCGGTTCGGTTCGGTTCGGTTCGGTTCGGTTCAAAGCATGATGCTGAATTTGTTCGCATTGTCAAGTCCCCCCAGTGTGGAGTATCGCAGTTTTCTCTTGAACCCATCGGCCCACGGTCCGGAAATTCTACCCGAAAACCGCGCCCGCCAGCAATTCTCGTTATGGCGCTTCACCCCTCCTGTCATTCCGCGCGAAGCGAAGCCCCCCCCCCCCCTTATGTCATTCTGCGCGAAGCGAAGCGTAGTCGCAGAATCTCTTCGGGGAATCCCTGAGGTTACTCATGCCATCCGTGGCGCGGCTTTTGGGGCTTCGACAAATCCTGGACTCGACATCCTGTCGCGCTTCCCGCGGCGCAGGCTCTCGTTGCCGGAATCAGGCGCTCCTGGTGAACCGGCGCCAAAGTCGATAGCCCAGGAGTAATGCGAGGGTCGACCCGTAAAGCACGGCTTCTCCCAGGTCGGTTCGCAGAATCCAGGTGAGGTGGATAATGCCGAAAATGGCTGCCGGGTAGATCAGCCGGTGCAGGCGTTTCCAGTTCCTGCCCATGCGCCGCACCATGACTTTGGGGGATGTGATTCCCAGGGCGATCAGAATCAGCAGGGAAGCGAATCCCATGCTGATGAAGGGGCGCTCGACGAGTTCCTCGCCGATGGCGAACCAGCGAAAGGCCAGCAGCAGGGACATCCAGACGAAGAAGTGGATGGCGGCGTAGAACAGGGTGAACAGGCCCACCATGCGCCGCACCCGGACGAACCCGGGCCGCCCGCTGAACTGGCGCAGGGGCGTCAGGCTCAGGGTGATGAGCAGGAAGCGGAGGGCCCATTCGCCGGTGGCGATGGCGAGTTCCTGGGCCGGGTCGGGGCCGAGATCGTTGACTGCAATGCGCCAGACCAGCCAGGCCAGGGGCAGCAGGGAAGCGCAAAAGACCGCGGGCTTCAGCAGCGCGAGCCTTGGCCTCGATGCGGCGCTGGTCATTCTGCCGGTTTCGGTCCGTGCTCAGTAATGGCGCGCCAGGTCCATGCCTTCGTACATATGCGCCACCTGTTCTTCATAGCCATTGAACAGGCGGGTGGAAATGATCTGCCGGCTGAACAGCGTCTGGGGCAGCCTGCGCTCGGTGTCCTGGCGCCAGCGGGGGTGGTGCACCGCCGGATTGACGTTGGCGTAGAAGCCGTATTCATTGGCCTGCAGGTCGTTCCAGGTGGTATTGGGCCGGGTTTCGCGAAAGTGCATGCGGACAATGGACTTGATGCTCTTGAAGCCGTACTTCCACGGCACCACGAGCCGGATGGGGGCGCCGTTCTGGGCCGGCAGGAAACTGCCGTACAGCCCCACCGCCATGAAAGTGAGTTCATTCATGGCTTCGTCCATGCGCAGACCTTCGCGGTAGGGCCAGTCGACGATGGCGAAAGGCGAACGGATGCCCGGCATGGTGTCGGACTGGATGACGGTTTCAAATTCGACGTACTGCGCCCGGGAAGTGGGCTCGAAGCGCCTGATCAGGTCCGCCAGGGGAAAGCCGATCCAGGGAATGACCATGGACCAGGCTTCAACGCAACGCAGGCGGTACACCCGCTCTTCGAGATCGTGGGGCTTGAGAATGTCTTCCAGATGATAGGTTCCGGGTTTGGCGACCTCGCCGCCGATCTCGATGGACCAGGGGTCGGTCCGGAAGGCGCTGGAGCGATTCGACGGGTCCGACTTGTCCATGCCGAACTCGTAGAAATTGTTGTAGCGCGTCACATCCTGATAGGGAGTCAGCGATTCCGCGGTGTAGAACGGCTCTTGCGAAGGCGCCGGGGCGATGGTTTCGAACTTGTCCTCCCACCAGGGGGCCGGCGGCGTGCGGGTCAGGCCGGGAGGCGCGGCGGCCTTGAGGGCGTCGCCCTGCTGGCCGAAGGCAAGCGAAGGCAGCATGGCGCCGCCTGCGAGCAAGGCGGCGCTGTCGCGCATGAACTCCCTGCGCCGGCGATACACGCTTTCCGGCGTGATTTCCGATGGCTGGATATCCGAAGGCTTCTTGATCAGCATGGCGACTTGCCTCATTGGGTGGTCGTTTTGTCGGTTTCGCCGGCGTCGTTTTCGTCCGGCTTCTGCTCCGCTGGTTCTTCCACCGGGGATTCCGCGTTTTCCCCGGCGTCCGGCTCGCTGTCCCCGCGCGGCCCGCCCCGGGAGAAAAGCCTGCCGCGCTTGCGGTAGAACCAGGCCGCGGGCCCCGAGGCGGCGTAGACGACACACATCGCCAGCAGCAATTCCTGCGGATTCTGGGCAATGACCACCAGCAGGGCAAGGGTCAATAGTAACACCATGTAGGGCACCGTGCCCTTGACATTGAGCACCTTGAAACTGAAATAGCGATAGTTGGAAATCATCAGCAGGCCGGTGAGCGCCACCACCGCCGCCGCCGGATACGCCACCAGGGCCGTGACCTCGACTTCGTACTTGTAGCCCACCCAGGGAATGAAAGTGATCAGCCCGGCGGCCACCGGGCTTTGCAGGCCAAGGAAGAAGCGCTTGTCCACGGTGCCGAGCTGCACATTGAAGCGCGCCAGGCGCAGGGCGGCGCAGGCCATGTAGAAGAAGCTCGCGGCCCAGCCGAGCCTTCCCAGCGGCTCGAAAGCCCAACTGAACATGATCAGCGCCGGGGCCATGCCGAAGGAGACCATGTCGGAAAGGCTGTCGAATTCGGCGCCGAACGCGCTCTGGCTGCGGGTCAGCCGGGCGATGCGGCCGTCGAGGCCGTCGAGCACGCCGGCGATCAGAATGGCCCAGCCGGCTTCGTTGAAATTGCCCGACATGCCGGCGATCACGGCGTAGAAGCCGGCGAACAGCGCGCCCAGGGTCAGCAGGTTGGGCAGCAGATAGACGCCGCGCCTTCTCACCTGCCGGCCGCCCTCGGAGACGATTTCCTCGTGCTCGTCGATGGGCAGCAGGCTTTCGGTCTTGTTGGCGGGTTGTTCTTTACGCATTGTGTTCGCTTCGATCCGTCGTCGTCTGGAAAGGTGCCGCGCGGAGCCCCCCCTCGTCATTCCGCGCGGAGCGAAGCGCAGTCGCAGAATCTCATGCAGGCTCCCCGGGGAAATTCCGCGACTTCGCGCGGAATGACGGGAGAGGCGGCAAATTTACCTGCTTTTACGGATGCTATATCATCGCGCCTCGTTTGCCGAATCGACCCGGAAATCCCCCATGAACTACTTTAATTCCCTCCCCTTGCGCCTTCAGTTGGAACAGCTTGGCAAATGCCGGTTCATGGACCATTCGGAGTTTCATGACGGGGTAGGCAAGCTCAGGGGCAAGAAAGTCGTCATCGTCGGCTGTGGCGCCCAGGGGCTCAACCAGGGGCTCAACATGCGCGACAGCGGGCTCGACATCGCCTATGCCCTGCGCGCCGAGGCCATCGCCGAACGGCGCGCTTCCTGGAGGAACGCCACGGGCAACGGCTTTGTTACCGGCGCCTTCGAGGAGTTGA
This sequence comes from Pseudomonadales bacterium, assembly GCA_022827425.1. Classification (GTDB taxonomy): domain Bacteria; phylum Pseudomonadota; class Gammaproteobacteria; order Pseudomonadales; family Pseudohongiellaceae; genus UBA9145. Next base: position 16,414 of record JAJDSZ010000016.1, on the reverse strand, counting down.
TCCCCGGCGCCGATTTGGTGCTCAACCTCACTCCCGACAAGCAGCACTCGCCGGTAGTCGGCCAGATCATGCCCCTGATGAAGGAAAACGCCTGTCTCGCCTATTCCCACGGTTTCAATATCGTCGAGGAAGGCATCCGCATCCGCCCCGACATTACCGTCATCATGGTGGCGCCCAAGTGCCCCGGCACCGAGGTTCGCGAAGAGTACAAGCGCGGTTTCGGCGTCCCCACCCTGATCGCGGTGCACCCGGAAAACGACCCCCGCGGCGAAGGGCTGGCCATCGCCAAGGCCTATGCCGCGGCCACCGGCGGCCACCGCGCCGGAGTGCTCGAATCGTCATTCGTGGCGGAGGTGAAATCCGACCTGATGGGAGAGCAGACGATTCTCTGCGGCATGTTGCAGACCGGCTCCCTGCTCTGCTTCGACAAGATGGCGGCCAATGGCGTCGAACCGGGCTACGCCTCGAAACTCGTCCAGCACGGCTGGGAGGTCATCGCCGAGGGGCTCAAGCACGGCGGCATCGGCAACATGATGAACCGCCTGTCGAACCCGGCGAAACTGCTTGCCGATGAACTCGCCGACGAACTCAAATCCATCATGCGGCCCCTGTTCGAAAAACACATGGACGACATCATCACCGGCGCCTTCTCCGAAGGCATGATGGCCGACTGGCGCGATGGCGACAGCAAGCTGCTCGGCTGGCGCGAGGAAACCGCCGGCACGGCATTCGAGAACACCCCGGCGGGCGAGATGGATATCCGGGAGCAGGAGTACTACGACAAGGGCATTCTCATGGTGGCCATGATCAAGGCTGGCGTGGAACTCGCTTTCGAGACCATGACCAGGTGCGGCATCATCGACGAATCGGCCTACTACGAATCCCTCCATGAAGTGCCGCTGATCGCCAATCTCATCGGCCGCAAGAAGCTCTACGAAATGAACAAGGTGATCTCCGACACCGCGGAATACGGCTGCTACCTCTTCTCACACGAATGCGTGCCCCTCCTCGCCGATTTCATGTCGCGAATCGACATCGACGTCATCGGCCGCGGCCTCCAGCTAGCCGACACCGGCGTCGACAACCGGGAACTGATCGCAGTAGACGAAAAAATCGCCGCCCACCCCATCGAAATCACGGGCCGAACCCTCAGAGGCCACATGAAGGCGATGAAAAGAGCGATTTGATTCTGATGATGCGGTTATCCACATTGCCCCCCGCCATTGCTGCGCGGAGCGAAACCTGATCCGTCGCGCCATGGATGGCAAAAACACATTCACGGGTCATGATGTATAGTCCCGTTGGTGATCAATTCTTGTCAGTCTATCACCACGAAATTGACTTGACTAAAGCTCGATTGGCAGATTGCACAGATAGTCGGCCAGGGAGGGGATGGGGATACGGTAGTAGCCGGGCAGGTTTTTTGCGGGGGCGAGCAGGCCGGCGTGTAGGGCCTGGGTGAGAAACTCTTCGATGTGCTGTTCGGTTCCGGTCAATTCATCTGTTGTCAATTGATCAAGTTCGGACTTGCTCAATATGCCCTGTCCATTTTTTGCCGCAGCCAGGGCGATTCGCTTGTATAGTCCGGCCCCGTGTGGCGAGCCGGCTTCGAGCCGCCCGAGGTAGTACTCTTCCTTGCTTGCCAGCGCCGCCTCCCTGACCTTGCAGAACAGCGCCGGTTTGATCCGGCCGCCATTCTCCCTGAGTACCTGGCATGCGGCGGCGGCGACACAGTGGATATGCTGCGGCCAGCCTTGGGTTAGCTCTGCAAGCCGGTCTATCCATCGCGCTTTTTCTTCGGTTGATCCATCGAAACCATAGGCAAGGAAGACATCCCTTATTGCCGTTGCCGCATCCCCCTGGGACAAAGGCTCCAAGTTGACTGTGCGTCCTCTTGCAAAACGCGACAATCCGCATTGTCGCAAGACCTGCTGCGTGTCACTGAGCCCGAAAAAAGCAGTCACCAATGGAATACCCTGAGTATCCCGATGCAGGCAGTCGAGAACGCCAAGGGTATTATTCAGGGCCGGAGTGTTCTGTGCTTCATCAACGCAGACTGCAACATGAAAGTTTTCCAATAATGGCGCGGCATTGCGGAAAACGCTGCCGGCCAGGGCGCTATCCTCCCGGGTTCCGCCCACTGTGAAGCCGAAGGCGCCGGCCCCACGCTCGGACAATTCGCGAAACAGCCTGGCACCTTGTTCGACCATGCCGCCGAGTAGCGATCTGAATTTTTCCGGATGCATCCGCCGCAGGCGCTCGCTTTCCAGACGCGCGGCTTCGGCAATGGCAGTGATAACTTCAATTGCGGACTGCAGGGAATTGGGAGGCAATGAGACGGCAATCCAGGGAGCTTCGGGCTTTGAATGGCACCGCACCGCCTCCATACATTCGAGCATCAGGGCTGATTTGCCCGCTCCGGGAGCGCCTTGGAAAACCATGGTGCCACCGCCAACATGGCCTGCGGCCAGACTGTTGACGGCATTGCGAAAAACCTCGTAATCCTGATCGCGGCCCCGAAAAAAGGACTGACGCCCTACCTCGGCGCGGTCTGTAAGCAATATCCATTCATCAAGCGGCAGCGGTTCGGCTGGGGGCGGTTTTGGAAAAGGCCGATCATTCATGACACCGCACCGAAGATATCAAGTTGATCATTGTAACCCAGGAGCCTGCGCCGCAGGAATTCACGGCTGCAAATCCGCGCCCGTCCGCGCCCCCGGGCCGTTCATTGCCGAGCAATGCGAAAGTGAAACTCAGATCGCCAGCACCTTGGCGCCGCGGGAGATGCCGGTTACGCCGGTGCGGGCGACTTCGAGGACCTTGCAGTCGTTGAGGGCGGCAAGGAAGCCGTCGAGTTTTTCGCTGGCGCCGGTCAGCTGGATGGAATAGGTGGCGCTGGTCTGGTCGACGATCTGGCCGCGGAAGATTTCCACGGCGCGCAGCACTTCGGCGCGCTGGCCGCCGGTGGCCTTGACCTTGATCAGCATCAGTTCGCGTTCGATATGGGCGCCGCCGGTGAGGTCGATGAGCTTGACCACATCGACGATCCGGTTCAGATGCTTGGTGACCTGTTCGATGCGGGCGTCGTCGCCCGAGGTGATCAGGGTGAGCCGGGACAGCGACTGGTCCTCCGTGGGAGCCACGGTGAGCGAGTCGATGTTGTAGTTGCGCTGGGAGAACAGGCCGACGACCCGCGACAGGGCGCCGGGTTCGTTTTCCATCAGGATCGAAATGATACGCCGCATCAGGTTCTCTCCGACTTGCTCAGCACCATGTCCTTCATGGCGCCGCCCTTGATGGCCATGGGATAGACGTGTTCGTTCGGGTCCACGAGGACATCGACGAAGACGAGCCGGTCCCGCAGGGCGAAACATTCTTCAAGCTTGCCGCGCAACTCATCCGGCTCGCTGATGCGGATGCCCACGTGGCCGAAGGATTCCGCGAGCTTGATGAAATCCGGCAGGGATTCGGCATAGGTGCTGTGGCTGTAGCGGCCGCCGTATTGCATGTCCTGCCATTGCTTGACCATGCCGAGCGCCTGGTTGTTGAGGCAGATGATCTTGATGGGCAACCGGTACTGCATGCAGGTGGCGAATTCCTGCATGTTCATGAGAAAGCTGCCCTCACCGGTGATGCACACCGATACCGCGTCCTGGAAGGCGAATTGCACGCCCATGGCGGCGGGCAGGCCGAAACCCATGGTGCCGAGGCCGCCGGAATTGATCCAGCGCCGGGGTTTGTCGAATCCGTAGTACTGGGCGGCGAACATCTGGTGCTGGCCCACGTCGGACGACACATAGGCGTCGCCGCCGGTGAGTTCGTGCACGAGCTTCACCACCTGCTGGGGTTTGATCAGGCCGTTTTCAGGCTCCGGAATCCGCAGGGAATCCTTCTCGCGCCAGCGCTCGATCTGATCCCACCAGATTTTCAGCGAATCGGCATCGGGTTTGCGCCTGCCGCCTTCGATTTCCGCGATCATGTCCTCCAGCACCGGCGCCACGTCACCGACAATGGGGATGTCGGCGGTGACGGTCTTCGAAATCGCGGCGGGGTCGATATCGATGTGCAGGATGGTTGCGTCCGGGCAGAATTTGCTTACATCGGAATTGGTCACGCGATCATCGAAGCGCGCGCCGACGCAGAGCAGCACGTCGCAGTAGTGCATCGCCATGTTGGCTTCATAGGTGCCGTGCATGCCGAGCATGCCGACGAACTGGGCGTCGGAAGCCGGGAAGCCGCCGAGGCCCATGAGGGTGTTGGTGATCGGGTAGCCGAGCAGCCTGGCGAGCCGGGTCAGGGCGTCGGCGCCTTCGCCCTGGATGACGCCGCCGCCGCTGTAGAGCATGGGGCGTTTCGCCCGCAGCAGGGCGTCCACCGCCTTGCGAATCTGGCCGGGGTGGCCTTTCTCGGGCACCGAATAGGAACGCAGCTGGATATCGCCGGGCCAGGCGTAGGGCAGCTTCACCCGCGGGTCGGTTGCATCCTTGGGGATGTCGATGACCACGGGCCCCTGACGGCCGGTGGTGGCGATATGAAAGGCCTTCCTGACCAGCATGGGGATTTCGGCGGCATTGCGGGCCATGAAGCTGTGTTTCACAATGGGCCGGGAAATGCCCACCATGTCGGTTTCCTGGAAACTGTCGGTGCCCACCATGCGGCTTTCCACCTGGCCCGAAATCACCACCAGGGGAATCGAGTCCATATAGGCGGTGGCGATGCCGGTAATGGCGTTGGTGGCGCCGGGGCCGGAGGTGACGAGGACGACCCCGGGCTTGCCGGTGGCCCGGGCGTAGCCGTCGGCGGCGTGGGTGGCCGCCTGCTCATGGCGCACGAGGATATGTTCCACCTGGTCCTGGTGGAAAATGGCGTCATAGATGTGCAGCACGGCGCCGCCGGGGTAGCCGAAGATGATTTCCGCACCGGCGTCGCGCAGCGCCCGGATCAGCATTTCGCCGCCGGACATCAGTTCCTGCTGTTCCGTGGTGTTACCGGTCATTTCCCGTCTCAACGAGCCTGCGCTGCCAACTGATAACGGCCCACGGGCGGAAACCATGACAGGTTTCCCGCCCTTGGGTGGCGATTGACAGGAATTCGAACGGCTTGCTTTGGCGCCGTCTGGAATGCCCGGACCCCTGACCGCGGGTAGGTTTTGTCAGGGCTGCGGGCTTGCGGCCTTGCTGTATGCCGCAAAATCGGGCGGAATTTTCCCATCTGCGCTGGAAAAGTCAAGTGAGATTGAAAGGATGGTCATGCGGCAACGGAATGGTTCCTGGGTGGAGTGGGGGTGAATTCCAGTTTGTGGCCGGGGGTGAGGTTGACGGCGATGGCGGCACCGGCGGGGAGTTCGCCGGCGAGCAGTTGTTTGGCCAGCGGGTTTTCGATCCGGTCCTGGATGGCGCGGCGCAGGGGGCGGGCGCCGTAGACGGGGTCGTAGCCGGCCTCGGCGATGTGCTCGAGCGCTTCCCCGGAGAGTTGGATGCTGAGTCCGTTGTCGGCGAGCCTGCGGTTGAGTCCGTCGATCCGCAGTTGGGCGATGCCGCGGATTTGTTCCTTGCCGAGCGGGTGGAAAACCACGAGTTCGTCGATGCGGTTGACGAATTCCGGCGAGAAGTGCTTGACCACGGCGCCGAGCACCGATCGCTTCATGTCACCGTAGGCTTCCCGGTCCGCCCCGCCCCGCCGCATGAGCTGCTGGATGCGCTCCGAGCCGAGATTGGAGGTCATGATGATGACGGTATTGCGGAAATCCACGGTGCGGCCGCGGCTGTCGGTCAGGCGGCCGTCGTCAAGGACCTGCAACAGCACATTGAATACTTCGGCATGCGCCTTTTCGACTTCGTCGAGGAGGATTGCCGAATAGGGCCGGCGGCGCACGGCTTCGGTCAACTGGCCGCCTTCCTCATGGCCGATATAGCCGGGAGGGGCGCCGATGAGCCGGGATACGGCATGTCTTTCCATGTATTCGGACATGTCGATCCGGATCATGGCGGCTTCGGTATCGAACAGGAATTCGGCCAGCGCCTTGCACAGTTCGGTCTTGCCGACTCCGGTGGGGCCGAGAAACAGGAAGGAACCGTTGGGCCGCCCGGGGTCGGCGAGACCGGAACGCGACCTGCGCACGGCGTCGGCGACAGCGGCGACGGCTTCGTCCTGGCCGATGACCCGGCGCCGCAGGGCGTCTTCGAGCGCGAGCAGTCGCTGGCGGTCGCCCTGGAGCATCCTGCTTACGGGAATGCCGGTGGCGCGGGAAAGAATGTCGGCGATTTCCTCGTCGGTGACGCGGCTGCGCACGAGTTTGCGGTCATTGTTCGCGGCCTCGGTGGCCTGCCGCAGTTTCTTTTCGAGGGCGGGGATGAGGCCATACTGGATTTCCGACATGCGGGCGAGATCGCCGGCGCGCTGGGCGGCTTCAAGATCGATCCTGGCCTTTTCCAGGCTCGACTTGAGCGCCTGGGCGCCGTGCATGGCGGCTTTTTCGGCTTTCCAGATTTCATCGAGATTGGCGTATTCCCGCTCGATTTCCCGGATTTCGCCGTCCAGTTTGTCCCGGCGCTGTCCGGCGGCCTCGTCGCGGTCCTTTTTCAGGGCTTCGCGTTCGATTTTCAACTGGATCAGGCGCCGGTCGAGCTTGTCCATTTCCTCGGGCCTGGAATCGATCTCCATGCGAATCATGCTGGCGGCTTCGTCGATCAGGTCGATGGCCTTGTCGGGAAGCTGGCGGTCGGAGACGTAGCGCTGGGAAAGGCGCGCCGCGGCGATGATGGCGGCGTCGGAAATCTCCACGCCATGGTGCGCTTCATAGCGCTCCTTGAGGCCGCGCAGGATGGCGATGGTGTCCTCCTCGTCGGGCTCGTCCACAAGCACTTTCTGGAAACGCCGTTCGAGCGCGGCGTCCTTTTCGATATGCTGCATGTACTCATTGAGCGTGGTGGCGCCGACACAGTGCAATTCGCCCCGGGCCAGGGCCGGCTTGAGCATGTTGCCGGCGTCCATGGAGCCTTCGGCCTTGCCCGCGCCCACGAGGGTATGCAACTCGTCGATAAAGAGAATCACCGAGCCTTCGCGCTTGCCGATTTCCTTGAGCACGCCTTTCATGCGCTCCTCGAATTCGCCGCGGAATTTGGCGCCTGCGATCAGGGCGCCCATGTCAAGTGCGAGTATGCTCTTGCTTTTCAGCCCTTCGGGCACTTCGCCATTGACGATGCGCTGGGCCAGGCCTTCGACTATGGCGGTCTTGCCGACCCCCGGTTCGCCGATCAGCACCGGATTGTTCTTGGTGCGGCGCTGCAATACCTGGATGGCCCGCCGGATCTCGCTGTCCCGGCCGATAACGGGATCGAGTTCCCCCAGCCGCGCGCGCTCGGTGAGATCGATGCAATAGCGGCTCAAGGCCTGGCGGCTTTCTTCGGCTTCCGCGTCGGACACGGCTTCGCCGCCGCGCAGGTTGGCGATGGCGTTTTCGAGCGCCTGGGGGCTGGCTCCGCTCGATTTGAGCAGTTTTCCGGCCGGTCCGGGATCTTTCATCGCCGCGAGCAGAATGGTCTCGCTGGCGACAAAGCTGTCGCCGTGTCCACCGGCGATGGATTCCGCCCGATTCAACAATTTCGCAAGTTCTGGCGAGACGGCAAGCTGACCATCATGGTCCTTCATGCGGGGCAGGTCCTGCACGATGCGGTCGAGTCCCTCGCGCAACTCGGCGACATTGAATCCGGTCTGGGCGAGCAGCGCGCGTACGGAACTGCCTTGCTGGTCGATCAATGCGAGCAGCAGGTGTGCGGGTTCAATGCTGTTGTTGCGGTTCGCCAGCGCGAGCGATTGCGCGTCGGCGAGCGCCGCCTGGAGTTTCCCGGTCAATTTGTCTGGTCGCATGGGTCGCCATGTCTCTTTGGGTTTGTTCAACGAGCTTGTATATGAGGTCTGGAAGGTCGCACTTCAACAGGCATCTCGCCCGCGGACTCGATCGAAGCCAGGCACCCTCCGAAACATCAAATTGCGGGTTTGATGCAAATGAGGTTTGCCATGCGGCCGCAGGGGGTGTCGCGGCGGTGGGAGTAGAAGCGGGTGGGGTCGCCGTGGGTGCAATGGGATCCGCCGGAAACGGTTGTTGCGCCGAGGTGGCGCAGTTTGGTGCGGGCGAGTTGGGTCAGGTCGGCGTGGTATTTGCCTGGTTCGGCGAGGGGGGCGAAAGCCGCGTTGAACTGTTCTTGTTGCCGGGTGTCGGCGGCGCGGTCGAGGAAAGCTTCGCGCACGTCTTCGCCTACCTCGTAATGGCAGGACTGGATGGCCGGTCCCAGCCAGATCAGCAGGTCTTCCGGTTCGCTTTGCATGGCGGCCAGTGTGTTTTCGATGATTCCCGTGCTTAGGCCGCGCCAGCCGGCGTGGATAATTGCGGCCTCGTCGCCGGCTCGGTTGCAGACGAAGATCGGCAGACAATCGGCACTCAGTACGCAAAGCGCGATGCCGGGGATGCGGCTGATGAGGCTGTCGGCTTCCGGCGGAGGGCCCGCCCTGGTGACGATATGGGCCCTGGCGCCATGCACTTGCCGGAGCCACTGGAGTTCGGCGGGGAAATCGAGGCTGGCGGCAAGCAACTGGCGGTTCCACTCGACGCTCGCCGGCTCGTCGCCCACATGGTGAGCGAGGTTGAACCCGGCGTATGGGCCGGTGCTGCGGCCGCCCCGGCGGGTGGTGGAGGCCGCGAGAATGTTTGCCGGTGCGGGCCACTCCGCCCCTAGCAAGTGTATTGCCGGCATCAGCTTTCTCCTTCGCATTGCGCATCGAGCCGCAGCAGGGCAAGCAGTTCTTCCATGTCCCGGGGCAGTTCGGATTGGCATTCGAGTTCGGCGCCGCTTATCGGGTGGGTCCATGCCAGCCTGCAGGCGTGCAGGGCCTGGCGGGGAAATTCCCTGAGCGCGGCGCCGAGTTCCGGCAGGCAGCGCGGCGCCGGTTTGGGCCGCCCGCCGTAGGCGCGGTCGCCGATTACCGGATAGCCGAGCCAGGACAGATGGACGCGGATCTGGTGGGTGCGGCCGGATTCCAGCGCAACCCGCAGCAGACCATGGGCGCGGAAGCGTTCCAGAATGTGGTAATGGGTTCGCGCCGGCCGGCCGTTTGCCAGCACCGCCATGCGTTTGCGGTGCACTGGATGGCGGCCGATGGGCTGATCCACGATTCCGCCGGTGGTGGGCACTCCGGTCGTCAGCGCCTGATATTCGCGCTGGATATGGCGCTGCCGCAACTGCCGCACGAGAGCGGTATGGGCCGGCAGGCTGCGGGCCACAAGCAGCAGGCCCGTGGTGTTCTTGTCGAGGCGATGGATCAGGCCGGCCCGGGGGAGTTGCGCCAGTTCCGGATACTGGTGCAACAGGCCATTGAGCAGTGTGCCGTCCGGGTGTCCGGCTGCGGGATGCACCACGAGCTTGTCGGGTTTGTTGATGACGAGCAGGTGATCGTCCTGGTAACGGACATCCAGCGCCATGGATTCGGCGGCCAGATCTTCCGCAGCTTCGAGTTCCGCGGCGATTTCGATAATGTCCCCGGCCTTGAGGTTTTCCCGCTTTTTCAAAATTTGGGAATTTACTGTCAATTCGCCGCTTTTTATCCACATTTGCAAGCGTGATCGGGAATAATCGGGAAACATCCTTGCCGCTGCCTGATCCAGCCGCAAGCCGGCCAGGGATTCGTCAACCTTTTCTCGGCGCAAGATTCTGCCGCTTTCCATGGAACTGCCCGGGCAAATGGAGGTCAGACATTTTCCCGTATCCGGCTCCGGAATGGGAGTGGCGCAAACTTCGGGTTTGGACCCGGCGGGGGGCCGGCGTTACAATCGCGGCCCTGAATACCCTAAACGGAAAACAGTTTGATGGATGCTTTCTGGCGAACCACGCGCATGCTGCTGCTGCTGTTGCTTGCGGCATCCTTCGTGGTTTCCTGCGCCTGGTTCGGGGATGACGAGGACGAAGACGAATTCGCCGGCCTCAGCACCGAAGAGCAGTTTTACCAGCGGGCGCTGGACCAGCTCACCAACCAGAATTTCCGCGGCGCGATTTCCACCTATGAAGCGCTGGAGTCCCGCTTTCCCTTCGGCCGCTTCGCCGCCCAGGCCCAGATCGAGATTGTCTACGCCTATTACCGCAGCGGCGACCGGGAAGCCGCCCGGGCCGCGGCCCAGCGTTTTATCCGCCTGCACCCGGACAGCGAAAACATCGATTACGCCTATTACATGCTCGGGCTTTCCTCCTTTGACGACAACAGCGGCTTTCTCGACCGCTTCGTGCCCATAGACCCAACCAAGCGCGACCCGGGCCGCACCGAGGAATCCTTCAATGACTTCGCCCAGTTGCTGGCGCTGTATCCCGACAGCCCCTACGCAGCCGACGCCCGGGCGCGGATGATCTACCTGCGCAACAATCTGGCGGCTTACGAGATTCATGTGGCGAACTACTATCTGGAGCGGCGCGCCTTCGTCGCCGCCCAGCGCCGGGCCCAGTACGTGGTGGAAAATTTCCAGGGCACCCCGGCGGTGGCCGACGCCGTGGCGATCATGGTGGAGTGCTATCTCAGGCTCGGCCTCGATGACCTGGCCAATACTTCCCTGGCGCTGCTCAACGAAAACTATCCCGAGCATCCCGCCATCGACCAAAACGGCGAGTTCGTGATCCGCACCGAAATTTCCGACCCTTCCCTGCTGTACACCGTGACTTTCGGCCTGCTTGGCGACAACCGCGGCAATCCGCCGCTGGCGCCCACCGAGCGGCCTCCCATGTCCGGCAGCCAGCAGATCATCAACAATCAGGAAGCCGCCGAGGAACCGGGGCGCTCCTTTCTCAGCATCATCACCTTGGGCGTGCTGGACTGACTGGCTACTCGCCAGGTTGCCAGGCATTCGTAATCGGGTAACGTCGCCAGCGGTTTGGAAAGTCAGTCGCCAAGCTGCCAGGCGTTCGTTATTGGATACCGCCGGTCCCGGCCGAAGGCTTTCTGGGTGAGCCGCACGCCGGGCGGGCCCTGCCTGCGCTTGTATTCGTTGCGGTCCACCATTCGCACCACCCGCGCCACGGTTTCCCGGTCGAAACCGTCTTCGACGATGCGGTGGGCGCTCCAGTCCAGTTCCACATAGCGCTCGAGAATGGGATCGAGCACTGCATAGGGCGGCAGATTGTCGGCATCCACCTGCCCCGGGGCGAGTTCCGCCGAGGGCGCCCTTTCAATGACTTCCACCGGAATCGCTTCGCGGGTATCCGGCTCCAGTCCGTTGCGGTATCTGGCGAGGCGGTAGACCATGGTTTTGGAAACGTCCTTGAGCACATCGAAGCCGCCCGCCATATCGCCATAGAGCGTGGCATAGCCCACGGCGAGTTCGCTCTTGTTGCCCGTGGTGAGCACGAGCAGGCCCTTCTTGTTGGAAATCGCCATGAGCAGCACGCCCCGGCAGCGCGCCTGCAGGTTCTGTTCGCTGACATCGGGCCCGGCGCCGGCGAATTCTTCCGCCAACGCTGCGATGAAAGCTTCATACAGCCCATCGATGGGAATCACGCGGTAATCTACCCCCAGAGCTTCGGCCTGTCTTGCCGCCGCGTTCCTGCTCAGGTTCGAAGTGAAAGTGAATGGCATCATGACCGCCTGCACCCGCTCCGGGCCGAGGGCGTCCACCGCCACCGCCAGGGTCAGCGCCGAATCGATGCCGCCGGAAAGTCCGAGCACCACGCCGCCAAAACCGTTCTTGTTCACATAATCCCTGACTCCCATGACCAGGGCCCGGTAGATCTGCTCTTCCATGCCGGCCTGTGGAGCGAGTTTTCCCGGGAGCAGTTTGCAGGCGCCGTCGCGGCGGTCTACTTCGATATCAATTGGGTAAAGCCCTTCCTGAAAGGCCGGGGCAAGACTGCGCAAGCCGCCCTCGGCGTCCATCGCCAGGGAGGCGCCGTCGAAAACGAGTTCATCCTGCCCGCCGACCAGGTTGACATAGACAATCGGAAACTCGCCCCGCCGGCAGCGTTCGGCGAGCAAAGCCTTTCGTTCGCCGGTTTTCCCCGCGTGAAACGGCGAGGCGTTGATATTGATGAGCAGGCCGGCCCCGGCATTGCTCGCCTGCGCCGTGGCGAACTCGCTCCACAGGTCCTCGCATATCGTGAACGCGATGCGGGCGCCGAAAAGCTCCACGAGGCAGGGGCCGCCGCCGGCGCGGAAATAGCGCTGTTCGTCAAAAACCTGGTAATTGGGCAGGCGCTGCTTGTGGTAGGTGGCGACGCGGCGACCCTGGTGGATGACCGTGAGCGCGTTGTACAGGCCCCCATCGCCGGTTTCGGGAAAACCCACCACCACGGCGCATTCGAGCCCGGCGCCGGTGATCTCGTCCAGCGCCCGCTCGATGCGCCCGCCGAGGCTCGGCCGCAGCAGCAGGTCTTCCGGGGGGTAGCCCGTGAGGGTCAGCTCGGGGAAAACCACCAGGTCCGCCTGTTGTTCCGCCCGGGCCCGACGCGCGCTTTCCACCACGCGGCGGGCATTGCCCTGGATATCGCCCACCAGCAGGTTCAACTGCGCCATGACGAGCCTGAATTTCACGAGTGCGCCTCGGCAATTTTTTCGCTGGATTTTTCCGCTTTTTGACGGATTCCCACTAGACTTTCCACTATCGAACAAAATGGACGGGAAAGATGAACCGCAATACCGGACTGAGCCTGCTGGAACTGCTGCTGGCGATTGCCCTGCTGTCGATCATTCTGGCGGCGACGGCGCCATCGCTGGGCGGCATTATAGAACAACGCCGGGGCGACGAAGTCATGCGCCTGCTGCGCGGCGCCATCGAATTCACCCGGGGGGCGGCCATCAGCAGCGGCGGCCTGGCGACGCTGTGCCCCTCCCGGGACGGCCAAAGCTGCGGCGGGGGCTGGCAGGAAGGCATGATCGCTTTCGTGGACGGAGATGGCGACCGCATTCCCGACTCCGGCGATGCGCTGCCGCGGGCGTTTCGATTTCCCGCCCCCGCGGGCAGTCTCCGCTGGCGTTCCTTCGGCAATCGCCAGTATCTGCAAATGACCGCCATGGGTTTTACCCGCAACCAGAACGGGAGTTTCACCTGGTGTCCCGCCAATGGCGATTCGCGGCAGGCCAGGCGGTTGATACTCAATGCGGCGGGAAGGCTCCGGGAAGCGGAGGACCGGGACGGAGACGGCATCCGGGAAGGCAGTAATGGCGCGGCGCTGGTTTGTGATTGAATGGTTATCTCACCAGCAGTGGCCGGTTTCCCCGCCGCCCGCGCCCCGGACGCCCTTGCTGTCGAGGCTGAGTTCGGCGCATTCGTCCGCGGCCTGTTTTCCCTGGCCCCGGGCGATGGCGATAAAGCACTGGCTCAGGTTTTGCCCGGGGCAGGCTTGCACCGCAATCTCATAGTGCCGGTTCCGGGTCAGACGCCGCCTGCCGGATACCGTTGGCGATCGCAGCGGCCATGCGTCCGCGGCATAGCTGCCATTGCGGGCATGGTAGCGTTCCTGTTCGGCGGCGACTTCCATCAGTTCCAGGCGCGCTTCCATCCGGCGGCCGCGCAGCAGATGATTTTCGTACACCGGCAGCGCCAGCGCCGCGAGCAGGCCCGTCACCGCCAGCACGAGCAGGGCTTCCATCAGGGTGAGTCCGGTTTGCGCGTGCATGAATTCCGCGGCCTCCGCGCAGTCACAAAAGCCGCCGCCAGGCCAGACGGGCCCGGGAGAGCATCTGTTCCCCGTCGCAGACGACCACGCCGGTGACTTGCAGCGTCGTGGCGCCGGCGCCTTCGCCCCGGGCGGTAATGCGGTAGTACACCGGAACCGACAAGGGCTCGAGCTGCGGGTTTTCCGGGTCCGGCGAAATCGCGGGTTCGCGCCAGCTTTCCACTGTGAAGCGGGGCGATTCGGCGGTTAGCGGATACGACGCCGCATGGCCCCGGGATTGCCACCAGTCGTCGCCGGATTCGGTGGTCCGGGTCCAGATCGTTGCGTTTCCCGGCAACCCCGCGGCAAAATCTCCACCCGCATCGGGGCATTGGCCGGCGAGACCCGCTTCGGCCTCGGCCAGCGCCGCCTCGGCGGCCGCGAAGGCATAGCGGGATTCGCGCAGATTGCCCAGCATGCGCTCGTGCAGCAGGACCGATTCCAGACCGGCAACCGCCATCAGGCTCAGCAGAGCCAGAAACACCAGACAGAACAGCAGAATCATGCCTTGCTGCCGCTTCATGATTCCTCCTCGTCCGGATTCCCGGGAGCTTCCGGGGGAGGCCAGACGATCCGGGGAAAATCGGCGGTCCCAAGCGGGCGGTTGCGCAGGCTCAGGGTCTGGCTGAACTCCCCCTCGATCTCCGGAACCAGCAGGCTGCGCAGTTGCAGCTCCACCCGCACGCCGCGCACGGCGGACCAGTCGCCTACCTGCTCCGCCGAAAGCAGCGCGCCGCCATCGGTCTGGTAGCCAAAGCGGATCGATTCCAGCCCGGCGACGATTTCCCGGGCGGGGCCGGATTCCGCGAAGTTCGCAAGGTCGCGGAGAAACAGGGCCGGGGGACTGTTCGCCTGATTGCCGCGCCTGCCGATGTAGAACAGACTGCCCCGCAGCGCCGGATTCCCGCCCGCGGCGTCGGGCGGCTGCAATTCCGGCGGATCATTGGCGGCGCAGCCGCGCACCGACCACCACAGGGCGATGACCTCGCCCTGGGCGCCGACGCCGAATTCAGGATGGGGCCGCTCGCTGTTCCAGCCTTCCATGGGCGGAAAGGAAGCCGGGACTTGCCAGGCGGGGTCCAGGGGCGATGTTTCGCCGGATTCGCCAAGGCAGCCGGGGAATCCCGCCAGACGAACGCGCTGACCCAATACATGCAGGGCGTATCGGGCGCTCTCGTGAAGCCGCAGTTCCGCGGTGACTTCATTCTGCAGGACGCTTCCCGCCAGATAGGCGCGAATGGCCACGCCGGCGATCGACAGGCTCAAGGCCGCCGCCACCAGCAATTCGATCAGGCTCAGCCCCGCCTGGGCCCGGAGCCGATTGCCGGGCGGCAAGCAGGGCTCAGAGCCGCAATGCGGTAACCAGTCTTCGTTCCGGTTCGCCATCCTGATTCTCATCCCACCAGAGCTTGATTGCCAGAAAGTCGCCATTGCCGTCGCAGGCGGTCGCCGGGGCCGTTCCGTCCCGGGGCGTGCTGTCGATACAGACTTCGGCCTTGCCGGCGGGAAGCGCGTCGGCAAACTCCGCCTGCCAGCGGGACAGCCCGGCGGCGTCTTGCCCGCCGCCTTGCAGTCTTTCCGCCATGTCCGCGGCATGGAGCAATGCCCGGGATTCGAGGCTGGTTTCGCGCAAGTACGCCAGGCTGCGGAACTGCGTGGCGGCGATTCCGGCAAGGCAGAAGGAAAGTATCGCCAGGGCCGCCAGCGCTTCGACAAGGGTCGCCCCGCCACAGTGTGCCCGGCGTATCGGACGTTTGCTGGATTCCATCTTTCGATCTCGCTAAGCTGCCGCATTCTTTCATTGCGAAAAAGTATAGGAAGCTTTTGCCGATTCAGCTTGATCCGGGAGCGATCATCCTGCTCTGCCTTGCCGGTTTCCTCGCCGGCGGCGTCAATACCATTGCCGGCGGCGGCTCCAATCTCACCCTGCCGCTGCTGATGATGCTCGGCTTGCCCGCGGATGTGGCCAACGGCACCAACCGGGTCGGCATCTGGCTGCAGTGCGTTGCCGGCGTGGGGGCGTTCGACCGTCACGACGCCTTGCCACGGGCCGCGGTGGTACCGGTGTTCGTTCCCACGCTTTCCGGCGGCCTGACCGGCGCCTTGCTCGCGGTGGCGCTGCCGAACCTGTATCTCAAGCCGGTGCTGTTGCTGTGTATCCTGACCATGGCGGTGGTGATGCTGCTGCGGCCGGATACGATCGCGCCGCCGCCGGGAACCGAGTTCCGCTCGCCGGGAGAGCATCGTCTTGCCTGGTGGGGACTGTTCGGCGCCGGGGTCTACGGCGGCTTTGTCCAGGCTGGGGTGGGTTTCATTCTGCTGGCGGTGCTCACCGCCGGGCTGCGCCATGACCTGCTGCGGGCCAATGCCCTGAAGATGAGTTGCGCCCTGGCCTTCACCACGGTGGCGCTTGGCGTATTTATCGTTTTTGGCAAGGTAAGCTGGGTACCGGGGCTGATTCTGGCGCTGGGCGCCATGGCGGGGGCCTGGCTGGCGGTGAAAATCGCGGTAACCATCTCCCAGGCCGCCTTGCGGAGGATTTTGTTTGTGCTTACGGTGGCGGCGGTTGTTGGCGGGTTTCTGAGCTAGGAGCCTGCGCCGTAGGAATTCACGGCTGCAAATCCGCTCTCATCCGCGCCCCCGGCCGCTCGATTTCGTTGCATATCCACCAATATTCGCCTCAATCGACCGGCCAGGGGCGCGGCGATAGCGAATTTTCGCTTTCG
>JAJDSZ010000121.1 GCA_022827425.1 Pseudomonadales bacterium | reverse complement strand
GCAGGCGTTGTTGGTCGGCGTGTAGACCGCGTTGGTCTGGGGGCTGTAGGCCACGGAATTCCAGTTGATGCCGCCGCGGGTCGTGGGGCAGACGAATTTCCGCTGCCTGATCTCGGTGATGTCGAGATCGATGTTCGTGATCCCCTTGTTGTTCTCGATGTCGACGCCGACGATGACGTTCTGGTAGTTGGTCTCGCGGGCCCAGAGAAATTCTCCCGTCGCGGCGTCGAGCGTCCAGATGATTCCGGTCTTGCCGGGTATGCCGGTGATCACCTTGCGCCGCTCGTTCGAGGCGATGTCGGGATTGATCCAGGACACCGCGCCGGCGTCCGGCGTCACCTCGGATTCGACGACGATGCGTTCGAAGGGGTGGTCGAGATCCCAGTTGCCTCCCGGAATATGCTGGAAGTACCACTCGATTTCGCCGGTATCGGCGTCGAGCGCCAGGGTGGAGTTGGTGTAGAGCACATCGCCGCCGCGAGTGTCGCGCTGGATCGAACCCCAGGGAATCGGCACGGCGATGCCGATGTAGATGAGATTGAGGTCGGCGTCATAGCTCGCCGGCATCCAGGCCGAACCGCCGCGGCGAAGCTCGTTGGGCACGTCGCCCCAGGTTTCGCCGCCGGGCTCGCCGACTCGCGGCACCGTGCCCGTGCGCCAGAGTTCTTCGCCGGTATCGGCGTCATGGGCGGTGATCCAGCAACTGGTGTTGATGTAATAGCAGCCCGACATGCCGGCGATGATCTTGCCGTCGAATACCTGGGGGCCGCCGGAATAATGCTGGCCCACGGTCCAGTCGCCCATGCGGCGCTCCCAGGTTACCTCGCCGGTGTACACGTTCAGGGAAACGAGGTAGGCGTCCCGGGTGGCGAGGATGAGTTGATCCTTGTACAGCGTGCCATTGCGGTTGGCGCAGGACAGCGGCGCCACGTGGTCGACTTCCGGGCGGCGATACTCCCACAGCAGGGTGCCGTCGGTGGCGTCGAGGGCTTCGATGAAATCGCAGGCCTGGGGCAGGAACATGACGCCGTCGTGAACCAGCGGCGTGGTTTCCTGCAAGCCGGGGCCCATGGTCCAGGCCCAGGCGAGGCGCAGGCTGCCGACATTTTCCTTGTTGATCTGGTCCAGCGGGCTGTAGCCCCAGTGGTCCCTTGTGCGGCGCCACATCAGCCAGTCGCCGTCGGGCGGATTTCGCAGCTCCTCATCGCTGACCGGCGTGTAGCTGTCCAGCGGCGACTGGGCTGCGGACTGGAAAGCGAAGGCAGAAACCGCGCATAAGGCCGCTGCGGGAATGAGCCGGCCTGGGCTGGATCCTGGCATACGGGGACTCCTGATTCCTTGCATCAACAGGGATAGCCTTCCAGCCTTGGCTGGCCGGGGAACCAGTCCGGCACCCGGGCGAAATTGTTGCGGTTGGGCATTTCGATTGAGGGCAGATTGTCCTGATTCAACTCCATGTCTTCGTCGATCACATCGTTGAGAAAGAGCAGAGTGGGTGACTGGGCCTCGACGCTGAATGACAGCAATGGAGCCAGAGTCAGCAAACTGAACAACTTGAGGAAACTCAGCTTCATCGAAGCTTCCACGCGGCATATGGATGTGCCGCCGAAAGCGTCGGTGCCGTGAATCATGCCTTCCGGCTCGGGAAGCTGGCCCGAGGCGGGCCGGGTTGTGGCGGGGCCGAGTCCACCGGCCAGTGCTGCTCCGCGCTTGAGAAATTCCCTTCGATCGGATGATTTGGAACTCATGGTTCTCGCTCCAGTTTGCCCGCAGTCGGCTATCCGCTTGAGGTCGTTGAAAGGGATTGGGTTACTATGTAGCCTAATTTCTCCTTGCGGGCAAGACTGGATTTGTCAAAAGCGCCCCAACCGAAGAGATTGGCCATGAATTGCATGCAACTGCGCAGGAAACCGCTTGCAAACAAAACCGCCTCGCCGGAGGCCAACACCGGACCCGGCGCGGGAATCGCCGCGCGCCTTGCGGGCTTTCTTGGCCTGACGGCCGGCTTCGCCCTCGCCCAGCCGGCGCCGCTTGGCCAGGTGGGGTTTCAGGACGTCGCATTGTCCATTGAACATGTGGCGGGCAGCGTCTATATGGTGCAGCGGCCCGGCGGCGGCGGCAACATCGGCGCCTCCATCGGACCCGACGGCGTGCTGCTGGTGGACGCGCTGTTTGCCCCCATGACCGAAAATCTGCTGGAAGTTATCGGGGAAGTCACCGACCAGGACATCCGCTTCCTCGTCAACACCCATATTCACCGCGACCATGTGGGCGGCAACGCCAACCTGGCGGCGCTGGGCGTGACGATTTTCGCCCACGAAAAGACCCGCCAGAAGTTTCTGGAGGAAAGCAGCCATTTCCCCCGCAACGGCGGCACCTTCGCTCCCCAGACGCCGGCGGAGGGCCGACCGCTGATCACCTTCAACGACGCCATCACTTTCCATCTCAATGGCGAAGAGGTACGCGCCTTCCTCGCCCCGCCCTCGCACACCGACGGCGATGCCTTCGTGTATTTCCCCGAATCCGACGTCCTGCATCTCGGCGACGTGTTTCGGACCACCAGTTATCCCATCGTCGACAAGTTCAATGGCGGCACCTTGCGGGGAACGATCGCGGCCCTGGACCTGGCCATCGATATGGCGGGCCCGGACACCCGGGTCATCCCCGGCCACGGCCTCGAAGTCGTCGGCCGCGCGGAGATGGTGGAATTCCGCGACATGATTCTCGACATCCGCGACCGGGTGTACGCCATGATTCGCCAGGGCATGCATCTCGACGAAATCATGGCCGCGCAGCCGGCGGCGGCCCATGACGCCAAATGGGGCCAGGAAGCGAGCTGGACCGCGGTGGACTTCGTACCGCTCGTTTACTACGAACTCGGCGGGGCGGGCCGGCTGGAAGACCGGCAATAAGGGGAACCCATGAAACTGCTCAACACACTGATATGGTCCGCCTTGGGAGCGCTGCTGCCGGCAGGCAATGCGGCGGGCCAATCCGCCGGCGATGAATTCGCCATCGTTCTGCCCAGCGCCGGAATCGATTCGCGGGAGGCGCCTTCCGAAGCAGAATTGCTCGCGCCCACCCGGGTGGTGATGCTGGGAACCGGCACGCCGATACCCGACGCCTTCCGGGCGGGGCCGAGCATAGCGGTGATCCACAAGGGCGAGAGCTACCTGTTCGACGCCGGCGCCGGCGCGGTGCGAAACGCCGTGGTCGCCCGCTACAAGTACGATATTCCCTCGCTTTATCCGAGCCTGATCTGCTGCGTTTTCTTCTCCCACCTGCACAGCGATCACACCATGGATTTTTCCGAACTCGCCCTGACCATGTGGTGGGAGCGCAACGCGGGGCTCCGGGCCTGGGGGCCCGAAGGCATCGGGCGCCTGGTGAACGGAATGCGGGAAATGAATCTGGTGGATGTGGACATCAGGACCGAAAGCCTGCAGCCGCTGCGGAACCCCGACGGTTTCCGGGTCGCGGCGCAAACCATCGAGCCGGGCATTCTGCTGGAAAAAGACGACCTGGTGATCGAGGCATTCGCCGTGGACCACGGCGCCATCCGTCCGGCATTCGGTTTCAAGGTGACCACCGACGATCTGTCCCTGGTGATCAGCGGCGATACGGCCTACAACGAAACCTTGCTGGAAAAGGCCCGGGGCGTGGACCTGCTGTTCCACGAAGTCATCAGCGAGGAGGGAGTCTTGCGCCTCCCGCCCGGATTCCAGCGCATCCAGAACAACTCCCACACCACTTCCGGGGAACTTGCGCGGCTGGCGGACATCGCCAAGCCCGGACTGCTCGTGCTCTATCACGGGCTGTTCTTTGGCGTCGAAGAGGAAAGCGTGCTCGATGAGATCAGCGCGATCTACGATGGCGAGGTAGTCCTGGCCGACGATCTCGATGTTTTTCCCTGAGCCTGCTTCTCTGGGTATTCTCTGAAAACTCCATCCATGGGAATTTTCATTGCCAGTCAATGCAAATGAGAATCTATATCATTTGTATTTACATTCGCTGAGATCTCCGTTATTCTCCGCTCCGAACCTGATCGGCTGATCGTCGCAGGTTGAAATATTCGCCCAGATCCAGTCTGCGTCCGCATGTTTTCGCGCCAGGGCGCGAAGGGAATCGGGGCATCCGTAAAATGGAACGGAGTACGCCATGAATCGCCAACAAGCCGCACAGCGGCGTGATTCCACCCCAACTTCTCTTGCCAGGGCCAGCCTTGCCGCCCTGATCTGCTGTGCCCTTGCCGCGCCGGCGGCGGCCCAGCAAGGCGAGGAAGGCGTCGAGGAACTGATCGTCACCGCCACCCGCCTGCCGCGCACCATGGAAAACATCGCCGGCACCGTTTCGCTGATCACCGCCGAGCAGATCGAACGCGAGATGACCGAAGACCTCGACGACCTCGTGCGCTTTCAACCCGGCGTATCGATCAGCACCGCGAGCAGAGGCGGCAACGAAGGATTCAGCATCCGCGGAATGGGCGGCAACCGGGTATTGACCGTCATCGACGGCATTCGCAGCAACGATATCTTCGAAGCTGGCCCGGCCACCTATGGCAGGGACAGCATCGACACCGACCAGATCAAGCGAGTCGAACTGATTCGCGGCCCCGCCTCGGTGCTCTATGGAGCCGACGCAATCGGCGGCGCGGTGATTCTCACCAGCAAGGAACCGCGCGATTATCTGGAAGCCGACCGCAATAGCCACTTCGGCCTGCGCGCCTCCACCGCCGACGCAGACGGGCAGTCCCGGGGCGGATTCACGGCGGCGTTCCAGGGCGGCGACGCGGGCCTGCTTGCGCAATACACCCACCGCGAATTCGCGGAGCAGGAAGTGAACGGCCCCGGCAGCCTGAACCCCCAGGACGGCCACTCGGACAGCCTGCTCCTGCAATTGTTCTGGGACCTCGCCCCCGGCCACCAACTGCAATTCAGCCTTGACAATTTCGTCGAGGAAATCGCCACCGAACTTGAGTCCGATCTCGGCCGAAGCGTTTCGGCCTCCATGGGGCTCGACGAAACCGAACGGCTGCGAGGCGGGCTGCGTTACCAGTGGCGGGCCGGGCTCGCCCTATTCGACGATCTCGATTTCAGTTGGAATCAACAGGACACCGACGCCTCGCAATACACCGAACAGACCCGCACCAGTTATTCCTTCATCAACCCCCGGGACCCGCGCAGCTTCGGCGGGACCAACGCCTTGCGCGAGACCACGTTTGAATTCAACCAGCAGACCGCGGCGCTGAACCTGAATCTGCGCAAGACCATCGAGACAAATTCGATCACCCACTCTTTCGCTTACGGCGGCAATTTCGAGCGGACCGACACCGAGCGCCCGCGCAATCGCTGCGAGGAGGACTTGAACAGCGGGCGGACGACCTGCGCGATTTCCGCGTTTCCCTTCGCCCCGCCGGAGGTCTTTCCCAACAAGACCATCCCCGACACATCCACCGAACGTTCCGGCTTCTACGTGCAGGACGAAATGGTATTCGGGAACAGCGGCTTCACCCTGATTCCCGGCGTGCGCTACGACCGCTACCGGATGGACGCCATGCCGGACCCGACCCTCGACGGCACCGGCCAGGTCGGCGGTTACGGTTTCCCTGTCGAATCCATCGACGAAGGCGCGGCTTCCCTCAGTCTCGGCGCCTTGTACGACTTTGACGAAACCTGGTCCCTGTTCGGCCAGTATGCCGAAGGCTACCGGCCGCCGAACTTCTCCGAAGCGAATCAGTCGTTCGTAAATCTCGGCTTTCAATACGCCACCGTGCCCAATCCGGCCCTGGAAGCCGAAACCAGCAAGGGGCTCGAACTCGGCCTGCGGGCGGATCTCGACAATGCCTTCCTCAGCGCCGCGCTGTATCGCAACCGCTACGACAATTTCATCGAAACCTCCTTCGTCGGCGTGCGGGGGCCCATCAGCCTGTTCCAGAACCGCAATATCGACCAGGTCGAGATCAGTGGCGCCGAATTCAATGCCGATATCCGGCTTGATGCGCGATGGCGCGCCCGGGCGGCCCTCGCCTACGCCCGGGGCGACAACGAGACCGAATCGACCCCGCTCGACTCGGTTGACCCGCTCACCGCCGTTGCCGGCCTAGGGTTCGACGCCGCCTCGGTCCGCTGGGGCGGCGAACTGCTGCTGACCGCGGTGGGTGAAAAGGACCGGGTTTCGGCATCCGACCGGGTTACCGCCGACAGCTACAGCGTGGTCGATCTGATCGGCTATTTCACATTCAGCGATGCCGCCCGGCTGCGTTTCGGCGTCTTCAACCTGTTCGACGAAACCCATGCCCGCTGGACCAATATCGCCAGCCTGGCCGCCGATGCGACTTCCGCCATCGCCAACGCGCAGCAGCCGGGAACCAACTTCCGCCTCAGCCTGCAAATCGACATCTGATTTCCAACGAAGAGCGTCACGCGTATGAATCCAGGTGAAGCCATGAACTACAGCAACCTCAATGGGACACCCATCCATTCCCGCCACAGGACACCCATCATCTGGCTGGGCGTCTGCGCGCTTTTGCTCGCGGCATGCGAATCGGCCCCGGTGGCGCGGCATCCCGCCGCCGGTGAAGAATTCAACTATGGCGTCATGGTCATGGCCCATGGCGGCAGCGAAGAATGGAACGCGCATCTCGCGGAGGCGGTGGAGCCGCTGCAGGATAACTATCCGGTGGAAACGGCCCTGGGCATGGCCGACGCCGGCTCGATCGAAGAGGCCGTCCGCAGGCTGGAATCCCGGGGCGTAAATCACGTCGGCGTTGTGCGCATATTCGTTTCCGGCGAAAGCTGGTACGACCGGACCCTGCAGATACTCGGCGTGCAGAACGGCGCTCCACCGCGGCCCGACCAGACAAGTATTGAAGAGGCCAAGGCTCGCATGAGAATGCCGATGGGATTCTGGAAGGTCGATACGGACCTGGCCTTCCACGTCAGCGTCGACGGGCTGGCGGACGCCACCGAAATCGACGATGTCATGACTTCCCGCATCCGCGGCCTCAGTTCGGATCCGGCAAACGAAGTTGCCGTCGTCATAGCCCACGGCCCGGGCGCCGATGACGAAAACCGGCGCTGGCTCGAAAAGATCACCCGGCGAACCAGGAATGCCGGCGAGCAACTCGGGCTGCGAGAGATACGGATTTTCACATTGCGCGAGGACTGGCCCGAGAAGCGGAGGGAAGCCGAACAGGAAATCCGCGCTTACGTCGAACAGGCGAATTCGCGGGGATTGGCTCCGATAGTAGTCCCTTTTCGCCTGCAGGGATTCGGACCCTACGAACGCGTGCTCGATGAACTCGACTATCGCGCCGACGGCCTCGGCCTGCTGCCCCACTCGAACGTCGCGCTTTGGGTGTCAAGACAGGCGGACCAATTGCGAAACGAAGCCCTGGGAGCTTTCGCCACAGGAATTCGCGAAAACGAAAATTCGCTATCGCCGCGCCCCCGGCCGGTCGATTGAGGCGAATATTGGTGGCTATGCAACGAAATCGAGCGGCCGGGGGAGCGGACGGGAGCGGATTTGCAGCCGTGAATTCCTGTGGCGCAGGCTCCTGAGCCACCACCGGGAAACGGTCGGCATGCCATAGCGGGGCCAAACTTGTCATATCATTGGGCGCGCTGACCATTCCGGGACAATATCGGATTGACAAGCAATCTGAACACTCAGGAGAACGCCAGATGCCCATGCCGGATTATTTCGAGGATTTCGAAGTGGGAGCGACCCAGCGATTCGGCGAATACCACGTCACCAGGAAGGAAATCCTCGAGTTCGCCGAAAAGTACGATCCACAGCCCTTTCATCTTTCCGACGAGGCCGCCGCCAGAACCCTGTTCGGCAGCCTCTGCGCGTCCGGCTGGCATACCAGCGCGATGGCCATGCGCATGATCGTCGAGAACATGCGCGGCGGCGGGGAAGGCGCGCTCGGCTCTCCCGGCATCGACGAATTGCGCTGGACCAGGCCCGTGTTTCCGGGCGACACGCTGCGCGTGGAATCGACGATTCTCGACAAGAAGGAATCGCGCTCCCGCCCGGAAATCGGCACGGTGTTCATGCAGAACAAGGTGTTCAATCAGAACGACGAACTGGTAATGAGCAACAAGCCCATGGTCATGTTCAGAAAACGCAATCCGGGCTGAGCATCCGCTATCCCCCGGCTTGGAAGCCCGCACCGCGGGAAATCGCGAATCTGGATATGCGGCCGAGAATTCCTTTGTCGCGGAGTTGCTTGTCAGAAGTGCCTGGATAGCCCCACTGCCGCGGGGCCGGAACCCTTATACCCGGACAGGTCTCGAAAACCAGGGAGGCAGGGCCGATTTAATCCACTCATGCAATATCCGGTTTCGTGCGACTACCTGATTCAGATTCTTCCCTGCGTAAAAATTCATCGAACAATGGCACCGTGAAATCGACAGCGCCGTGGCCGGGGCTATAGATGATGCCTTTTTTGACGATATTCGCGCGGCGTGGCCCGAGCGCCGTGATTTTCTCCTTCATTATCCCAGCGACTTCGGCGGTCTTGTAAGGACCTTTGCCCAGTTGCGACATGGCCCTGACATAATTTCGCTCCCCCGCGGTCAGATAGTCGTAGCGGACACGGAAAAAACCATTGTCCAGTTGTTCGAGCGCCATCCTGGTGGCTCTTTCGACGACATCTTCGGATATGGGTGAGCGCTGCGCGAGTTTCCAGGTCTGGAATCCCCATTCCTGCAAAAAATAGGGGTAACCTTGCGTTTCGCGGATGATTCGGTCTGCCGCCGCTGAGGTGATTGTTTCGCCTCCCGCGCGTATCGGCTCGACAATGGCCTGTTTCGCCGAAGCGGATTCCAGGGCGCCGACACTAAAAAAAGTGAAAAGTCTCTCCGCGTAGGATTTCGCTTCGCCGGCGAGCCGCGCCACTTGCGGCAATCCGGCGCCGAAGAAAACGATGGGAAGCCCTCTTTGACTGGCGCGGTGGAGAGCAACAATCACCGAGGCCAATTCTTCGGTTCGCAGGTACTGGACTTCGTCGATGATCAGCGCCCAGCCTTTTCCGGCGCTCTGGGCCGCCTCTCCGATACGGACGAACAAGTCCGCCAGATCTGCCTCCAGCAAGCCGCTGTCGGCAACCCCTGGCTCGGGGTCGGCCGGCAGAGAAACCTCCAGGGGGCCAATCTTGAAGGCGACTGCGAATCCGCGCAATGCCCGCATCCCCGCGACAACCCTCGCCCTGGCCGATTCCATCGCGGACAGCCGTCTCAAAACCTGCGCCATCCGAGGATACAAGGTTTGCGCCAGACCAAGGCCTTCCGGCGCCTCTACAAAAGAAGCAATATGGCCATGATTTTCGGCTAGTTGCTCTATCTTGTTGAGCAGCACGGTTTTGCCGACACCGCGCAGGCCGAGCATGATCTGGGAACGACCTTGTCTGCCCAGCAAGACCCTCTGCAACGCTATATCGGCCTGTGCCAGGATGTGGTCGCGGCCTGCAAGTTCGGGCGGCTGGGAGCCTGCGCCGGGTGCGAATGGATTTTTGAGTGGATCCATTGGACTGGATTTATATTCGTTTATAAGGCCAACACCTTATACCACCATATAAATATATATAAAAGTCATGCCTTGGGGTCGCAATCGGCACAGTCTACAACCGGAAGATTGTCGCTACAGCGGATTCGGCAATTCTCATTTTGGCATCGAAGCCCGGATCGATGGACTTCGCACCCGTTCGAAGCCGAGGTTGCCGCCGTGCCGCGTTGACAAGCGCGGAGAACGCCCACTAGTATCCCCGGACAAGTGTCCGGCCGACTGCAATCGCGGGAACTTAATGTCATGAAAATCAACCGCCTGAAGTTTCTGTCAGTACTTGCGCTTGCCATTGTTTTTGCCGGAGGCAGCCTCGCCCAGCAGAATTCGCTGCTGCCCGATTACCCCAACTCCTACGAGATCGTCAGGGATATCGTGAACATGCCCGACGGCCGCGTGATGGGTTCGGGCA
>JAJDSZ010000071.1 GCA_022827425.1 Pseudomonadales bacterium | reverse complement strand
CCCTGTCATCAACGCCAGAATTCGATTTACGGGTAGCCCATTTTCGACTAACTCAGCCAAGTAGCGCGCACCTAAAAACTCCGCGACATGCCGGTGAAGCGGAATCGCGAACTCGGAGTTGGGAGCTTCGAAGAGGCGGGTTTTCAATGATTCCAACTGAAGAGCCCGATTGGTTCCAGTTAGTTCATTCAGTTCAATGAAGTTATCGTTTTGACTTCGGGCACTTAGCTGAATGCCTGGAGCTCCTGCGAGCAGCAGCACCGCACAAAGCTGCCCGGCAGCATCAAGAAGTACTTTCGTATTAGCGCGCTCACGAATTTTCGCGTATTGGTGTTCCTCATTGGTCTCATCAGCCAGAGTCTCACAAGCCATTTCGAACGTTCGGATTCGCGAATCCGGCCATTCATTTTTCATGACCGCCTTTACAAGCAATTCAAGACTAAGGGGGTTTTCCAGCAAGGCGGCCACGCCTCGCTGCCGGGCCTTGTCAACAAATGCATCTGGATCGTCAATATTGTGATTTTTGCGCAGAACAGCTTTGATTTCCTCTTCCGGCAGCGGGTCAAGGCGCAGTACCAGGACATTACCTTCGGGTGCGACGGTTTCCAGATGTCGACGATCGTTTGAGCCGAACCAATCCGCTTCGCGGCACGAGAGCCGGAACTTGGGCTTGCCTAGTTGCAAGAGCTTCTTTCGGATTCCGTCAAAGGGTGTTCTCCCGTCGGCCGAGCCCGCGCGTACCTCGTCAAGCCCATCAATGAACAGGGTCCGGTCATGCCACTCGCCTTTGTCTCCAAAGGTAATGAAATCTCTCGCAGAAACGAATTGCCCGTCGCACAATTCGGCTTGACGCTTGAATTCCGAGGTTTTGCCGGAACCCGGTGGCGCCAGCAGAACGTAGGCTCCCTCATCCGAATATTCTTTCAAGGATTGGGTGGCGAGCTTCGCTTCGGCGGCATTGAATTTTCCAGCCTGTGCTTCGGTACACGTTCGAGGTGCTATGTAAGGCTGTAGCGCCTTCATTGCTCGTCAAACCAGTGTGACGCGGGGGTAGCCAGAAATTCAGCCAGGGGAACTTCGCCGTCGCCCACAGTGATTTGCCTGACGTTGGTTTTGAATTTCCGCTGGAACGCAAGAAAGCCTGTTTCAGTGGCGCTTCGTGCGCCGGTCTTAACTTCAATAGCCACCAGGCGCTGGCCTCGCCCGAGAACGAAGTCAACTTCAGAATTCTGCTCTCTCCAGTAATATAGCTTGCTACCGGAAGGCAAGGTATTGAACAAATGCGCTCCGACGGCGCTCTCTGCGATACGTCCCCAGAAAGTGCGATCCGCACACGCCTCGCTGAATGAATAATCGGACAAAGCCGACATCAGCGCAGTGTTGAGTACGATCAGTTTTGGGCTTGACGATCTTCGACGGAGGACACTTCCAGCATACTTCGGCAATCCCGCGATAAGGCCGGCATTTTCAAGCAGGACAAGATATCGTGCGAGGGTCGTCGTGTTTCCCGCATCATGAAGATTGCCCTGTAATTTGGTGTAGGAAAGTATTCGCCCCGAATACTGTGCCGACAACTCAAACAGGGTTTTGAGCAACGCTGGTTTGTCTACTCTCTCCATGGCGAGAATATCGCGCTCGATATTGGGTTTGATTAATGAGTTGTGAATGTAATCTCGCCAGCGAGTTACGTCGTTGACGTTGATGTATGGAGCAGCGCCTGGATACCCCCCAAAGTAGATGTATTGCGCAAGGTCGATGTCAGCCAGTGCGGACATTTCCGGATAGGACCAATGATTGAGTTCGATGGTTTCGAATCTGCCCGCCAGACTCTCGCTCATTCCAGATTGCATGAGCAATGGAGCGGAACCGAGCAAAATCACGTGCAGCGGGATGTCGTTGTATCGATCCTCATCCCATAACCCCTTGACGGTTTCCGACCAGTTCGGGATTTTCTGAACTTCGTCGATCGCCAGTACGTAACCTGAGTCTGATTCAGCCAATTTTTGCCGAGAGTTCATCCATTCCCGAATTAGCCATTGCTCATCACGGTCGGGCGAGAATTTTTTGTAGTCTTCGGCTGCCACCAATTCCAATGGGTCGATTAGGCGTCTGTCCGCCATTGAATCTACAGGTCTATCCGCGAACACCATGCGACCATGGAACTCGCGTAGCGCTTGAGACACCATGGTGGTCTTACCAGCCTGGCGCGGCCCGGTAACTATGATCAGCCGCCTCGGTTCTTCCCGTAACCTGCTGACCAATATAGTTTTTTGGTCTCTTTCAAACTCAACCATGTGGAGTGATTACGCTATTGAGTAAATTTACTCAGTAGCGTAACAGGGATAGATTTGCCGTGCAATCGCCTTTCGTTACGCTATTGAGTTAATTTACTCAATAGCGTAACGAGATGCGTCGGCCAGCAGTTTTTCCACGCCGTTCCTGATTTCGAGGCAGACGCGGTCGAAGCCGGCGCGGACTTCCTCTTCGGGGCCGGTGAAGCCGGCGGGGTCGTCGAAGGGGAGGTGGAGCTTGCGTTTGCCGGGCGGGACGATGGGGCAGTTGGCGTCGGCGTGGGAGCAGACTGTGACGATGAGGTCGGCCCGTTCGATCATTTCGTCATTGAGCACGTCGGAAGTCTGTTTGCCGATATCGACGCCTTGCCGGGCCATGGCAGCGACGGCGCGGGGATTGAGGCCGTGGGCTTCGAGGCCGGCGGATTCGACTCCGCAATGCGGCGCGAGAGTCTTTGCCCAGCCTTCGGCCATTTGCGAGCGGCAGGAGTTTCCGGTGCAGACGAATAGGACGTTCATGAAGCAGGGCTCCGGTTCGGCATTGGCGCGGACGCGGCGACGGGCTGCCGCCACGAACGCGAATTATAGGCTGCTTTTGTGACAGAACCTGCCGTCCTCGGCGGGACGCGCCTTCGCCCGGACAGGCCACATGGGTTACAATTCCGACCGCCTTCCCAATTGAAACCAATCAGGAACCGTCCGATGCCATTGCCCGAACCTGTGGCGAGGGAGCCTGCTCACACTCGCAGCATCACATATCAGGGATACCGCCGCGAAGACGGTCTGTGGGACATCGAAGCCCACATGACCGACGTCAAGTCATACAGTTTCCAGAACCACTTCCGCGGCACGATCGAGGCCGGCGAGGCGCTGCACGAGATGCTGCTGCGGGTCACCATCGACGACGAGTTCGTGATCCAGGACGTGATCGCGGTGACCGACAACAGCCCGTTCGAGAACTGCCCCGAAATCGTCGGCGCCTACAAGTCACTGGCGGGGATCAAGATGGGTCCGGGCTGGCGCCGGAACATCCGCCAGAAGGTCGGCGGCGTCAACGGCTGCACGCATCTGACCGAGCTGATGTTTCCGATGGCGACAGTGGCGATGCAGACCCTGTGGGCGTTCAAGAACCACCGCCGGCACAAGACCGATCAGGACCATACCCGGGAACGCACGCGCCCCGGCATCCTCGACACCTGCCACGCCTGGGCGTCCACCTCCCCCGTAGTAAAGCGCAACGCGCCGGAGTTTTACACTGGGTGAGATCTTGATTTTCACGAGTACCCCACTACCAGCATACCCCTTCCCCACCACGTCCCGGGCAAGCTATACTCAAGTCTGGTTCCCTGGGACATTTGCCAGCCAAGAATGTTCTTGAGCCGATATACTTCCAACCGGAGGCAGTCTCGAAAGAAGTTGTTGTGCATGTCCGCCTGTCGGAAAGCCTTATGCTTCGCGAGCGCCACCACCTGAACCCATGGGTTCAGGGCAACTTTGGCAGCGGTGTCTTGGGGGACTATTCTTGCCTGTCGGGGCGGCGTGGCCCATGATGATCGAAGCCGACCTTGACGCCTTGCGCGAACGCCTGCGCAGTCTGCGCCGCGTCATCCCTCCAGAGCAACAGCGCAAAGCTGGCGAGAGCCTGCTGGCGATGGTCCGCGAGCTGGAATGCTTTCGCTTGAGCGAGCGGCTTGCCTTCTACCTGCCGACCCATGGCGAGGCCTCGCCAGAGCCCTTGCTCGCCCATGCGCTGGGGCAGGGCAAGCACTGCTGCCTGCCCCGGGTTTTGGGCGCCGGAGCCATGGAATTCATTGCCTATCGGTCCGGCGACCGGCTCCTGACAAACTCCTGGGGAATTCCCGAGCCGGTATCGGGAGAGAGGATCGAGCCTGCTCTACTTGATCTGGCCCTTGTGCCGTTGGTGGGCTTCAGTCAGGATTGCAAAAGGCTCGGCAATGGCAAGGGCTATTATGATCGGGTCTTTGCCTTTTGCCTGGAGAGCCCCGCTGTGGCAAACGGCAAATGGGATACCGCGGCGAAGAAACCCATCCTGCTCGGGCTGGCCCATGAATGTCAGTTACTGGAATCACTGCCTGTGCGAGCCTGGGATGTGCCCCTGGACGCGGTGGCGACTCCCGCGCGCATCTACTGGCGCGGCAAGGATGGCTGAGGGCGGATAATGAGAAGTTGGAAGCAATGCTGGCTTCACAGCAACGCGCTTTGCGCGACGCCGGTGAGCAATGTACCAGCGACAAATACGATGGTCATTATCCAGATGATGTCCGGTCCGTTTCGCATCAAGGGCTCCTTGCTTGAGCTAACCCATTGATTCGCTTAACGGCATTGGCATTGCATGCTTTAGGTATTCTCTGAAAAACTCCCTCCCTGGAGTTTTTCATTATCGCAAAACAAAAGCGTGGTTTTGTTTTGCTTGCGAATTCAATGGCTTGCTCCAGTCACGGAGCATAGCTCCCGTACCGTTGCGGCCGCGCCCGAAGCCGCGCTTCGAGAACGCTTGCCTCCACCCATCGAATTCGGCGGCACATCCTTGTGCCGCAGGGAAGCTCTGACTTGATCAGAGCTTCCTTAGAACCTTGAGGAGTTTTTCCCCCGCGGCGCACAATTCCGGCTCAGAAACGGTAGCGCAGCCCGAGAAATCCGGCTCTTGGCGGCGCCGCACCGAGGAAAATCGGTGTTTCGAAGTCTTCAACGAGCGGCACTTCCACTTCACCGGGTTCCTCGCCGAGGAGGCCGAAAGTCTCGAATTCGGCATCGAACAGGTTGTGAACCTGGGCATAAATCAGCAGGGAGTCGCTCACGCGGTATCTGGCGCCGAGATTGACCAGGGTGTAGCCATCGATTTCGTCGAGTTCGTTGGACTCATCGCCCCGCAGGTACTGGCCGCTGTTGGCGATCAGGTCGAGGGACAGGGTCAGGCGATTATCAAAGGCGTAGTCGGCGCCGAACTTGAACTGATGGGCGGGAATGCCGGGAATACTGTCGCCTGCGTGTACGGTGATTTCCCCTTCTTCGTCGGCGAAGTCGTGATTGGGGCTGAGCACGGCGAAATCGTCCTCGAAAGTGGCGCTGACGTAGCTGTAGGCGGCAAACCAGTTCAGGTTGTCGAAGCTGCCGGCGAGATTGCCCTCGACGCCTTCGCGGCGGGTCCGGTCCACATTGGCGAACAGGCCCGTGGCGCGGCCCGTGGTCTGGAACAGGATGTCGTTGCGATTGTCGGTGCGGAACAGATTGACGCCATAGCTCGTGTTTTCGTTGAGCAGGCCCCGGGCGCCGAGTTCGAGATTGCGCGCCACCACGTCTTCCAGCGGCGGGTCGGCGAGAAAGGCATTGGGCAGGCGGCACTCGAATGCCACATCGTCGGCGTCCTCGCCGTCGGCTATGGCGTACTCCACGGCGAGGTCGTACACGTATTCATTGCAGCTCAGCTCGATGGGCGTGGGCGCCCGGTTCGATTCCCCCGCGGAAAGGTAGAAATTGAATCGCTCCGTCGCCTGCCAGCTCAGGCCAATGGCCGGATTGATTCGGGAAAAACTGTGGTCGCCATTCAGTTCTGGCCGCTCGCCGGAGAGGTCCCGCAATCTGATATCGGTGCTGCTGGCCCGGGCCGAAAGCGTCAGCGCCAGGGATTCGGAGAGGTCTGTCGTGCTGCTGAAGTAGATGCTTCCTGACTCGGTTTCGGTGTGGATGAGGGTGGCTTCCCCGTCGACAAAGGTGCCGGTGCCAAGCCCCGTGGTGAGGCGGGTGTACGGGTCGATATCGGCAAGCTCCACCACCGAATCGAAATCCGACTCGCCCAGATGCCAGGCCGCGCCGACAATGAGGCGGCTGTCATAGCCGAACAGGCTGGCGTCCGCGGCCCAGTGAAAATCCGCGCCCCGGGTCTGCTGTTCCCGGTCGCTGAGATTGTTGATGGCCTGGTCGGACAGGATGCCGGTGCCCGACAGCTCGGCAGCGGCGAAATCCTCAAGATGGAATTTTTCTTCCTCGCCGAACATCTCGGCGGTTTCATTGAGGAAGTCCTCCAGGGCGTCCTCATCGGCGAATTGCCCTTCGCAGACATCGTCTTCGTCGAGCCCGAGCTCTTCGAGGGCATCTTCTTCCAGGCCGTCGATCAGGGATTCGCCGGCTTCGGAAAATTCGCAGACACCGAACTCCGATGCGTCGCCATTGAGGGAACGGGTATCGTTGCGGCGCAGGAACAGCGTGCCGCTGAAGCTCGCGCTGTCGCCGAGGCGGCGGCTGAAATCGAGGCTCAGCATGTGCATGTCGTGGGCGGTGATGTCGGGGCCGGTAAAGATCGCCGCGCGGCTGATGGCAAGCAGCTCCACCGGCGAGGAGCCGTTACCGATGAGTTCGGATTCGCCGTGCTGATAATTCAGGTTGATTTCGCCGAGGTCGCCGCGCCAGCCGAGGCTGCCGTAGACATTGAAGGCATCGGACTCGGAACTGTCGCGCCAGCCGTCTTCGCGGAAATCCTCCAGGTTCAGGTAATAGCCGAAGCCGCCGTTGTTGCCGCCGAATTCAAGGCTGGCGCGGCTGCGACCGAATGATCCCGCGCTGAAATCGGCGCGGACTCCTTCCTGGCCGAATCCGTCCTTCATGTCCACCACCAGGGAGCCGCCAAGGCTGTTGAGCCCGAACAGCGGCGTGGCGCCGCCGGTGAGGGTGATATCGCCGATGGCGGACTGTGGCAGCAGGTCCCAGTTGACGGTATCGCCAAGCGGCTCGTTGATGCGCACGCCGTTCTGGTACACCGTCATGCCCTGGGCGAGGCCGAGCAGCGGCGAAATGGTAAAGCCCCGGTATTGCAAGTCGGGCTGGAGCGGATTGTTCTGGGCATCGTTGAGGGAAACGCCGTGAAAGCTGCCGCGGAGAAAATCGGCGAGGCTGACCGCGGCGTCATTGGCGATGGCTTCGGCGTCGGCGGTCTGTACCGGATAGGGAATCTTGCCCAACTCCACGCCGGAGCCCGCGGGCACAATGCCCACCACGAGAATTTCCTGGGCATCCTGCCCCAGGGTAGCGGAGGCGAGCAGCAATCCCGGGACGAGTTTGACCAACGCGCGCAACTGGAACATGGTTGTTTCCTGCAAATGCCGAGCGGGAGCGAAAGTGTAGCTTTCATGGGCATTCAAGGCCAATTTCCCTGATGTCATTCTGCGCGTAGCCGCAGAATCTCGGGCAGCGGCCTCCCGACAAGATTCTGCGACTGCGCTTCGCTCCGCGCAGAATGACGGGAGAGCACAGGCTTTGACTATCGCCATCGGGGCGCGTAGATTGGCGCCTTCTTCTGGCGGAGAGGACAGCCAATGGCAACGGTACTGGTAACCGGCGCGAACCGGGGCCTGGGGCTCGAATTCGTCGAGCAACTCGTGGCGCGGGGAGATGCGGTCATCGCCACTGCGCGTCGCAGAAGCCGCATCGTGACAGGCACTCTCGATGCACTTTGCGATGCCAGCGACAATCTTGATGTGCTCAATCTCGACATGCGGGACGATGCGTCCATTGCGGCCTTCCTGCGGGAAGTCGACGGCCGGGCCATCGACATCCTGATCAACAATGCCGGCGTCTATGGCCCCCGGGGCGCGGCATTCGGTGAACTCGGCGGCGAGCCCTGGGCCGAGGTCATGCGGGTGAACTGCATCGCGCCGATACTCCTGACCCAGGCGCTACTGCCGAATCTGCGCCTGGGAAGCCAGCGCAAGCTGGCGTTCATCACCTCCAAAATGGGTTCGGTGGCCGATAACCGCGGCGGCGGGTCCTACCTCTACCGCAGTTCCAAAAGCGCCCTGAATGCGGCGGTGAAAAGCCTTTCGGTGGATCTGGCGGATGAGGGATTTGTTTCCATCCTGCTGCATCCGGGCTGGGTGCAAACCGATATGGGCGGACCCAACGCGCTGATCGACGCGGCCACCAGCGTTGGCGGCATGTTGCGGGTCATCGACGGCGCGGGGCAGGCCGAATCGGGTAAGTTTGTGGCTTATGACGGCGCGGAAATTCCGTGGTAGCGGGACGGCGCGCTGGAAGCGGAACGCGGGAAATGCGGCCGGCGGTTTGCTGGCGGCCGGGGCCGGTTCTGTTGCTCGCGGCCCTGCTTTCCCTGGGCCATCCCATTCCGGCGCTGGCCCACGGCAGCGTGGCGCTGGAGGACGATCTCTGCGTGATTGACATCGACTTCCTCACCGCGCATTTCACCATCTTCCAGCCCGAAAGCCGAGGTGCCACAGAATATTGTGAAGGCGTACCGGCAGCGGCACGTTCAGTCTTCATCATGGAGTATCTCCACGAATTGTTGCGGGAGATGCAGGTCGACTTCCGCATCATCCGCGATGAAACCGGCATCGGTCGATTCGCCGACTGGAACGACATTCTCGCCATGGGTGACCTGGAGCCGCTGACGGTCCACTACCAGCAGCCATCCATCGAGGCCAGCGGCTTTTTCCGCGCCAGCCACGAGTTCGAGGCGCAGGGCAACTATATCGGCATCGTCACCGCCAGCCATCCCAGCGAAGCCAGGGACTATCAGGCGGTTTTCTATTTTCAGGTAGGCCGCGACTGGGGGAGTTTTCCGCTTTTCATCGCCCTGATCGTGCTCGTCCAGTTGGGCTACTGGCATGCGAACCGTCGCCGGAAAGCACGCTAATCGCCGGGGGATTCCAGCTCCACCGGCGCGAGTCTCGGCAGAGAGCATTGATGGGGAGCGAGGTCGGTGCTCACCTGTTCCGGGTCGCTGCCGCCATTAATCGCTTCCAGCAGACCATCCCCCTTGAGAGGAACCAGCCCGATTTCCGGGCTACTTGCATAATATTTCGCCATAGTTTTACCTCCAGTTACATTTTCAAGGACGTGATTATCCGCCAGCCTTCGATAAGGCTGAATCGACTGGCGGAGTAAATTTGGTTTAGATGTCAAAAGAGTAAGATTGCTAATCAACTGGAAAACTCAATTGATCTTTTCCGCATATGCCTATTAAGTTAATTGTTTGATTTTCTAAATTGATTTGCAAGATCCTCCGCTTTAGCGAACAACAGCATTTCTAGGTCATAAATTTGTATTTTACGAAACTCAGGTTTTTGAACCAGCTTATTTTTCAATGCCCCATCGACATATTTTCGGATCGTTTCATCTCTGTTTGTTCTAATTCCACCCCATTCGCTAACTATTCTTTTGGCCACGGATTCTTTTTTTGAATACTGTCAGAATTATTCCATTCTTGGATAAGTTCATTCTTGAAGTGCACGGTCTTTTTACAACTCCATCCCTTCCACACATAATTATCCTTAACGCATGCTAACTCTTGTCCAAGATACTCAGTTAAGTTATTCATGGCTTTATTCTTCTCCATTCAAAGTCTCTAATGCCGGATATTCTTCACTTCCACTTCGTGGCCGGGTTTGGCGGGCCACCAGGTCGCGGGTGGGGACAGGGTCCAGGCGCAGTCTTCGGGGTCGAGCCAGGCTATGGGCTGGGCGGTGCCGTCGAAGATGGCTATGCTGCCTTCGTTGAATTTCCAGTCTTGGTTTGCCGCGTCTGCGATGGCTTCCATCAGGGTATCGCCTTTGAGCGGGACCAATCCATCCACCGGATTGGTGGCATAGAATTTCGACATTTCATTTTCCTCCATCGCTTGTATTTTATGAGACACAACCCAATTGCCGGCTTGCAATGCAGCCGGACTGCTTCTGGAATCAATGCAGGGTTCATGTCAATGACTGTGAAAAGCGGACCCCGCTGCGGCGGAATCGCTTCGCTGACATGGGCGAAGATTATACGAATCCGCAAAAGAAAGTCAAACCCTTTTTGCATATTTTTACGATGATTTGGCAGCGTTCCTGTCAACCATTTCGCATAAACAGCCGCTCATGATTGCACCGGTTTATCTCGCCACGGCTTCGTACATCCATACCGTGCCGGAGGTTACCGCCTCGTTGGAATCCACCGCATTTGGCGGCGCGCCGCCGTATTTGCGACCGAATTCGCTGAGCACCGGGATGATGTCGGGGCCGTCCATGACGCGCTCGAGGCGCAGGTCGTAGAGTCTGCCGTCCACCCGCAGCACGATATTGGCGTCATCGCCCAGATAATGCGGCCATTGCTTCCAGATGCCGCCATACCAGGAGTTCATGTAGCCGCTGACGAGAAACAGCCGGCTGTCGTGGACGCCCACCCAGACCGTGCGCGAGGTGTCCGGGTCCATGGTCTGGAATTCGACTTCCATGCGCTCGCGCAGGAAGCTCCAGTCAGCGGGGACCGGCGCGGGCTCGCCGCTGGAGAACGCCCCGCCGGGAACGATCGCCATGGGGCCGTCGCTGAAGCGCATGGCGAGCAGGAACACGAAAACCACCAGCGCCACACCGGCGATGGCTATGCCCAGACCTTTCAGCAGATTCTTCATTTCTTCTCTCCAGACCATCCCCGGTTCATGCGCCCCCAAATCCGGGCACTATAGCAATTCGCCCACCGCCCTGAAACCTGTGCCGGCCAAATCCTCATGGAGCCGGGGCTTCGATCCGTCGCCGTCGGGCCGGGCGGGGTGCAGCGGACGCTGTGAATACATCCATGTAAGCTTCGGGCTCGGCTTCCTGCCTCGCACGCCCGCTGCACGCCGCCCGGCCCCACGGCAACTCGCTTCGGAATGTGTCCCATGTTTCAGCCAGCAGCCTCAGACTTGTTGATGCGGTCGGTAATCTCGGTCAGGCGCGTCAGGCTTTGCAGGGTCATAGGCAGGATGACAGAAGTTTCGATGAACTCGTAGGAATAGGTCACGATGGCGAAGATCTCGCCGGTGGTGGCGCCGGTGCGGGTGGCGGCGAACCATAGATTGAAGGCGAGCATGGCAAGCAGGGCGGCGAAGATCAGCGCGTAGACGATGGCTTCGGTATCGGACAGGCGCACTTCATGGCGCCGCAGGCCCAGCAAATGCGCCCCGATGCGGGCGAGGCTGCGACTTTCGAGCTCGGCGACCTGGGCCTCGGACTGCTGGTTCAGGTCGGCGTTGAGCCGGAAGAAGCGGCCCGCGGCCACGGCGTAAATGCCCAGCATGGCGGCGGCCGCCGCGGCGGCGGAAAGCGCGAGGACGCCGTGGAAGGAGAACAGCACGATCAGGGCAACGATGACCTGAATCACGCCGGTAATCGAAAGCGGCGCCTCCCTTTCCAGAAAGTCCACGAGTTCGCGGCCCATGAGCACCCTGGCGTTGATGACCGAAACCGCCTCCCCGCCGGCCCGCTGGGCCTGGGCCCGACCGAGGGCCACCCGCATGGAACCGTAGGCGCGGGTGTCGTACAGCCTGCGCCCGGTGGCCACCACAAGCAGTACCGCCATGGCGGCAACGAGTTGCTGAAAGGCGCTGAGTTCTCCGGTTAGCAATCCGTCGATGGAGCGGCCGATCAGCAGGGGAAACAGCGCCAGCATGGCGGTTTCCAGAATCGTCAGCGTCCAGGTTACCAGAATCTTCCAGCGGAACACCCGCGCCAGCGTCCAGATCGAAAGGCGGTCGCCGCGCAGCGGCGCCGGGAAATTCAACTCGTCGGAATCGGTACTCATGGCGGGGATTCTCGTTTCCAGGCTGCCCGGGAGTGTAACCCGGCCGATGGGTTTCCCGTTGTTGCCCACTTCCGTCATTCTGCGCGGAGCGAAGCGCAGTCGCAGAATGACGGTTTTCTCGATGGGTGTCCTGCTTTGGTGGTGGGCGCGAGGGAGTCATCCGGGCTACTTGCTTCGTGACCGCAGTCACACGGCGTCATTTTTGTCGCGGCGAAACCTCGACATGTGTGGTGGCGCGGTTACAATCCCCCGCGGTTGCGCCGATATATTCATCGAGCACCGCGCTTGAACGGCTGAGCCACTCCAATGGCAAGGATTTTTGCGTGAACGCGAAAGTACTGAGGTTGAACAAGGCCGGCACTCCCATTGCCTGGCTGACCCGGCAGCAGGCGGCCACACTTCTCGTCAAGGAGATGGTGATCTGGTCCCTGGGGGATCGTGTGCTTGAAATGCGCGGCGGCTATAACCGCCGCGGCGAGCGCTCGGTGCTGCGGCTGCCGAGCATCCTCGCCTGCGAAGGCAAGGTGCATGCCGACCATTGCCAGCCGCCGCTGGAAAACGGCTTCCTGTTCCGTCGCGACCAGAATCTGTGCATGTATTGCGGCAACGCTTTCGCCACGATGAACCTGTCCCGGGACCATGTGCTGCCGCTGTCCCGTGGCGGCCAGGATGTCTGGACCAACGTGGTCACGTCCTGCCGCCGCTGCAACAACCGCAAGGCCGACCGCACCCCGGAGGAAGCCGGCATGCATCTGCTCGCGGTGCCGTTTGCGCCGAACCAGTACGAGTTCCTGTATCTGTCGAACCACAATGTGCTCGCGGACCAGATGGAGTTTCTCAAGGCCCGTTTCTCGCGCTTCATGAGTTGATTGCAGAAGCCGCTTCCAGCAACCCGAGCGCAGCGGAGCCGTCTCGATCCGTCATTCTGCGCGAAGTCGCGGAATCTTTCGCGGAGGCCACTGCATGAGATTCTGCGACTCCGCTTCGCTACGCGCAGAATGACCGGGGGAGGAGCATTGCCACGCGCAGAATGACGGGGAGGGAAGGGCATTGCCAAGCGCGGAATGAGGGAACCACCCGGGTTTGCTTTGCGGTGGATTTGGCAGTAACTTGATTCGCCCTTTCGAATCGAGAACGGCAATGGCGCCCCTACTCTTGATGGTTCGCTTGCACCACAACCGGGACCGGCTGCTTGCGCTTGTCCCGGGCAGTTTGCTTGCCCTGTGCTTCGCCGGCCCGGGTTCGGCCCAGCAATTGCCGGATTTCGAGCGGCGGGTGCTCGATGCCGAATTCCAGGGCGGCTATGGCGTGGACTTTGCCGATATCGATGGCGACGGCCTGCCGGACGTCGTCGCCTGGGCCACCAATCCCGGCCAGCTCGCCTGGTTCCGCAATCCGGGCTGGGACAAATACGCCATCAGCACCACGATGGGTGGCAATATCGACAGCGCGACCCTCGACATTGACGGCGACGGCGATCTGGACCTGGCCCTGGCCCATGATTTCAGCCTCGGCAATTCCACCGGCGGCGGCATTATCCACTGGCTGGAAAATCCCGGCGATCCCATGGCCAACCAGGAATGGCAGGCGCATTACATCGACGAAATTCCCACTTCGCACCGCATTCTCTGGGCCGATGTCAACGGCGACGGCAGGCAGGAACTCGTCAACCTGCCCATTATCGGCGTGGGAGCCACGGCGCCTCTCTACGATGTGGGACTGCAATTGAAGGCCTATCCCATTCCCGAAGATCTCTCGGTGGAACGCTGGAATGGCGTGGTGCTCGACCGCAGCCTTGAGTTGTCGCACGGCATC
Source organism: Pseudomonadales bacterium (assembly GCA_022827425.1). Classification (GTDB taxonomy): domain Bacteria; phylum Pseudomonadota; class Gammaproteobacteria; order Pseudomonadales; family Pseudohongiellaceae; genus UBA9145. The sequence continues at coordinate 5,758 of JAJDSZ010000071.1, read as the reverse complement.
GCCAGCGTCGATTGGGACGGGGACGGCAGGGAAGACCTGCTCACCGCGAGCCTCGGCGGGGTGGATTTGTTCCAGCTTGCCACCGGTGGAAAGGCTGTGGCGAAAACCCGCCTTGGCGAAGGCATGCAGGAGGGCGGGCGGCCCAGCCTGGGCTCCAGCGAAGTCGATGTGGGCAGCCTGCCCGGCGGCGGGCGTTTCGTCGCCGCGGTGGAGCCCTGGCACGGCAATCAGGTGGTGGTGTACACCGGCGTGGAATTGCCCTGGGAGCGCGCCGAGATTGACCACCGCATCGCCGGCGGCCATGGCCTGGTCACCGCGGACCTGAACAACGACGGCGTTGGCGAAATCATTGCCGGCGGCCGCGCGGAACCCTATCAGTTGGCGGTGTATCAGTACGATGCAGGCTCCGACCGCTGGCGCCGCACGGACCTGGACGACGAAGTGGCGGTTTCCGGCCTGGCGGCGGCGGATGTGGACGGCGATGGCGATATCGACCTCGCCGCCATCGGCTCGGCGAGCCGGAATGTGGTTATCTATCGCAACGAGGAGCACTGAGCCGCTGTTGCTGCTCCACGGACGGTTCGGAGGGACCCCGCAATCTTGGAAACACCCGTAAGAAAGCCTGTTGCCGGCTTCCTGCTCGCCCTGGTGGCCGCCGGCATGTGGGGGGTATTGCCGATCACCCTGAAGGAATTGCTGTTCGGCATGGATGCCCAGACCATCGTCTGGTACCGCTTCCTGTTCGCGGGGCTGCTGCTCGGGCCCTGGCTTGCCTGGCTCGGTCGCCTGCCCGCGCCCCGGCAACTGCGCGGCAGCGCCGGCTGGTGGATGCTGCTGGCGGCGGCGGGCCTGTGCGTCAACTACTACCTGTTTTCCTTCGCCCTCAATTTCATCAATGGCGAAACCGGCGAAGCGGTCATCCAGTTGACCACATTGTTTCTCATTTTCGGCGGCGTGCTGTTCTATCGCGAACCTTTCACCATCGCCCAGAAAGCCGGAACCGGGCTGATCGTGCTCGGCCTGCTGCTGTTTTTCCATGACCGCCTCGTGGAACTGGTCGATTTCGAAAGCGAACAATCCCTTGGCGTGATGCTTGTGGTTGCCGCCGCGGTCACCTGGACCATCTACGCGCTGCTGCAGAAGAAACTGCACTCGGACTTCAGTTCCGCCCAGATACTGCTGCTCATCTACCTGTTTTCCACGGTGGTGCTGCTGCCCTTCATCAGCCCCGGCGCGCTGCTGGGCCTGACCGGCCTGCAATACGCCATGCTGACCTTCGCCTGCCTGAACACGCTGATCGCATACGGCTGTTTCGCCGAAGCGCTGAAGTTCTGGGATGCGTCCAAGGTCAGCGCCGTGCTCGCCCTGGCGCCGTTGTTCACCATCGGCTCGCTGAAGCTGGTGGTGCTGGTGAACCCGGACTACGGCTTTTCCGACCGCCTGAGCTGGATTTCCATGGGCGGCGCCCTGGTGCTCGTCATCGGCTCGGCAATGACCGCCATCGTGCCCCGGTCGCGGGATACCGAAACTCCGGCGCACATCACCACGCCCTACGCGGACTAGGAGTCCACGCCTTTCTGGTTGAGGACTTCGAGGATGAAGTCGCGCCAGACTGCATTGGGTTGCCAGACGCTGTTCATGTCGGCTTTGGCCTCGGCCATGGGGAAATTATATGGCCAGTAGGTTTTACATCCTCAATCAGGGTATGGGAGAATGGAATTTGGATATAGTTTCCAAGCACCCGATCTGAAGTACGGGGAAATAGATTCACTGTGGCCATAGTGAGGAGTTGGCGATGGAAAATCCGCAAACAAGATCATGTCTTATCAGCCAGAGCGCACTCGAAAGGCGCGCCCTGCGCCCCACGCGCCGTTCGGCGGTTGGGTTTCTTTTGGGCCTGCTGCTGTTGCCGGGGGGGGGGGGGCTGGCGCAGGATCTGGCACTTAATGCGTCGACCTTTTCGAGTGCGAGCGAGGGGGACAGCGGTCACACCGACCATACTTTCCAGGTGACCCTGACGCAGGCGGTGGCGGGCAATGTGGATTACATGCTCTGTTTCTCGAGCGCGTCCAGTGGCGAGAACTATGCGACCCGCAACGACGACTTCCGGTTGATCAAGGGTGGGGTGGTGCAGAACGGCCGCCCCACATGTCACAGGTCGGTCATCAGGGCGGGCCAGACGAATACCGCGACGCGTGACCTGATCGGTATCCGGGTACTGGGCGACACGCGCGTGGAGCCGGATGAGAAGGTGGACGTGGAACTGAAACCTCTCATCTACAAAGGTGATGGTGTTAATTACGGTAATGATGTTCCCTACGACTACACCGATCGCAGCCAGATGAAGTACGGGGTCAGGCTGACCGCCACGGACGCCCGGCAGTCCTTCACGATCCTGAACGACGATCAGCCCCGGGTGTACACCCCCCCGCCCCAGAAGCCGATCTATCATCATCAAATATACGTCCACAGCGGTTCCGGTCACGAAGACATCGATCTCGGCACCAAGCGGGAGATCAAGGTGCAGCTGGTCAAGAACCCCACGTACAACACTATCCAAGGGCAGGTTCGATTGAGGGTCTGCCTCTGGAATAACAACCGCGGCACGGCGACCCGGGATATTATCTCGACCCGGCTAAACAAAACCTGGGGTCCGGGCGACGACTACCGGTTGTTTATCGGTGGCAGCATTGTGAATGGCCAGTGCCGGACCCCTGTCACTCAAAGTTTCGATTCGGATGGATTTTTCTCACCTAAGATCGAGATCGAGGTGAGGCCGGATGCGGACGTCGAGCCGGGCGAGACGGTGGTCTTCACCGTGGAGTTGGTTTCGGAAGAGCATAAGGAGGTGATACAGGTCCACAATGGGACTTACACGATCCTGAACGACGACCTGGAGGTCAGGGATCCGGAGGTGACGCTGGACCCCGGCGAGGCGGTGAACGAGGGCGAGTTCGCGGATTTCCAGGTGAAGATCGCCAGTCCGCCGGGCACCAAGAAGCCATCTGGGTTCACTGTGCGGCGCATCAATGTGGCGGCGCGGGTTCCCTGGACCAATGAAGTCTGGTCGAACACGATCATCACGGCCGGCCCAGAGGCCTGGTTCCGGGTTCCCACGTACGGAGTGACCGGGGACTACCATCTTTGCGCCTGGGTGCGTCCGGGCAGGGACTACACGATCGGCGGGACGTCCGGAAACGCGCCGCCGACATCGACGGACAACCGGCGGACGCTCACCGACGGCAACGGCAACCCCCTCCATAACCCGGCCTACGGGACCCGTTTCGACGTGAACGACGGGAAGGCGTCGAGCTGCCCGTCCGGGCACACGGTGCTGGTCCGCGCGGCACAGGGGACGACCACCGACGTGAAGTCGTCCGGGCACGGCCAGGACGGCAGCCAGTCCGATGACGGCAACGTGGATGACGATGGGGGCACGGGCGCCGGCAATACGCCGCGGCAACCGGAATACAGCGCCCTCAAGGCCAAGGTGCGAACCTGGGCCGGGGAACAGGAAGCGAGCAGCGACCATGCCCAGCGCTGGAACCGCGTGTTGGCCGCCCTGGGCGATCCGGACGCCATCGAGGACGGCTACAGCCCCATGACCGCCGCGGAGGCTCAGACCCACGCGGACAAGGGCTGGACGCGCTGGGACGATGTTGTTGCAGCCTTGACCGAACTGGAATCCAGGGCGGCCGCGGAAGCACAGGCCGAGCCCGAGCCCGAGCCACCGCCGCCCGATCCCGAACTGAGCCTGTCGGCCGGTTCCGCCGTGGACGAGGGCGCGAGCGCGTCGTTCACGATCCACGCCGACGCCGCCCCCGCCGCCGACCTGACGGTGAGCGTCAGCGTCGCCCAGAGCGGCGACTGGCTCGCCTCCCCCGGCGCGGGAACCCGCAGCGTAACCCTGGCCGCGGGCGCGACCACCGCCAGCATCGATGTCGCCACGATAAACGACGGCGCCGACGAGCCCGACGGTTCCGTCAGCGTCACCCTCGACACGGGAACGGGCTACACGGTGGCATCCTCTCCGAACGACACGGCCTCGGTGACCGTGCGCGACGACGACGACCCGCCCCCTCCGCCGGCAATCGCCCAGGGTACTTGTGTGAGCGTTGCCCAGTGGAACACCGTCAAGGGCTACTACGATTCCAACGCCAACCGTTCCCCCAACTACGGCGCCAACTGGTACCGCGTGCTGATTGCGTATCGGCAGGACCGCGGCGGCCAGACCCTGCCCGTCTGGACGGGCCAGACGGCGGAGCCCACCGCGGCCTACACCGTGGAGGAGGCGGAGGATGGCGAAAAGGTGTGGTCCGGCTGGACGCCGGTGCGCGAGGTGCTGGAGTGTCTGGAAAACCCCAACGGCGGCTCTGCGGACGCCGTCACGGGCGGAAACCCGCCGATGGGCCGATCCGGCGAAGTCGGAACCGCGAATCCCGAAAAGATAATGGAGCGCAACCGCTGGAATCCGCAAGACACACCGGTGGGATTCGGGCCGGATGCGTTGGCGGATTTCGCTGCCACATCCTGTGTTTCCCCGCGACTGCGATCCAAGGCGGCGGCCCGCGCCCGGGAAACCTGGCGCGGCCCGGCCCATGTGGAGCGCTGGCTGCGGGTGGCGCAAACCCTCTCCGGCGGCGCCAACGACGCCACGGTCGTCACCCCAGCCGAGGCGCAATTCCACGTCGCCATGGGCCAGCCCGGCTGGCTACCCGTGGCCGAAGCCCTGCGTTGTCTGGAACAACAGACCTTGTACGGGATATTGTCGCGATGAACCCGTATCTCGCGGCAGGCTCGGCTCTTCGGTCCCAATAGGCCATTCTGAGCGCGTCCATGACATGGCTCCTGGTGTGCCGCCCATCGGAACTCCTGCCATTCTGCGACTCCGCTTCGCTTCGCGCAGAATGACGGTAGAATCCGGATTCGATTTGATGGAGTTCAGAAAATGATGCGCGCCCGCCGCCTTTTTGCCCTTGTTCTGGTTCTGTTGCACGCCGGCTTTGCTGTGCCGGCCCTGGCCCAGGACCGATCCGATGCGGAAACCATCCGTTATGAATGGGATCTGACGGAAATCTACCCCACGGTGGAGGCCTGGGAGGAAGCCCTCGGTTCCTTGAGTAACCGGATTGACGTCCTGTCGCGCTATCGGGGCATTCTCGATAACGGCGCCGCGGAGTTGGCCAATGCGCTGGAGGCCCAGTCCGAAACCACCAAGGAGGCGTATCGCGTCTACGTCTACACCAGCCTGATGCGTGACGTCGACCAGCGCGAGCCCGCGGCGCAGGCGCGTTTCGGCCGCGCCCGGCAGATGCTGACCAACATGGAACAGGCGACTTCCTGGGTGCGCCCGGAAATTCTCGACCTCGGCGGCGACACCATCCGCAGTTTTCGCCAACAGGAGCCCAGGCTGGAAAAATTCGGCTTCATGCTCGACGACATCCTGCGCCAGGAACCGCATACCCTCGACCAGCGCACCGAGGCGCTCCTCGCCCAGGCCGGCATGGTGCTGTCGGCCCCACAGCAGATCTACGAGAACTACGCCAACGCCGACATCCCCTGGCCGACGGTGACGCTGAGCGACGGCACCGAAGCGACCCTGAGCCAGGCCGGCTATTCCTTCTGGCGCGCCGCGCCCAACCGCGACGACCGCAAACTCGTGTTCGACACCTTCTGGGGCGCGTGGAACCAGTACGCCGACGGCATGGGCGCGACCCTCGCCGCCGAAGCCCAGGCCAACGTCTTCAGCGCCCGGGCG
>JAJDSZ010000032.1 GCA_022827425.1 Pseudomonadales bacterium | reverse complement strand
CTCGATTTCCTCCGGCGTCATGAACTCACGATCGCCAAAGCGCTCGGGCCGCGTCAGCGGCACGTTGGAAGAAAAGTTCCACACGCCTTGCAGGTCAGGATGCCCCCATTCCGTACGCGGCGCCACAAAGTCATCCTGCGCGAACGCCGACCCAAAAAACAGCAACAGAATCAGGCCAAAAAACTTTTTCATGGAAACCAACGCTCCACTCTCAAACGAAGAGTTCCACGTTAGTCCCTTTCCCGCCCCGATTCAAGCAATCTCGGGTTTCATAAGTTCGTGGCTTCGATCCGTCGCCATCAGCCGGTGTGCTGTGCAGCGGACGCCGTAAATACATCCCTGTAGGCTTCGCGTTCGGCATCCATGCCTCACACGCCCGCTGCACAGCACACCGGCTGATGGCGACTCACATTGTGCTAGTTCAACCGCTCAGAAGGTTTTACCGATGGTGAAGACAAAGGCCTGGCTTTGGGTGGGGTTGCCGTTGGAGTCGAACTGGCCGTTGCCTTCGCCGAATTCGTCGCTGCTGAAGATCGCCGCTACGCCGAAATCGATCTCGCTGACGGTTAGCCCGTAGCCGATTTCGATGTAGTTGCCGTCGAAATCGCCGCCGAACTGCCCAAGCGTGCCGTACAGGCCATTATCGGCGCTGATTGTCGCCGCCAGGAAATTGTAGTCCTGTTCGGGTCCGTCGAAATTGCCGTAGACGCCGGAGGAGTACTCGATTCCGAGCATGCCGTAGCCGAAATTCAGGTTGAGTTCTTCGTAGGTGTCGTCGAATTCGCCGGTGTAGTAATAGCCGGTGAAGCCGATGCCCGCGGTGAAGCCCGCGTCGGTCTCGATGTTGTAGCCGAAGTAGCCGTCGACCTCGAGGCCGTCGCCGACGTCCGCCGTCCAGCCGCCGGCGTAGAAGCCGCCGTTGGTGAAGTCGATGCCCGCGCTGCCCGAAGATTCCTTCTGCAACAGTCCTCGATAGTAGTACTCGGAAGCCCAGCCGATGTTATAGGAAACTTCCTGTGCGCTGACGATGCCGGTATAACCGAAGCCGGCCAGGAGCAGCGCTCCCGCGGCGAGTAATCTTGCCCTTTTCATAACTTCCTCCAATCTTTGCAAGTTGATGCATGCCGAACGCATGCGGGGATCAGCTACTGATTCCTGCCGCTATTGCTTGCAATCTTCAGGCCAATGTCGAAAACCCCAATAAAACCGCGAGATTTCATAATCTGACTCAATCCTGTCGAGCCCCCTATGCATCATATTGGTGCAAGCCAGGCGCTTGCGAGCGAGGCATGCCTCGGCCCTGCATTGCGGGGTTGCGGTCATTGGGGTGTTTTGCCTGTCATACGGCAGTTCCTGTGTACAAGATACGGCCGGCTGTCTTATGCTGCCGGTCTGCCGCGACTACAATTCATGAGGTCGAAAATGAACCATCTGCACAGAATTCCGCTCGGCGTCCTGCTCGCGCTGCTGTTGAGCCTGCCGGGCCTGACAGCCTGGGCAGCCTCCTGGCCCGAGAGCGAAGACGGCGCCGCGAGCGCCGGCTTTACCGAAGAAGGCATGGCCGAACTCGACGCCGCCATGCGCAAGATCGTCACCGACCAGGATGTCGCCGGCATGGTCTGGCTGCTCGCGCGCGACGGCAAGGTCGCGACTTTCGACCACGCCGGGCTCGCCCGTGTCGACGACGATGCGCCGATGGACAAGGACAGCCTCTTCCGCATCTATTCCATGACCAAGCCCGTCACCGGCGTGGCGCTGATGATGCTGCACGAGGAAGGCCTGTGGGAGTTCGACGATCCCGTCAGCAAGCACGTGCCCGAATTCGCCGATCTCAAGCTCCTGGTGAGCTACGACGAGGAAGGCAACGTGGAACTGGCCGAACCCTCGCGCCAGCCCACCATGCGCGAACTGCTCAACCACTCAGCCGGCTTCGGCTACGGCCTCAGCGGCCAGGATCCGGTAAACAACGCGTTCCGGCAATCCCAGGTGCTCGCCTCCAGCGACCTCGACCAGTTGATCGACCGCATCGCCGACATTCCGCTGCTCTACGAGCCCGGCGAACAATGGTTCTATTCCGTCGCCGTCGACATCCAGGGCTATATCGTGCAGGAACTTTCCGGCATGCGCTTCGGCGAATTCCTCGAACTGCGCATGTTCCTTCCCCTGGGCATGAACGACACCCGTTTCTACGTGCGGGAGCAGGACCGCCCGCGCTTCGCCGAAGTGCATAACTGGGACGAGGAACGCGGTACGCTCGTGCAACGTCCCCCGCGCACCGACCGGCCCACATACCACGATCCGAACCGGCTCGAATCCGGCGGCGGCGGGCTGGTCTCGTCGACCCACGACTACGCGCGTTTCCTGCAGATGCTGGTAAACGAAGGCGAACTCGACGGCGTCCGCATCCTGAGCCCGGAATCGGTGCGCATCATGCGCACCAATAGCCTGCGGGACGAGTTGCTGATGGGCGGAGGCCCGAACCGGGCCGGCGCGCCGGGCACGGGCTTCGGCGTCGATTTCGCGGTGATCTTCGATCCCGCGGCGGCGAACAGCCCGCAAGGGCCGGGAACCTATTACTGGTCGGGAGCGGCCGGCACCTGGTTCTGGATCGACCCGGTGCACGACATGTTCTGGGGCGGCATGATCCAGGCCCAGGGCGCGCGGCGGCCGGGCGCGGCCAACATGCGCAACGTCGCCAGGGACATCATCTACGACAGCCTGATCCGCTAGGAGCCCGCAGGCTCCTGGGGCAGCGGTATCTCCGCCGCGTCGGGCACGCCATAGCCCCGCTGCACGGCGGGGCGGGCGGCGATGCGCACATACCAGTCCCGCAGCCGGGGAAACTCGTCGAAGTCTATTCGCTGCCACTCGAAGCGCGAAATCCACGGCCAGGTGGCGATATCGACCAGGGAATATTCGCCCGCGATGTATTCCCGCTCCGCCAGGCGCCGGTCGAGCACGCCGTACAGCCGCCTGGTCTCGTTCGAATAACGCTCCTCCGCATAGGGCGCCTTGCCCGGATTGAACTGCACGAAATGATGCGTCTGCCCCAGCATGGGGCCGACATGGCCCATCTGGAACATCAGCCAGGCCAGCGACTGCCAGCGCTCGGGCCCCGGCGGGCATAGCAGCCTGCCTTCGCGCTCGGCCAGATACAGCAGGATGGCCCCGGACTCCATCAAGGTCATGTCGTTCTCGCGATCGACGATCACCGGAATCTTGTGATTGAGCGTCAGCGCGTCGAACTCGGGGGTGTGTTGATCGCCTTTGGTGATGTCGATGGGAATCACCCGGTAAGCCAGCCCGAGCTCTTCGAGCATGATGGAAACCTTGCGCCCGTTCGGCGTGTTCCAGGTATAGAGATCGATGCCGGGATTTTCTGCTGGCTGCATGTGCCGGGACTCCTCGCGCGTCAGTGGCGGAACCAAACGAGGCGCAAGTATAACGCCTCCGCCGGCAGCCGGGGCGAGAGCCGATAAAGCGATTTACGGGTGAAATTGAGCAAATTTGCAAAAACGCGACTAGCTTTCAGGACAGGCGGGACAATGTCGTAATTGGAATCCTTCAGCTAGGCGCCGAGTTCCCGGGCCGAGTCGTCGTCGAGTTCCGCGCTGACGAAATAGTTGTAGATATTGCGCGCGATGAATTCCGCCGTGGCATCCTGTTCGAGAATGATGTCGATGACTTCGACGCCGTCGAAATCGCCTTCCCGCCCGAGCACGCGCTTGACGCCGAAATCGTGGTCATCGGTGACCACCTGGAATTCCAGCCCATCATAGTTCCAGCCGGTGAACGCCCGGGCCGCCTCGCGCACATCGCTTTCGCCGTAGTGGCCAACACCCATGGTGAACAGCTCCATGATCTCCCGGGCAAAGTTCTCATTGGGCGAATCCTTGGTGTTTACACCGGCGTCAAGGAAGTTGAGCATGGCCGGGTCCTGCGCCACGCCGATCAGCAAGCCTCGGAAATCGCCCAGCCCCTTCTCCTGGAACAGATTGAGCATGCGCTCGGCCCACCAATAGCACGCGGTCGGTTTCGAGCCGGCTCGGCGGGAAGGGATTGAGACCTTCGTCGTTCCATTCTATGGGGCTGATGGGCTCGAAATCGGCGCTCGCCGCCAGCGGCAACAGGGTGATCAGGGAGACTGCACTGAACCTGAAAATAAATCGGCGCATGGTCTTTTCTGTATCGGCTCGGTAGTGAATGACGAATATAGCCACAGCCGGAACGGGTGTCCAGATTCGGCTTGTTGCCCTGGCCATGATTTGTACTTTATATTCGCCCCTCTCTTCGATTGCTCTGACGGATTTTTACTCCTAATGTTGCAGGGACCAGCCAATGATTGGCCGTATTTCAGGAGGATGAAGCAAATGGGTAAAGACTCAGCACTCAAAAGGGCTCCAAAGCCCTTCTTCGATACTTTGGATCACATGGAAAATCCTGCAAACCGCCGCGTCAGCGAGAATGACGTGCAACGGGTGCTGGGCAGATATTCGACGCAGGCCACGGAGGACTATCAAATGGCCGCCGAGTTCATCTACACCTATAGAGGAAGTCAGGAAACCTTCAGGCAGTATCGTAAAACTCTCGAACAATTGCTGGCATGGACATGGCTGGTGAACGGAAAATCGCTGAGGGAAACCCAACGTCAGGACATCGAAAGGTTCATGGAGTTCTGTGTAAATCCCCCAAAGACCTGGACCGGCAAGACGAGACAGGTTCGCTTCCGGGACGCGAGGGGCAAGAGGGTTCCGAATCCGAAGTGGAGACCGTACTGCTCAAGGCAGCCGCAATATGCCGTTAGCGCCGGAACCTTGAGGACCTGCTTCAACACCCTGGGCAGTTTTTTCAATTTCCTCATTGAAGAAGCCTACATACTCCAGAATCCGGTCAAGCGAATGCGACAAAAGTCGAAATTCATCAAGACCGAGCAAGAAGCGCCGCCGCCGCGGGTATTGACCACCGAACAGTGGCACTATGTACTCGATGCAGCGGAAGAGCTGGCGGATTTCGATCCGAAAAACCACGAACGCACCCTGTTCGTGCTTTCGGCGATGTTCTGCATGTACTTGCGCATCTCGGAGTTTGTGGAATCCGACCGTTGGCGGCCGATCATGGGACACTTTTTCAGGGACACCCATGGCCGCTGGTGGTTCAGGACCGTCGGCAAGGGCAACAAGGAACGAACCGTATCCGTCTGCGGCGACATGCTGGAAGCGCTCAAGCGCTACCGGCGCTATCGCGGACTGACGGGACTGCCCCTGCCCGGAGAGAACACGGTTCTCGTGCACGGAAGATCGAAAAGCGGAACGCTCACAACAACCAGGATCAGGCAACTGTGCAAAGAGGTTTTCATGCACGCCGCCTGGAACATGCGAGCGGAGGGCAAGATCGAAGACGCGGAAGTGCTCGAATCGGCGAGCCCCCATTGGCTGCGCCATACGGGGATTTCATTCGACGTTCCGCATCGCCCCCTTCATCACATTCGCGATGACGCGGGCCACACCTCGATCAGAACCACGAACAGGTACATTGGCGCCAGCCTGGCGGAACGCCACGGCAGCGCCCAGCACAAGTCCGTCCGGTCCGCCCTCAAGTAAAAATAATCCCGCCAACTTGCTGTAACCGCCGAAACCAGAACCCATCTCATCGGGCTGTCGGTCGCGATGCTTGGCAGCGCGCCCGGAACCGACCGGCTGAACCATTGGGTGGACGACCTCGACGACGACATGTCGATCGAGGACCTGGCCAACCACATC
>JAJDSZ010000030.1 GCA_022827425.1 Pseudomonadales bacterium | reverse complement strand
CCTGCCGTCCCTCGTACGGGCGGGGCTGGCCCATGTGCAATTCGAGACCATTCATCCGTTTCTCGACGGCAACGGCCGGGTGGGGCGAATTCTGATAACGCTGCTCTTGTGCGCGGACGGCGTGTTGCGAGAACCGCTGCTCTATCTGAGTCTCTATTTCAAGCAAAACAGGGAGACTTACTACGAACTGCTGAATCGCACGCGGCAAGATGGCGATTGGGAAGCCTGGCTGTTGTTTTTCCTCGAAGGCGTTGCGGAAATCTCCAACAAAGCCTTCGAGGCCGCGAACCAGTTGAATCGGCTGTTTCGGGAGGATCGCGAAAGGACATCCGCGGCCGCGAAACAACGCGCGAATTCCGCCTTGCGTATCCATGAGGCGCTGATGGAGCGACCCCTTGTTTCACTGCCTTACGCCTGTGAAAAAACCAACCTGACGTTTCGCACCGCCGCGAAGGCAATGGAAGCGCTGATCTCGCTGGGGATTGCGGAGGAAGTCACGGGCAGGGCGCGAAATCGTCTTTTCGTCTACCGGAATTACGTCGACACGCTCAACGAAGAGACTTGAGACGGCTTGCTTACCCGTCGCCGGTCTGTTCGGATTCGCGCTGTTCGCGCTTGTGGCGCAGCTTGGCCCGGCGGCGTTCGCGCATGAGCGGCGTCATGTCCTGGCCGATGTGGGGTTCGCCGCGTTCCCGGGCGAGATCGATCTGGCGCTGTCGCTCGGCGAGTCGCCTGGCGCGCTCGCCGGTCCGGCGCTCGTGGCAATGGGGGCAACTGACGCCTTTCTCATAGAGCGGATTTTGCTTGTCTTCCCCGGAAATCGGCATGCGGCAGGCGTGGCACTGATCGTAGGACCCCGGTTCAAGCCCGTGGTTCACGGCGACCCGGTTGTCGAACACGAAACATTCGCCGCGCCAGCGCGAATCCTCCGGCGGCACGCTTTCCAGATAATTCAGGATGCCGCCCTGCAGGTGATAGACCTCGTCGAATCCCTGCTGCTTGAGCCAGGCGGTGGATTTCTCGCAGCGGATGCCGCCGGTGCAGAACATGGCGATCTTGCGATGCTTCTCCGGATCCAGATTCTCGCGCACGTAATCGGGAAACTCGCGGAAGGAGTCGGTTTCCGGGTTGACCGCGTTCTCGAAACTGCCGATTTGCACTTCGTAGCGATTGCGCGTGTCGAGCACCAGCACCTCGGGGTCGTCGATCAACTCGTTCCATCGTTCGGGAGCGACGTAGGCGCCGGCCATGAACCGCGGGTCTATGCCAGGTTCGCCCATGGTGACGATTTCCTTCTTCAACTTGACCCGGGTTCGGTAGAAGGGATTTTCCTCGCTGAAAGACTCCCGCACCCGCAATTCGGCCAGGCGTGAATCGCTGCGTATCCAGCCGAGGACGGCATCCACGCCCAGCCGCGGGCCCGCAATCGTGCCATTGATTCCTTCGGCGGCGAGCAGCACCGTGCCGCGCACTTCATGGCGCAGCATTCGCCCAAGCAAGGGTTCTTTCAGCGAGCGGAAATCCGCCAGATCGGCGAAGCGGTAAAAAGTGCTGATGACCACCCGGGGTGGATGGGAAGTTTCCGCTTTCACCATCACTTGGCGCTGGAATCAACCACGGGCAAATGCCCCGGCGTGCCCCATTCGACCCAGGAGCCATCGTAGACCGAAACCTCTCCCAGGCCCGCCACGTGCGCCGCCAGGGCGATAACGCAGGCGGTGATGCCCGAACCGCAACTGCTGATGAGGCGGCGTTCGCCGGCATCGACGCCGGCGAACAGTTCGCGCAATTCCACCGCGGGTTTCAGCGCGCCATCCCGCAACAGACTGGTGAAAGGCAGATTGCGGGCATTGGGCATGTGTCCGCCCCGCAGCCCCGGGCGCGGCTCGGGGGCTTCGCCGCGAAAACGCCCGGTTGAACGCGCATCGAGCACCCGGCAGCCGTCATCGTCCAGCGCCTCGAGCACGGCGCGGAAATCACTCAGCAAATGCGGCCTGAAGCTGGCGATGAAATTTCCCGCGGCCGCCGCTTCCGCCAGCGAATCCGCCATGGAATGCCCGGCCGCGGCCCAGGCCGGCAGCCCGCCATCCAGCACGGCCACATTGTCATGCCCCATGGCGCGGAACATCCACCAGGCCCTGGGGCTGGCGTACATGCCGCAATCGTCATACACCACAATCGCCGAATCGGCATCGACGCCCAGCGCCCTTGCCTGCCGCTGGAATTGTTCCGGGGCCGGCAGCATGTGGGGCAGGCTGGTGTCGGGTTTGCAGATTTCCCTGTCGTAGTCAAACCTTCCGGCGCCGGGTATCGCCTGGAAGCCCCCGCTCACATTCATCGCTTTCAGCCCGGGAACCACCGGCGCCTGGGAGGCATCGAGCACCACCAGCTTCGGCGAGCCGATATGGGCGGCAAGCCAGGCGGCATCGACCAGCGCGGCGGGGACGAGAAGATTCGATGTTGCCGTCATATCAAAACGGGTGGTTTGCGGAATGGCGGCCGGCAGACTACAGGAGCACCACGAACTCGGCCAGCTTGCCCATCAGCCGGGTGCTGTTGCGCGGGCCGATGCGGATCAGTTGCTTGTGCACGGCATCGGCGTTTTCCAGCTCGGAATCGGCGAACAGATACATCACCGAAGGCTTGACCAACTGATAGGGGCCTTCGCTGTCGGTGGCCTGCAAAACATTGTTGATGGCCAGACGCAGGGTGTCGTCGAAATCCCGGCCGCGGTAGCCGATTTCCGCATAGGCCTGCTGGAACAATGGCCGCAGCAGGCTGTACAGGGCGTATGCCTGGCCCGTGTCCACCGCCGTCATGGCATCGATAAAACCATCGAAACGGCCATGGGCGCCTTCCTCCATCAGGAACAGGTTCCGATCCAGTTCGCGCACGGGCATGTCCACGCCGATGGAGCGGTAGGGCAGATCGGTCTGGGGGAACTCGTGGCGGGAGATATTCTCGACGAAGACGACAAACCTGCGGATCAATTGCTCATCGGTGATCAGGCTCAGCAAGGCCGCACCGGCGCTGAGGGCCTGGAGCCGCTCGCGCACAAAACCATCGCTGTCGTTCAGTCCCGGCAGTTCAATCTCGGGCTCGGCGGGTTCCGGAGCGGGCGGTGGTTCGGCTGACGCCTCGATCACCGGTTCGGGTTCGGCGGGCGGCTCAACCGCGGTTGCCGCGGGTGGAGCGGGCGGGGCGATGGTTCGGCTTGCCGGGGCGGGCGAAGGCTCGGGCCTCCGCGGCACCGGAGCGTCCACCGTAAAGGTGGTGGTGGCGCCAGATGGTTCGCTGGAGCCCAGGCTCAACCAGACGAGCGCCACGAGCGAGAGAATCGCCACACCCGCGATGATGAGAAACCCAATTTTTTTCATCGCTCAAGAACCTGCGCCGTGAGAGCACACAGCCAAAAACCCGACCGAAGCCGGGTTTTCCGAGATGCCTCATCCCTGGATTGGGTCCAGCCCGGGAACCTGCGGCGCAGGCTCCCGGGGCGGAAAATCAGATCCTGGGGAAGCCGAGTTCACCCATGATTCTGGTCATGTCCTCGCCGGCGGTTTCCGGATCGGTTTCCCTGTCGATCTGGAGGATGGTCCCATCGGCGCCGATATAATAGGTCCAGCGATTGGCGAGACCCACCGGCATCAGGGCGCCGTAGGCTTCCACCACGTCCTTGTCGGGATTGGCGAGAACGGGAAAACCGGCCTGGTGCTCCTCGGCGAAGGCGGTATTGTCTTCCAGCGTATCCACGCTGAGCATGAAATACGCCACATCGAACTTCTGAATCTCTTCGGCGCTGTCACGCAGCGCCCGGCATTGCATGGTTCAGCCGCCGGTGAATGCTTTCGGGAAGAAGGCGATGACGACGGGCTTTTCGCCGATGAACTGGGAAAGGCTGTAGGTATTGCCGTCAGAGGCCGGCAAGGACCAATCCGGCGCCCGGTCGCCTTCTTCCAACGCGACTGCGGAAAGACCGATCAGCGCCGCTGCGCCCAGCAGCAGCAGTCCGGTCAGTCGGCTGGCGAATTTCAACATGGTTTCCTCCATCAGGATGTCACACCGCTGCTTGCGGTCGAACAAGGTTGTTTGTACACCGAACGAAGAAAAATATCCAGCGCGAGTTGTGTGCGCCGGTCAGAATAGGAACGGACGGGAAGGACGGGAGTGCCGGCGGCGTTCGGCGTCGAGGCGGGTGATTTGCTGGTCGATGGCGGCAAGCTCGGCGCTGGAAAGTCCGTTGCCGGTGTCGCGAATCGCCACAAGCCTTTCGATGCCATCGCTGATCGCATTGGAATAGCGGGCCAGGGTGGTGAACTTGTTGTTGCGCTGGGAATCGCGAAAGCGCGGGTTCTCCACCTGCACATTGACGCACTGCCGCACGGGCTGCCCATTGGGGCCCGCAACCATGCGGCAGCGCATCTGGTTGATGTAGCGCGGCACGGTGGCGGGAAAGTAGTTGTAGGGCGTGCCCGCCAGCATCCGCATCATGTACATGTCGAGGTCCGCCTTGCCGCGGACCATGTCGGCCAGGGCCAGGGGCCGCTCCCGCCCCTCCCGCTCCAGCGCGGCGATGGCGCGGCGGTAGACCGAACCCACATCGTCCACCGCCGCCTGCGCGCCCCAGCCGCCGTCATTGAGCAGATCATCGCGGACCGCCCGCATCTTCCAGTCGCCCCAGGTGCTGATCGCCGCCAGATGGCGATTGTCCGTCAACTCCCACAGGCGGCTCGCCATGTGATAGCGGAAGTGGTGCAGGTCATCGACGGAATCCCAGTCCGCGAGGCCTTCGTTGCCGCGGATCATGGCGTCGATGATGCGCAGCTGCGATTCGCTGAAAAGACCCTCGTTGATCCGGGCGATTTCCAGCGCATCGCCGTAGGTGGCCAGCGACTGCCCGTAGTCCTCAAGCTCGAGATAAAACCCCCCAAGCTCGCCGTAGGCCTCACCCAACGCCGGATGATACACGCCAAGCTCCCCCCGCAGGCTCTCCACCGCGGCCTCGCGCTGCCGCAACTCCCTGGCCATGGCCGCCGACGCTTCGTCGCCTTCGCCCGACTGCTGCGCGCATACGGCCTGTGCCGCGAGCAGCACGGAAGGCAATACCAGGTATCCGAACCATCTCACCATGGAAGTCAAACGCTCATCAATTGCGGCATACCCATGCAAATGTATCGCGAAGGAAGCTCTGATTAAGTCAGAGCTTCCCTGCGGCACATGGAAGTGCCGCCGAATTCGATGGCGTAAGCCATTGAATTCGTGAGCAAAACAAAACCACGCTTTTGTTTTGCGACAATGAAAAATTCCATGGATGGAATTTTTCAGAGAATACCGAAAGATAGCGGGAATCACCCTTCGTTCATGAAACGCCGGCATAGTCGCGTTGCCGCAGCCAGTTGACCGCCGCCAGCAGCAGCACGGCGAAGGCGATCAGGAAGGTGGCCACGGCGAGAATCTCCGGGCTGATCTGTTCGCGGATGCCCGACCACATCTCCCTGGGGATCGTGCGCTGGTCGGGGCCGCCGATGAACAGCACCACCACCACTTCATCAAAGGACGCGGCAAAGGCGAACAGCGCGCCGGTGAAAACGCCGGGGGCGATCAGCGGCAGTTGCACCCGGCGCAGGGTCGTCCACCAGTCGGCGCCGAGATTGGCCGCGGCGCGGTTGAGATCGTGGTTGTAGCCGCTGAGGCTGGCGCTTACCGAAATCACCACAAAAGGCGCGCCCAGCACGGCATGGGCCAGAATCAGCGCGGTATAGGTCTGCCCCAGGCCCAGGTCGGAATAGAAGAAGCTCATGCCCGCCGCGGTAATGATGATGGGCGTCACCATGGGCGAGATCAGCAGCGCCATGACCGCGCCGCGCCCCGGCATGGCGGGGCTGTTCAGGCCAATGGCGGCCAGGGTGCCCAGGGTGGTTGCGATCAGCGCGGCCCCGCTGCCGATCAGCAGGCTCTTTCCCAGCGCGGGCAGCCAGCGGCCTTCCCCCAGCACATTCTGGTACCAGCGCAGGGACCAGGCGTCCGCTTCGAGCCGCAGCATGCCCTCGGTAAAGGTGAAGTAGGGCTCGGCATTGAAGCTGAGCGGAATCACCACCAGCACCGGTGCCACCAGAAAAATCAGCACCGCGGCGCAGAAGCACCGGTGCAGCCAGCCCCGCAGCGGATTGTGGTTGCGCCTTGCGGCCGCGCTCATCCGCCCAGCCTCATCCGGTCGATGCCCACCAACCTGTCGTAGATGAAAAAGAGCGTTCCCACCAGCAGCAGCAGAATGCCGCCCAGGGCCGCCGCCAGACCCCAGTTCAGGGATTGTTCCATGTGATAGGCGATCATGCTCGAAATCAGTTGCCCGGTGCGGCCGCCCACCAGCGCCGGGGTTATGTAATAGCCGATGGAGAGAATGAAGACGAGCAGGGAGCCCGCCGCGACCCCCGGCAGGGACTGGGGCCAATACACGCGCCGCAGGGCCTGCCAGTGGGAAGCCCCGAGCGAGGCGGCGGCCTGCATGTGCCGCTCGGGAATCGTCCGCATGATCGAGTACAGCGGCAGAATCATGAAGGGCAGCAGCACATGCACCATGGCGACGATGGTGCCGGTCATGTTGTAGATCAGGGCCAGACGCTGCTGCTCGGCCACAATCCCGAGGGTAACCAGCAGGTCATTGATGACGCCCTGGTTCTGCAGCAGCACAATCCAGGACGTGGTGCGCACCAGCAGCGAAGTCCAGAAGGGCACCAGCACGAGCAGCAACAGCAGGCCGGCGCGCCGGGGCCGCGCATGGGCCAGCAGCCAGGCCAGGGGATATGCCAGCAGCAGGCAGATCCCGGTGATGGCGATGCTGATCAGCAGAGTCCGTAGCAAAAGACTGACGTAGATGCGGCGGTCTTCCGGCTGCACCACGATCTCCCCGGCGCCGCCCCGGTCGAGATCGAGGGCGTTGAGATAGTAGCGGGGCGTGATGACTTCCCCGGCCCGGCGAATCGCCAGCCAGCTTTCGATGGCCCCCCAGTCGGCATCGGCGGCTATCATGGCCTCGCGCCAGGATGCCGCGGGCGTCTCCGCCGCAAGGCTGCGGGCGGTGCCGAGCAGGGTGCTGCGCATGCCGCTTTGGAGGCGGTTCACCCGGGTTGCCACCGAGCCGAGGGCGCGTCTTTCATCGAGCGCCACGAATTCCGCGCCGGCGATGCGGAAGGTTTCCTCGTCGGGCAGGGAGTCGCCGTCCCATTCGGCAAGCGCCGCCAGGGTTTCCGGCAGGGCTTCGGCCACCGCGGGCTGGTACACGCTGCGAACCAGCATCGCCGCCAGCGGCGCCACAAAGGTCACCGCGACGAATATCGCCAGCGGCGCCACCAGCAATGCCGCGCCCAGCGCCTGCCGGTTCCACCTTTTCAGCGCGATAGCCATACTGCGAAGCGCTCGTTCATTTCATCGCCGTTGTCGGCCCACCAGAGCCAGTCGCTGATCAATGCCCGTTTCATGTTGGCGGGCGCCGAAGGCATGTGGGGGCTCATTGCGATGCCGGTTTCCCGGTGGCTGTCCACCATGGCGTTGGCGGAATGGCGGGTCGGGCTGTAGGAGATGTACTTGCTGATGGCGGCCAGGCTTTCCGGCCGCGACATGAATTCGATGAAGCGCCTGGCGATTTCCAGCCGGGGCGTTCCCAGCACGATGCCCGGGCCGCTGGTTTCCTGCAACTGCCCGTCCCAGATGATGGTGAAAGGCTGGTTTTCCAGCACCTGGGCATTGAAGATGCGGCCGTTGTACGCCGTGGTCATGACGACTTCCTCATCCGCCAGCATCTGGGGCGGCTGGGCGCCGGCTTCCCAGAACACGATCTCGTCCTTGATCGTATCGAGCTTGGCGAAGGCCCGGGCAACGCCGGCGTCGGTGTCCAGGGTCGCATAGACGGCATCGATGGGCACGCCGTCGGCGAGCAGGGCGAATTCGAGATTGGCGATGGGTACGCGCCGCATGCCGCGCCGGCCCGGGAAGCGTTCGAGATCGAAGAAGTCTTCCAGCCGGGATGGCGGCGTATCGGGGAATTGCTGGTGGTTGAAGGCGACGATGGTTGCCGAGACCAGCCCGCCGCCGGAGCATTCCGAACGGCTGTCGGGGAGGAAGTCCTCGCTGGCGGGGGTTCCGTCCGCCGCCGCCGGCAGGTCCGCCAGCATGACGAATTCGAGCAGGCCTTCGTCGCAGGCCCGCACGGCGTCGGGGGTGGTCAGGTCCACCACATCCCAGAAGACATTGCCGGTTTCCACCTGGGCGCGAATCTGGGCGAGCCCGCCGTTGTAATCCTCCATGCGCACTTCGATGCCGGTCTCCGCCATGAAAGGCTCCACCCAGGCCTGCTCCACCGCCCGGCCATAGGAGCCCCCGTAGGAAACCAGGGTCAGGGTCTGGCCGGCGGCGGCGGCGCCAAGCAGCCACAGGCCGAGGCCAAGCCAGCGGCGAGACTGCAATACTGAGTGAGGTTTTCGGGCGGGCATGGCCGCTTACCCGCTTGCCGGCAGCGCCCGGCAGTCGATGGTGGTCCAGCCGATGCGCACCCGGTCGCCGGGGAGAATCCCGCCCTGGCCGATGAAATTGGGAATCTTGACGAAAAAGTCGCTCTCGCCGAAAACGCTGACCCGGATTCGCCAATGATCGCCCTGGAACACCATGTCCTCGACGCCGGCGGCAACGGAATTGCTGTATTCGATCGAAGGCGACAGGGCCACCCGTTCGGGCCGGATCGCCAGCACCGTGCTGTCGCCCACCGCCAGCGGCTCCACCATGAAGGCTTCCACGAGGCCGTCGCCCACGGCAACGCTGCACAATTCGCCGTCCACCGCGCGCACGGTGCCCCGCAACAGGTTGTTGTCGCCGACGAATCGGGCGACGAATTCGGTGGCGGGCTCCTCGTAGAGCGTTTCCGGCGCGGCCGCCTGCTGGATTCGGCCCTCGTTGAATACCGCGATACGGTCGGAAAGCGTCATGGCTTCCTGCTGGTCGTGGGTCACATAGACCATGGTGACGCCGAGTTCGCGCTGGATGGAGCGGATCTCGAGCTGCAATTCTTCCCGCAGGCGGCGGTCGAGCGCGCCGAGCGGTTCATCCATCAGCACCACGCCGGGCTCGAAGACCAGCGCCCGGGCAATCGCCACCCGCTGCTGCTGGCCGCCGGACAACTGCCCCGGCCGGCGGTCGCCGTAGCCTTCGAGGCGCACGATCTCCAGCGCCCGGCCCACCCGGCGCGCCCGTTCCCCGGGGGCCATGCCGCGCACTTCCAGCGGAAAAGAAAGATTCCGGCCCACGGTCATGTGGGGGAAGAGGGCATAGTTCTGGAACACCATGCCCATGTCGCGCTTCCGGGGCGGCAGCTTGTGGACCGATTCGCCATTGACGCGGATTTCGCCCGACGTGGGCATCTCGAAGCCCGCCAGAATCATCAGGCAGGTGGTCTTGCCGGAACCCGAAGGCCCCAGCAGGGTCATGAATTCGCCGCTGCCGATGGCAAGATTGACGCCGGGCAGCACCATGGTGCCGCCATCGTAGGTCTTGGCGATATCGATGAATTCAATATGCGCGCTGGTTGTTTTTTTCTGATTCATGCCACTGCGTGCGGCCGCGCCCCCGTCCACTCCGCTCCATCTATCGCTGGTAGACGAGTTCCCCCGCCAGCCAAGTCTGCTCGACTTCCACATCCATGATGCGCTCCGGGTCGATGTTCAGCAAGTCATCGGAAAGCACGATCATGTCGGCGTACTTGCCGGGCTCCAGGGAACCCTTGACGTCTTCCTCGAACAGCAGCCAGGCGCCGGTGGCGGTATACGCCCGGATCGCCTCTTCCATGGTGATGGCTTCCTCCGCGGCGTAGACCGCGCCGGTCATGCCCTTGCGGGTCACCGCCGCATACAGGCCCACCATGGGGCCGATGGGGAGGATGTCGCTGGAAATCGCCACCGTCACCCCGGCGTCCATGGGCGAGCGGAGCGGATTATTGTGCCGCAGCCGCCAGCCCTCGAGATTCTCCACATAGCGCCCTTCCAGGGTATAGGTGAAGTTGGGCTGCTGGGTGATGGCGATTTCATGGGCCGCCATGAGTTCCATGGTGGCGTCGGACGGCCGCATGGAGAAGTGGTTGAGAAAGTGGCGATGGTCCGGGCGCGGATTGCGCTCGAGTGCGTCGGCCAGCGTTTCCGCCACGAGTTCGATGGCGGCGTCGCCGATGGCGTGGATGCCCATTTGCCAGCCGGCGTCGTGGATCTCGTTGAGATGGGCGATGAGGTCCTCCTCGGGCATGTCGAGATGGCCACGGTAGTCGCCCTGATTGTGGTAGGGCTCCTTGGTGAACGCCGCCGGGCCGGTGAAGCCGCCGTCGGCGAACACCTTGATGGGGCCGATCTTGAGCATCTCGTTGCCATCGCCGACCCTTGCCTTCAGCGCGGCGATGGCCGGCGGATCATGCCACTGGAACTGCAGCGCGGCCCGGGGCAGGGGCAGCCCGGCGGTCTCGTACAGGCTTTCCCACATGGCGTATTCCGCCGGCGCCTTGGAGGCGTCGATGATGCTGGTGATGCCGTCGGAAAGCAGGTCGTTGAGGTTGACTTCCAGGCTTTCGATCAGTTCCCCGGGCGTGGCGTCGGGCACCAGGCGGCTGACGATGTACTGCCGCTCGCGGATCACGCCATTGAGGCTGCCGTCGGGATTGCGTTCGATCACGCCGCCTTCCGGGTCGGGGGTGTCGGGGGTGACTTCGGCCAGTTCCAGCGCCATGCTGTTGGATACGGCGCTGTGGCCTCCGGCGCGGGTGAGAATCACCGGATTGTCCGGCGCCGCGGCGTCGAGATCGTCCCGCAATGGCCGGCGGCCCTCGGTCAGCTGATCTTCGGACCAGCCATAACCCGTGACCCAGTTCCCGGCGCCGACTTCCGCCGCCTTGGCCCGCACCAGTTGCTGGATTTCCGGAACCGAGCCCGCTTCGGTCAGGTCGATGTAGTGGTTCGGCCGCCCGCGGATATGGGTATGGGAATCGACAAAGCCCGGCATCAGCAGCCTGCCCCGCAGGTCCACGACTTCCGGGGCCGCATAGCGCTGCAACAGGGAGGCGTCGCCGGTGGCCACGATGAGACCTTCAGCCACCACCACGGTATCGTGGATGGAAAAGTCCGCATCCACGGTGAGCACTTTGCCATTGGTGAGGATCAGGTCCGCCTCGGCGGCAGGTCCCTGCTCCGCCGGCCCGCAGCCCGCCAGGGCGAACCCCAGCAACAGGCAGAAGGTCGGTTTCATGGATTGGCTGATTGGCGTGTTCATGAGTTTCTCACTGCAACAGTTCGGGCATTTCCCGGTGAATGGCGTCGGTTGCCTCGGCCAGGGCGCGGTCAAAGCGTTCGATCATCTCGTCGATTTGCGCCTCACTGATGATCAGCGGCGGGCAGAAAGCGATGGAACTGCCCGCCACGGCGCGGATCAACAGCCCCTGCTCGCGGCAGCATTGTACGGCGATTGCGCCGGCGCGGCCATCGGGGAAGGGCTTTCGCCCGGCCTTGCCGGCAACGAGTTCCACCGCGCCGATCAGACCCTTGCCGCGCACCTCGCCCACCAGCGGGTGATCGCGGAACTCGCGCAATCTCCGCTGCATATGTTCGCCGACATTGGCGGCATGGGCAAACAGGCCGTCGCGCGCATAGATATCCATGGCCTTGAGCGCCGCCGCGCTGGCCACCGGGTGCCCGCTGTAGGTGAATCCGTGGCCGAAAATGCCGGCCTTCCGGCTCGGCTCCACCAGGGCCTCGTACATCGCGCCGGGAATCGCCGCGGCGCTGATGGGAACATAGGCCGAGGACATCTGCTTGGCCAGGCTCATGAGCTGGGGTTTCGCGCCCACGGTGGTCGAGCCGAAGGCGTTGCCGGTGCGGCCAAAACCGCAGATCACCTCATCGGCCCAGAACAGGATGCCATGTTCTTCCAGCAGGCGGCAGAGCGCGGGAAAGTAGGCATCAGGCGCCACCACCACCCCCGCCGCGCCGCCAATGGGTTCGGCGATGAAAGCGGCGATGGTTTCCGGGCCTTCGCGCTCGATCAGTCCGCGCACGTCGGCGATCAGCCGCTCGACGAATTCCGCCTCGCTCTCGCCCTCGCGATGGCCATGATAGTAATGCGGCGTTGCCGCGCGGATGATGCCGAGTTCCCTGGCGGGAATATCAAAATGCTCGTGCATCACCGGCAGCCCGGTGAGCGCCGCCGAGGCCAGGGTCACGCCATGGTAGCTGCGCTCGAAGGCGATGATCTTCTTGCGTTCGGGCCGGCCGCTGACATTGGCCCAGTAGCGCAGCATCTTCATCATCGAATCATTGGCTTCGCTGCCGGAATTGGCGAGAAAGATCTTCGCCTCGGGAATCGGCAGCATGGCGCTCAGGCGCTCGGCGAGGTCCATGCCCACCTGATGGGTGCGGCCGCCGAACATGTGGCTGTAGGAAAGCGTTTCCAGTTGCTCGCGGATGGCTTCGATCAACTCCCGGTTGCCATAGCCCAGGGCCGAGCACCAAAGCCCCGCAAGCCCCTCCAGATAGCGCCGCCCCCCGGCGTCAAACACATAAATCCCCTCGCCGCGGACGATATTCAGCTCCTCGGTTCGCGCCAGATTGGTGGTGGGATAAATCAGACTCGCCATGCCGCGAGCATATGCCAGCCGGGCCGGAGTTTCCAGCCGGTTTGACAGACTCGAATTCGGCGCTGATTTTCCCTTCGGTTTCCCATAGAATCCGCAATTTTGCGCGCTTCGGTTCGGGGCATTGCGGGAGGAGACATTGAGCAAGGGAATCACCGGGTTCGGCGCCTATATTCCCCAGGGGCGGCTGCGGCGATCCGCTATCGCCGAGGCGAATGCCTGGTTTGACGCGAGCCTGAAAGGGCTTGGCCGCGGCGAGCGGAGCATGTGCAACTGGGATGAGGACGTGATCACCATGGGTGTCGAGGCTGCGGGCGACTGCCTTGCCGGCTTCGACGGCCATGCCCCGCCAGCGCTGTTTTTCGCCTCCACCACCTTCCCCTTTCTCGACCGCCAGAATTCGGTGGTATTGCTCGAAGCCCTCAACCTGCCCCGGCAAACCCTGGCGATGGATGTGGGCGCATCCCAGCGCGCCGGGACATCCAGCCTTTTGGCGCTGCTGCAGGGAACCGGCGACGGCATGGTGGTGGCCTCGGAACACCGCCGGGCCAAGGCGGGCTCCCGGGGGGAAATGCTCTGGGGCGACGCCGCCGCCGCGGTCGCCACCGGCGGCGGGCCGGTGATTGCCGAGTTTGTCGGCGGCGAAAGCCTTGCGTCGGATTTTGTCGATCACTATCGCGGCGGCGAATTCGACTACGACTGGGAAGAACGCTGGATTCGCGACGAAGGTTATCTGAAGATCATCCCGGAAATCGTGGAGAGCTTGCTTTCGGGTTGCAACGTGGGCGCCGCGGACATCGCGCATTTCATCCTGCCCACGGACCAGGCCCGAGCTCCCGGCGCGGTAGCCAAGAAACTTGGCATCGCCCCCGGCGCCATCGTCGACAATCAGGCCGCCACAGTGGGCGTGGCGGGAGCCGCGCAGCCTCTGCTGCTGCTCGCGGCCGCGCTGGAATCGGCGAAGCCGGGCGAGTTGATTCTGCTGACCGGATTCGGTCAGGGCTGCGATGCCTTGCTATTCCGCGCGACCGAAGCCATCGGGAGCTTTCGGCCCGCCCGGGGCGTCTCCGGCGCCCTGGCGGCGCGCCGGGAAGAAAACAACTACGCCAGATTCCTCGCTTTCAACAACCTGATCGAGCGCGACACCGGCAAGCGCGGCGAAACCGACCGGCAAACCTACCTCTCGGGCTACAACCGCCGCCGGGATCTGGTCACCTCCTTCCTCGGCGGCAAGTGCCGGATATGCGGCACGGTGCAGATTCCCCGGGAAAAATACTGCGTAAACCCCGAATGTCACGCACTCGACAGCCAGGACCCATACCCCTTTGCCGACAAGCGGGGCGAAGTGCTCACCTGGACCGCCGACCGCCTCACCTTCGACCCGAGCCCCCCGGCCTACTTCGGCATGGTGCGGTTCGACGGCGGCGGCAAACTGATGATGGATTTCACCGAAGTGGACGAAGGCGGTATAGAATCCGGCTCCAGAATCTCGGTGCATTTCCGCGTGCGGCAGTATGATCCGCAACGCGGCTTCCGCAAATATTTCTGGAAAGCGAAAATCCCGCGGGAGCCGGTTCCCGCAGGTTGACCATCGGGAGGCAACAGCAATGGCCCAGGGCATCAAAGACAAGGTCGCAATCCTCGGCATGGGTTGCAGCAAATTCGGCGAACGCTGGGACGCCAGCCCCGCCGACCTGATGGTGGAGGCATTCGAGGAATGTCTCGCCGATGCGGGCATTGAACGCGAAGCCATCGAAGCCGCCTGGTTCGGCGCCGGCATCGACGCGTTCCACGTGGGCGCCAGCGCCATGCCCATGGCCATCGCCCTGCGCCTGAACTACATCCCGGTGACCAAGGTGGAGAACATGTGCGCCACCGGCACCGAAGCCTTTCGCGGCGCGGTGTACGCCGTGGCTTCCGGGGCCTGTGACATCGCCCTCGCCCTGGGCGTGGAAAAACTCAAGGACACCGGCTACGGCGGCCTGCCGCAACGCTCCCGGGGCGTGGAGAATGACATGTACTGGCCCAATCTGTCGGCCCCCGGCGCCTTCGCCCAGCTCGCCACCGGCTACCGTGCCCGGCACCGGGTCAACAAGCGGGATCTGAAGCGCGCCATGGCCCATGTTTCGGTGAAGAGCCACGCCAATGGCGCCAAGAACCCCAAGGCCCACTTGCGCCGGGAAATCACCGAGCAGCAGGCCATGGACGCGCCCTTCATCGCCGAACCCATCGGCCTGTACGATTGCTGTGGCGTCAGCGACGGTTCCGCCTGCGCCATCGTCACCACGCCGGAAATCGCCCGCTCCCTGGGCAAGGACCATCTCGTCGCCGTCAAGGCATTGCAGCTTGCGGTTTCCAATGGCACGGAATCCAGCCATGAAAGCTGGGACGGCTCCCACCTCAAGACCACCCGCATCGCCGCCCGGCGGGCCTATGACGAAGCCGGCGTGCGCCAGCCCGCCGAGGAAATCAGCATGACCGAAGTTCATGACTGTTTTTCCATCACCGAGCTCGTCACCATGGAAGACCTGCAACTCGCCGGAGAAGGCGAGGCCGTTACCGCCGTGCTTGACGGCGAGTTCGACGCGGAAGGCAAGCTGCCCTGCCAGATCGACGGCGGCCTGAAGTGCTTCGGCCACCCCATCGGCGCCTCGGGCCTGCGCATGATCTACGAAAACTACCTGCAATTGCAGGGCCGCGCCGGAGCGCGGCAGCTTGCGGATCCGAAGTTGGGCCTGAACCACAATCTCGGCGGTTTCCCCCACCAGAACATTTGCAGCATTTCCATGATCGGGCATATGTAACCATTGCCCCGTGAAGCACGATCCCATCACGCATACGGAAAGCGATCATGTGGCGGCCAGGCGCCTCCACGGCGAGTTGCGCCGGCAGCTCGGATTGATCGCGCGGCAGCTTCGCCGCTGGTGCCAGCAGGACGGCGAGTTTGCTCCAGGCGGACTCGACCGGTATCAACTGATCTGCTACGAACTTGCCCTGGCGGCTGCCGATCTGGCGGCGATCGCCGCCATGCTGGAATACGCCCGCAAACAACCCGAAGACGATGAACTGATCCACGGCCTCGCCCTCGGCTTTGCCGCGGAAACGTTTTATGGCCTGCTTGGCAAGCTGCGGCTTCGCTGCCGGGAAATGGGAATCGGCGCGGGCCGCATCAAGCTGATGACCAAAAGGCCCGAGTTCCGCGCCCTGCTCGACGCCAATCTCGCGTCGGCCCGCTGGGAAGGCATCGGCCGGCTCATCTGCGAACAGGAGCGGGAGCGTTTGCCCGCCTCGCTGCCGGAAGAGATCGAACTGGTTCGCGACAGCTTCCACCGCTTCGCCGAGGAAGTCGTCCTGCCGCAGGCCGAGGCGATCCACCGGCAGGACCTGGACATCCCCGAAAGCCTGATCCGCGCCGCTGCGGAACTCGGCTGTTTCGGCGCCTGCATTCCCGAGCGTTTCGGCGGCATGCAACCGGACGGGCAAGCCGACAGCCTGGCGATGATCGTCGTTACCGAAGAGCTTTCCCGCGGCTCCCTGGGCGCCGCGGGCAGCCTGATCACCCGCCCGGAAATCGCCGCCCGGGCGCTGCTCGCCGGCGGCACGGCGGAGCAGCAACAGCACTGGCTGCCCCTGCTCGCCTCGGGAGAGAAGCTTTGCGCGATTTCGATTACCGAGCCCGATACCGGCTCCGATGTGGCCGCGGTGGCGCTGGCGGCGCGCAAGGTGGACCGCGGCTGGCTGCTCAATGGCAGCAAGACCTGGTGCACCTTCGCCGGGCGCTCGGAGTTGCTGGTGGTATTGGCCCGCACCGACAGCGACCCGAATCTTGGGCACCGGGGCCTGAGCCTGCTGCTGGTGGACAAGCCCGCCTTTCCCGGACACGAGTTCCGCCACGAGCAGCCCGGCGGCGGCAGTCTCGGCGGCAAGGCCATCGCCACTCTCGGCTATCGCGGCATGCATTCCTTTGACCTGTTCTTTGAAGATTACTTCGTGCCGGATGAGAATCTTGTCGGCGGCGAGGAAGGCGTCGGCAAGGGTTTCTACCATACGATGGCGGGATTCGCCGGCGGTCGCATCCAGACCGCGGCCCGGGCCAGCGGGGTCATGCAGGCGGCTTTTGAGCAGGCGCTGCGCTATAGTGGCCAGCGCAGGGTATTCGGCAAGGCCCTGGCGGATTTTCAGCTCAGCCGGGTTACACTCGCGCGCATGCTGGCCAGACTGACCGCCGCGCGGCAGTTCAGTTACCAGGTGGCGCGGCAACTCGACGCCGGCGGCGGGCAGATGGAAGCGAGTCTGGTGAAGCTGTTCAGTTGCCGGGCCGCCGAATGGCTGACCCGGGAGGCCATGCAATTGCACGGCGGCCTCGGCTATGCGGAAGAAAGCATGGTGAGCCGTCTGTTCGTCGACGCCCGGGTGCTGTCGATCTTTGAAGGCGCCGAAGAAACCCTGGCGCTGAAAGTCATCGCCAGGCAACTCGTGGCCCAGGCCCAGGCGCTTCCTTAAGGGAAGCTCTGATCAAGTCAGAGCTTCCCTGCGGCACATGGAAGTGCCGCCGAATTCGATGGCGTAAGCCATTGAATTCGGCAGCAAAACAAAACCACGCTTTTGTTTTGCGATAATGAAAAACTCCACGGATGGAGTTTTTCAGAGAATACTAAGGAGTCATTCAGGATGCGGAAACTGTTGCGGGACAAAGTGATCGTTGTGACCGGCGCGGGCCGGGGAATCGGCAGGGGCATCGCCCTGCTCGCCGCCGCCGAGGGCGCCAGGGTCGTGGTCAATGATCTCGGCGGCGCCGAGGACGGCAGCGGCCGGGACACCGGCCCGGCGGCGGAAGTGGTCGCCGAGATCAGGGCAAGCGGCGGCGAGGCCGTGGCCAATGGCGCCAGCGTGGCGGACTGGGACGCCGCCCACGGCATCATCGAAGACGCCATCGATCATTTTGGCCGCATCGACTGCGTGGTCAACAATGCCGGCAATCTGCGCGACGCGATTTTCCACAAGATGAGCGAGGCCGATTTCGATTCGGTCATCAATGTGCACCTCAAGGGCACATTCAATGTCAGCCGCGCCGCGGCGCCGCATTTCCGCGCCCAGGCCAGCGGCTGTTTCGTCAACATGACTTCCACCTCGGGGCTGATCGGAAACTTCGGCCAGGCCAACTACGCCGCCGCCAAGCTCGGCATTGTCGGCCTGTCGAAATCCATGGCCCTGGACATGGGCCGCTTCCGGGTGCGCTCCAACTGCATCGCGCCCTTTGCCTGGAGCCGGCTTATCGGCACGATTCCCACCCGCACCGAAGAAGAGCAGGCCCGGGTGGAGAAGATCAAGCAGATGACGCCGGACAAGATCGCCCCCCTGGCCGTCGCCCTGTGC
The DNA here is from genome assembly GCA_022827425.1 of Pseudomonadales bacterium. Classification (GTDB taxonomy): domain Bacteria; phylum Pseudomonadota; class Gammaproteobacteria; order Pseudomonadales; family Pseudohongiellaceae; genus UBA9145. The sequence goes on along the minus strand of JAJDSZ010000030.1, from coordinate 4,707 downwards.
AGCGACGCCGCCGCCGAGATCACGGGCCAGATCTTCGGTGTGCGCAACAACGAGATTTTCCTGTTCAACCAGAACCGCCCCATCCGCTACGCCCACCAGGGCGAAAACTGGACGCCGCGGCAAGTGCTCGAACGGGCCCTGCCGGCCTTCGCCGCCGACTTCACCCCCCTGGCGCGTTCCGGCGACGTATTCAGTTGGGACCCCATGTAACTCGCCCGCCTGACCAGGCAAAGCCATCCGGAAACCGTAACCATGTCATTCGACCCGCGCAGCCTGCTGGACCACAAGTTTCGCAAGATCCGCCACAGCTATACCGAAAAGGACTGCATTCTCTATGCCCTGGGCGTTGGCATGGGCATCGATCCGCTGGATGGGGACTGCCTCGCCTTTCTCCACGAAGACGGCCTCAAGGTGCTGCCAAGCCAGGCGGTGATCATGGCCCATCCGGGTTTCTGGGCGAAGGAAGACGATACCGGCCTGGACTGGGTCAGGGTATTGCATGCGGGCCAGGAGATCATCCTGCACCGGCCCTTTCCCACTTCGGGCACGGTGGAAGCCACCACCCGGGTCACCGAAGTCATCGACAAGGGGGAGCGCATCGGGGCGCTGATCATTTCCGACCGGGTGGTTCGCGATGTGGCCACCGGCGAGGACATTTGCACCCTTATCACCACGATTCTCGCCCGGGGCGACGGCGGCTTCGGCGGCGGGCGCAAGACATCGGCGCGCACCGACATCGTTCCGGCGCGCGAGCCGGACAGCGTCTGCGACTTGCCCACCCTGCGGCAGCAGGCGCTGCTGTACCGGCTTTCGGGAGACTACAACCCCCTCCACGCCGTGCCGGAAGTCGCCCGCAACGCCGGCTTCCGCGAGCCGATCCTGCACGGGCTTTGCACGCTTGGCGTCGCCACCCACGCCCTGCTGAAGACCTGCTGCGACTACGATCCGGGGCGCTTCCGGCGCATGCGGCTGCGCTTTTCGGCGCCGGTCTATCCCGGCGATACCATCCGCACCGAAATCTGGCGCGAGAGCGAAGCCTTCGCCTTTCGCTGCAAGTCGCTGGAGCAGGACAGGATCGTCATCAACAATGGCTATCTGCTGGCGGACTGAAGTTTCGGGAGAGTTTCCTTGCAGAAGATACTTCAGGGCATGCGGGTGGTGGAGGGCAGCGCCTTCATCGCCGCGCCATCCGGCGGCATGACCCTGGCCCAACTCGGCGCCGACGTGATTCGCTTCGACCTGATCGGCGGCGGCCTCGACTACCGTCGCTGGCCCGTGGATTCCCGGGGAAACAGCCTCTACTGGCATGGCCTGAACAAGGGCAAGCGCTCCATCGCCATCGACTTCCGCAAGCCGGAAGGGCGGGAACTGCTCAGCGAGCTGATTGCAAGGCCCGGCCCGGACGCGGGCATGTTCCTCAGCAACTTCCCACCCAGGGGCTGGCTCGCCGACGAGCGCTTGCGGGCGAAGCGGGATGATCTCATCTACCTCAGCCTCAGCGGCGACCGACATGGCGGCTCGGCGCTGGACTATACCGTCAATTGCCGCCTCGGCCTGCCTTGGCTCAGCGCCGTGGATGATCGTCCGGTGAACAATCCACTACCGGGGTGGGACTTGCTCGCGGGCCAGCAAATCGCCCTGGGCCTGCTTGCCGCCGAGCGGCACCGGCGGATAACCGGCGCCGGACAGTTCGTGTCCATCGCCCTGGCCGATGTGGCCCTGGCGGCCATGGGGCATCTGGGTTACCTCGCCGAGGTGGAAGTCAACGGCGCCGGCCGGGAAAGCGTGGGCAACCACGTGTTCGGCAGTTTTGGCCACGATTTCCCCTGCCGCTGCGGGCGGCGGGTGATGATTGTGGGAGTCAGCCCGCGGCAGTGGCAGTCCATTGTCGAAGTCACCCAAACCGAAGCCGAAGTCGGCGCCATTGCGGGCAGGCTCGGGCTCGATTTCCGCCGCGAGGGCGACCGCTTCCAGGCGAGGGGAGAGCTTGCGCAATTGTTCGCGCCCTGGTTTGCCGAGCGCGATTTCGCCGCGGCGAGCGCTGAACTCGACCACGCCGGAGTCTGCTGGGGTCCGTATCAAACCGTTGCCGAACTGGTGCGCGACGACGCCGAATGTTCCGAGGCCAACCCGCTTTTCCAGCGCATGGAACAGCCGGGAATCGGCGCCTTGCTTACCCCGTCCCAGGCGCTCGGTTTCGGTGCGCTGGAATCCCTTCCACCGGCGCCGGCGCCATTGCTGGGGCAGCATACCGACGAGATTCTCGCCGAAGAACTGGGTCTCGGCAGCGGGGAAATCGCCAGGCTTCACGACCGGGGGCTGGTGGCCGGCCCCGGCAAACCGGCGACAGACGCATCCAGGGGAGCGGCACAGTGAAAGAATTCACCATCCGCGGCAATCGCTGCACGGGCATTGCCGACCTGTTATTCAACGCCGCGCAACAAGCGCCCGATGCGCCCGCGGTGAGTTTTGGCGGAAACACGCGGAACTGGTCCGAAGTGGCGTCCCGCTGCCGCGCCGCCGCTACCCTGTTCGCCGGTTTGGGCGTGGGCCGGGGAGATCGGGTGGCGCTGCTGGGGCTCAACTCCGCAGTCTGTTTTGAAAGCTATTACTCACCCGCCCTCATCGGCGCGATGTTCGTGCCCCTCAATTACCGACTGGCGCCCAGGGAACTGCGGGAATGCCTCGAAGACTGCACTCCCACGGTTTTGCTGGCGGAGGCCGAATTCGCCGGGACCGCCCGGGAAATGCAGCGGCAATGCGGCTTCATTCGCCACGTCATCGTCTATGGCGGCGAAAACCCCCATGGCGATGGCGACGACTACGAGCAATCCCTGGCGGGCATCATTGCCGTCGGCGGCTACGCCGAACTTGCCCCAAGCGCCGGCGACGATCCCATTCTGCTGTTCTACACCGGCGGCACCACGGGCAAATCCAAGGGCGTGATGCTGAGCCACTGCAATATGCTGTCCAATACCGCCTGCGCCGTGGACGCCTATCTCATGGAAGAGGGCTGGAATTTCATCATTCTCGGGCCGCTGTTCCACCTCGCCGCCGGGGCGCGCATTTTCAGCACCGCCGCGCTTTGCGCCCATGTGCTGATTCTGGCGCGCTTCAGCGCCGCCGACGTGCTCGAATCCATCGAGCGGTTCCGAATCCAGTCGGCGACCCTGGTGCCCACCATGATCCAGATGCTGCTGGACCATCCCCGCTTCGCCGAGTACGACCTGTCGTCTCTGGAAATGTTGGCCTGCGGCGCTGCGCCGCTGTCCCTCGCGCTGCAGCGGCGGCTGCTGGAAGCGCTCCCCAATGCCCGGCAGTACCAGACCTATGGCATGACCGAGGCGTCCCCCATCGCCACGATTCTCGACCCCGAGTACCACGTCACCGAAGGCCCGAAGGCGGAAAAGCTCGGCTCCGTGGGCCGGGCCGCAAGCCATGTGGAAGTCGCCGTGGTGGACGGTGAAGACAATTTCCTGCCGGCGGGCCAAATCGGCGAAGTCGTCGTCCGTGGGCTGAACATCATGGTGGGCTACTGGCGGCAGCCGGAATTGACCGCCGAGGCCATGCGCGGCGGCTGGTACCACACCGGCGACGCGGGCTACCTCGACGACGAGGGCTTCCTCTTCCTCGAAGGCCGGGTCAAGGACATGATCGTCAGCGGCGGCGAAAACGTCTATCCCATCGAAGTCGAGAACGTGCTCAGCGACCACCCGGCGGTGAAGGAATGCGCCGTCATCGGCGTCCCGCACGAGGTCTGGGGCGAAGCGGTCCACGCCGTGGTCATCCTGGAAGCGGACGCGACCGCCGGCGAGGAAGAACTGATCGCATACTGCAAGGAAAACCTGGCGGGCTACAAATGCCCCGTGAGCATCAGCTTCCGCAGCGAGCCCATGCCCCTGTCCCCGGTGAACAAGGTGCTCAAGACCGAACTCCGCAAACCCTTCTGGCAGGGCCGCAAAAGCCAGTTGGTCTGAATTCCGTCGAATTGCGCCCCACCGCCATTCTGCGAAAAGCGAAGTTCCCCCCAAAGTCATTCTGCGCGAAGCGAAGCGCAGTCGCAGAATCCCACGCAGGCACCACCCAACAAGATTCCACGACTTCGCGCGGAATGACATGTATTTCCGGTTTGCGCCGCGTTTGCAAGGATGGAGTTTCAGGATGAACAGGGAGTCCGGTCAAAGCTGGTTTTCGCGGGGGAATTCTTATAGGATTCGCGGTAGTCAGCCGTCAACTGCTTGCGTTGGCTGCCCGTTCCATGACAACAATCCGAAACGGAAGGAAATGATCATGATGAACCAGACCAGATTTTCCCGACTTCTGGCCGGATTGACCTCCGGCGCGGCGGCGGTTGCGTCTTTCGGCCTGCTGGCCCAGAGCCATCCCGCCGGAGAGGAGTTGACCTATTCCGGCGATGTGGCGACGATCATCAATGAGAACTGCGTGGTCTGCCACCGGGAAGGCGGCATCGGCCCCATGCAGTTGACCAGTTTCGATCAGGTCCGCCCCTGGGCGCCGCTGATCCGGATGAAGGTCGCCAATCGTGAAATGCCGCCCTATTCCTACGATCTCGATCTGGGCATTCAGGAGCTGCAGGGCGACTGGCGCATGTCGCAGGAGGATATCGACACCGTGGTCGCCTGGGTCGATCAGGGCGCCCTGCCGGGCAATCTGAATGAATTGCCTCCGGCGCCGCAGCTGCCAAGC
>JAJDSZ010000026.1 GCA_022827425.1 Pseudomonadales bacterium | reverse complement strand
CGGTGCTGCGGCATGCCGACGCGGAAGGATTCGCCAAACGCGACCATTGGTCTTCCGGTCATCCCGGCAACTTGCCCGAACTGGAGCCGGCGCTATTGCGCGAGCGGCCGGAACGCGACGCGGTTTCGGCGGAAATCCGTCGAATCGTCGACCATTGCATTGAAGGACACGAACCGACGCGGGAGCAAGTCGTCCAGCTTTTCAGCGCGCGCGGGCCCGATTTCTCCCACGTCGCGCAAAGCGCCGACCGATTGTGCAGGGAAGTCGCCGGCGACGAGGTCAGCTACGTCGTCAACCGCAATATCAACTACACCAACGTGTGCTATTTCCGCTGCCAGTTCTGCGCCTTTTCCAAGGGCAAGATGAGCGAGAACCTGCGCGGGCGGCCTTATGACATTTCAGCACAGGAACTGGCGCGGCGGGCACGGGAAGCCTGGCTGCGGGGCGCGAGCGAAGTGTGCATGCAAGGCGGCATTCATCCCGGTTACACCGGGCGGACCTATCTCGACATCCTGACAACCGTTCGCGCCGCCGCGCCTCACATCCATATCCATGCCTTCTCGCCGCTCGAGGTCTGGCAAGGCGCCGAAACGCTCGACATCGGACTGAAAGAGTTCCTCCGCGAACTCAAGTCGGCGGGGCTTGGCACCTTGCCCGGCACCGCCGCGGAAATCCTGCACGACGACGTCAGGCGGATCATCTGCGCCGACAAGATCAATACCGCGCAATGGCTGGAAGTCATGGCCACGGCCCATGAGGTCGGCCTGCGCAGCACAGCGACCATCATGTTCGGCCATGTCGAGACGCCCGAACATTGGGCCGCGCATCTGCTGGCGGTCCGCGAACTGCAAGGGCGCACCGGCGGCTTTACCGAGTTCGTGCCCCTGCCCTATGTCGCCCAGGAGGCGCCGATGTATCTCAAGGGCCGCTCCCGCGCCGGGCCGAGCTTCCGCGAAGCCCTGCTCATGCACGCGGTTCCGCGCCTGGTGCTCAATGGCCGGATCGCAAACATCCAGGCATCCTGGGTCAAGTTGGGCCGCGAAGGCGTGCTGCTGGCCCTTGCCGCAGGCGCCAACGATCTCGGCGGCAGCCTGATGAACGAAAGCATCACTCGCGCGGCCGGGGCCGAACACGGGCAGGAATGGCCCCCCGCGGCTATCGACGCCGCCATCCGGGGAATCGGCCGCGTTCCCCGCATGCGCACCACACTATATGAAGACGCGCGGCCCGAACAGGCGCAAAGGGCGTACGCGGCGCCTGAACTGCAAGCCGTCACGCTCGACCCCGCGGGCCGCAGGCAGCGCGTCAAGAGCCTGGACGCAGTCGGAGCCGCAGCAGCATGACTGGGACATGAGAATCGCCGTTACAGGAGCGAACAGCAGCGTCGGCCTGCGACTGCTGGAGCAGGCCGCGAACGCTGGTATCGCCGTCGATGCCGGAGTGCGCTCGGAGCGCGCCTTGCGCTCCCTGCCCACGCACGACCTGATCTCGCCGCGAATCATTTCCTACCAGGAGCCGGACAGCCTCGACGCGTTGCTGGATGAGTGCGGCAGCGTCGTTCACCTGGCCGGAATCCTGATTCCGGGAAAGCACACGAATTACCGGGAAGCCAATGTCGACGCCACCGCCGCCGTGGCGGACGCCGCCCGGCATGGCAAGCTGAAGTCGCTGGTATTCGTCAGCGTACTCGGCGCCTCTCCGGCAAGCGCCAACCCCTATTTCCGCTCCAAGGGCGAGGCGGAGCTCGTGGCGGCGGGAGACGCCCCGGCGGGAGTCATTATCAGGACACCCATCCTGCTTGGCCCCGGCAGCGCCGGCTCGGCGGCCCTGCTCGCCGCCGCCGAGCGCGGCAGGGCAAGCCTGCTCGGCGGCGGCAAGTACGTGTTGCAGCCGCTGGATGTGGATGATCTTTGCGCCGCCATTCTCGCCGCCTGCCGCAAGCCCGTGGCCGGGGTCTACGAACTCGCCGGCCCCGAGCGGATCGCTTACCGCGAACTCGTGGGGCGGGCCGCCGCATTGCTCGGAAAGTCCATCCGCATCCGCGGCATTCCCGTCCCTGCGGCAAAGCTGGGCGCAGCCCTGACGAGTCGGCTGCGAGGCGGGATTACCCCGGCGGTCATCGATGTCATCACCACCGACGAAGCCGTTCGGGAAAACGCCGACGCGGCACTGGGAATTACCTTGACGCCCCTGCAAACCACCCTTGCCAAGCTCGTGGAGAAATCCCCCGATGAATGAAGACAATCCAGCGAAAATGCCGGAAAGCGCCCCGGCCAGGACCGGCGGTCGCATCGGCCGCGTGATTTTCCTGCTCATCACCATCGGCTGTTTCACCTACCTCTATTTCCGCATCGCCGGCGCCGCCGCCCGGGAAGGATTGCCCCTCGCGGCATACATGGCCGGCGTCTTCGCCAATGTGAGCTGGGGCTACTGGTTGCTGCTGATGATGTCCTACTCGCTGTTTTACTTCGCCATCGACACCCTGGTGGCGGCCCGGGCGCTGAACTGGTTCATCGGCAAGATTCGCTACCGGGACATTCTGCCGGTGCGGGCCAGCGCCTACATCATCTCGATTTTCAATGAACAGGTGGGCAAGGGCGCCATGGCCTGGTATCTCAACCGGCGCCACGGCGTCCCCGGCTGGGAAGTGGGCTCGGTGATGCTGTTCATCATGTTTTGCGAACTGTTCTATCTGCTGATCTGGGCCGCCATCGGCTTTGCTTTCGGCAGCGAGGGTCTGCCCGAGGTTTTCAGCCTGATTCCCTGGATCGCACTTGGCGGCGGCCTGTTCTGGCTGCTTTGGCTAGCGTATTTCAAGGGCTGGCTGCTGCCGGGGCTGCAACTGCGCGAGCGCCGCATCCTCAACGCCTTCAAGCAGGCGGATACCCGCCACTACCTCTATTTTTTCCTGCTGCGCTCGCCCGCCCTGCTTGCCGCCGCGGCGGTGTATACCGTGGCGCTGAATCTGTTCGGGGTCGATGCCTCGATCCTGATGCTATTGCCCTATCTGCCGGTGATCTTTTTCGCCGCCACGGTGCCCACACCCATGCGGGCGGCGGCGATTACCTTCTGGGTGATCCTGTTTCCCGAGAACGAAGGCCAGATGGCGGCTTTCGGCCTGGTGCAGCACAATTTCTTCATCTTGTTCAACGCGCTGATCGGACTCGTGTTCTGGCGCAAGGCCCAGCGCGACCTGTTCGGCTGAGCGCTCGATGGCCAATCTGCTCACGGGACTGCGGCTGCTGCTCGTCCTGCCGGCAGCGGCGGCTTTTGCCCTGGAAGGCCTGCTGCCGCCGCCCGCCCTGGCCATCATGCTGCTCGCCGCCATTGCTTCGGACTATCTTGACGGCAAACTCGCCCGGGCAAGGGGCGCGGCATCGACCGCCGGGCAGTTTTTCGATCATGCCACCGATTGTCTATTCGTTACCGTGTGCCTCGCCGGCGCCGCGCTGGGGGGGGCGGCACCCTGGCTGCTGCCGCCGCTGGTCGCCGCCGCCTTTCTGCAATACGTGCTCGACTCGCGCTATCCGCAAAACCGCAAGTCCCTGCGCATGAGCTTCCTCGGCCGCTGGAACGGCATTTTCTATTTCGTTCCGCTGATCCTCATTACCACCGCCCGCCTGATTGAACCGCTTCGGGAAACGCTTCTGCTGACCACTAGCCTGCTCTGTTACGCGCTTATCCTCACCACCCTGCTGTCCATGGCCGACCGCGCCCTGGCCGCCCGGCAAACTTGAGTAACAAACCGTGTACAATGGCGGTCCCGCTATGAGGTTCGGAGAAGGTCTTGGCGAGGCGTTTTTGCCTTGTGGTATCGGGGTTGCTGCTGTGGACCGGCATGGTCCACGCCCAGATGGGCCAGACCCTGGTCCCCATTGACCCCGTCCTGCGCGAGGTATTCAACGCCGTGCGCGCCGACCCGCGGGTCGGCGAAGCCCTGGAGCGGATTCGCCTGCGCGAGGCCGCGACCATAGAGGAACAGATCCGCATCACCGAGATCCCCGCGCCGCCATTCCTGGAAGACGAGCGCGCCGCCTACTATCGCGAACAACTCCAGGCCAGGGGGCTGGCCAACGCCCATATCGACAGCGAAGGCAACGCCATCGGCCTGCGCCGCGGCAGCGGCGCGGGCCCCACCCTGCTCATCAGCGCCCATCTCGATACTGTATTCCCGATCGAGACCGACGTCAGCGTGGAGTTCCGCGACGGCAGGTACTACGCCCCGGGCATCGGCGACGACAGCCGCGGGCTCGCGGTTTTGCTCGCGGTGCTCGAGGTGCTTGAGGAAAGCGGCATCGAAACCGGCGCCGATATCCTGTTCGCGGGCAATGTGGGAGAGGAGGGCCGCGGCGACCTGCGCGGCGTCAAGGCGATTTTCCGCGACTATCCGGAAATCGACGGTTTCATCTCGGTGGATGGCGTGCGCATGTCCCGCATCACCATTGGCGGCACGGGCTCCCGGCGTTTCGAGTTTCGCTTCAGCGGGCCGGGCGGCCACTCCTTCGGCTCATTCGGACTCGCCAGCGCGATTCACGCCATGGGCCGGGCGATTGCCGGCATCGCCGAGTTGCGCACGCCGAGCTATCCCAAGACGACCTTCACCGTGGGCACGGTGGACGGCGGCACCTCGGTAAACTCCATCGCCGCCGACGCGGTGTTCGCCATCGACATGCGCTCCAACAGCCCGGAAGAGCTGGCCATGCTCGAAGCCCAGGTCAAGGATGCCGCCCTGGCGGCGGTGGCGGCGGAAAACACGCGCTGGAACAATGGCGAAATCAGCGTGGATTTTGTTCTGATCGGCGACCGCCCCACGGGCCTGACGCCGGTAAGCAGCCCTATTGTGCAGGTGGCGGCCATGGCCTTTGACGCGGGCAACATCCCCCTGCGGGAACTCGGCATTTCCAGCACCGACGCCAATGTGCCCATGTCGCTGGGCATTCCCGCCATCACCATGGCCGGCGGCGGCGACGGCGGCGGCGCCCACTCCCCCGGCGAATGGTTCGCCTCCGAGGAATCCCATCTCGGTCCGCAAACCGTCCTCCTGACAATCCTCGCCCTCGCCGGCATCGAAGGTCTGAGCGCGCCGCTATTGCAGGATCGGGCGGTCAGCGAAAGCGACTGAGCGTCTCGCCCCCATTGAGAGATCACGGTTTTGCCTGATTCTTCGCTGGAACAGCCTGATTTGCTGATACATGGGAAATGGGTTGTGCCCGTGGTTCCCCGGAAGACAGTCCTGGTGGACCATGTGGTAGCGGTGCGTGACGGGCGCATTGCGGGGCTGGTTCCGCTGGAGGAAGCGCGGCGGCTGTGGCCTGGAGCGGAGATGCTCGGCCTGGAGCGGCATGCGCTGATTCCCGGCCTGATCAACAGCCACTGCCATACGCCCATGAGTCTGCTGCGGGGAGTGGCGGATGACCTGCCCTTGCAGGCCTGGCTTGCGGATCATGTCTGGCCGCTGGAAAACCGGCTGATAGCGCCAGATTTTGTGGCTGCCGGGGCGCGGCTGGCGATGGCGGAAATGATTCGCGGCGGAACGACTTGTTTCGCGGATATGTATTTCTTTCCCGATGCGGTGGCGGGATGTGCGGAAGAGGCCGGGATGCGGGCGCAGCTTTGCGGGCCGATTCTGGAGTTTCCTTCGGTCTGGGCGGCGGACGCGCAGGATTACCTTAACAAGGCCCGGCAGCTTTGCGAGCATTATCGCGACCATGAACGCCTGCATTTCGCCCTTGGCCCCCACGCCCCCTATACGGTTTCCGATAATCAATTGCGGGCGGCGGTGGAATTATCGGCGGAGCTTGGCGCGCCGGTGCATATGCATGTCCATGAAACCGCCGCGGAGGTGCGGGACGCGCAGCGCAGTGATGGACAGCGTCCCCTGGCGCGGCTGGCGGGGCTGGGCATGGTCAATGAACGCTTTCAGTGTGTACACGCCACCGAGTTGCTGGATGAGGAGATCGCCCTGCTTGCCGGGGCCGGGGCTTCGGTGATGCATTGCCCGGAATCCAACATGAAACTTGCCAGCGGCGCCTGCCGGGTGGCGGATCTGCTGGCGGGCGGGGTAAATGTGGCGCTCGGCACCGATGGCGCCGCGAGTAACAATGATCTGGACATGTTCGGAGAAATGCGCAGCGCGGCGCTGCTCGGCAAGCTGACGGCGAAGGACGCCGCCGCCCTGCCCGCTACCCGGGTGCTGGAAATGGCTACCATCAACGGCGCCCGGGCCCTGGGCATCGGCCATTGCGCCGGCAGCCTGGAAACCGGCAAGTGGGCGGACCTGACCGCGGTGGATCTGGGCCGGCTGAATACGGCTCCCCTGTATGATGTGTGCTCGCATCTGGTGTATGCGGCCCAGTCCTCCCAGGTCAGCCACGTCTGGTGCGCGGGTGAAGCCCTGCTTGCCGGAGGATGCCTGCTGACTCTGGATGAAGAGGCGATGCTGGCGGCTGCGGAGCATTGGCAAGAGCAGGTGCGGCCCGATGCCTGAAAACCTGGACCCGCAGGAAATCCGCAAGTTCGAGGCTCTGGCCAGCCGCTGGTGGGACCCGGAAAGCGAGTTCCGGCCCCTGCATCAAATCAATCCCCTGCGCATGAACCATATCGCCGGCAGGGAAAATCCCGCGGGGAAAAAAGTCGTCGATGTGGGCTGCGGCGGCGGCATTCTCACCGAAGCCCTGCGCCGCCACGGCGCGGAAGTCACCGGCATAGACATGGCCGAGGCGGCGCTTGCGGTGGCCAGGCTGCATCTTGCCGAAAGCGGCCTCGATATCGACTACCGCAAATGCACTGCGGAACAGCTAGCGAAGGAACAGCCGGCGCACTATGACCTGGTAACCTGCCTGGAAATGCTCGAGCATGTTCCCGACCCGGCATCGGTGGTGGCGGCCTGCGGGAAATTGCTCAAGCCCGGTGGACTTGCGGTTTTTTCCACCATCAACCGCAATCCCAAATCCTGGCTGTTTGCCATTGTCGGCGCCGAGTACATATTGCGCCTGCTTCCCAGGGGCACCCATGAGTATGCGAAACTGATCCGGCCATCGGAGCTTGCCATCTGGTGCCGCAGCGCCGGCCTGGACCTCGATTCACAGATTGGTATGGGATACAATCCATTGTCAAAAAGATATTTTCTGGAGGAAAGTCTGGCGGTGAATTACATCGCCTGCTATCGCAAACCCCAATCCTCCGATATTTGACTATCGACCTGCCGCGGACCTGCTCGCCGGATTCATGGCCGGGTTCTGGACGCCCGGGATTTCAACCCCCCTTGAGCGGATTGCCGTAGCGGCGCAGTTCATCGATTTCCGACGGGTCCAGTTCGTGAAATCGGCCAGCCTTTACCGAACCGGGAACAAAGACCGGACCAAAGCGAACCCTTTTCAGGCGGCTGACCTGCACGCCCTGGGACTGCCACAGCTTGCGCACTTCGCGGTTGCGGCCCGCCATGAGCACCACGTGATACCACTGGTTGGCGCCTTCGCCGCCAAAATGGCGGATGTCGCTGAATCGGCAGTGCTGACCTTCGATCTCGACCCCGTCCAGCATGTTTTGCACCATGCCGTCGCTGACCTTGCCAAGCACCCGCACGGCGTATTCGCGATCAATGTTGCTGGCCGGATGCATGAGCTGGTTGGCGAGTTCGCCGTCATTGGTGAGCAGCAGCAAACCGCTGGTATTCAGATCGAGACGGCCCACCGCCACCCAGCGGCTGTTGCGCAGGGGCGGCAGGCGGTCGAATACCGTGGGCCGGCCCTGGGGGTCGGAGCGGGTGCAGACTTCGTGATCAGGCTTGTTGTAGAGAAGCACCCGGCAACGCGGCCGGGTTTTGGGGTTGTGACTGAACTTCCTGCCGTCCACGTTGATGCGGTCGCCGGCTCCGACCCGGTCGCCGAGGCTGGCAATGCGGCCATTCACCTGAATCCGGCCGTCCCGGATCCAGCCTTCGAGTTGCCGGCGCGAGCCTAGCCCTGCCCTGGCAAGTACTTTTTGCAGTTTTTCGCTCATGCATTGTCAGCCTGGATGGTCTCGGCCTGGCGCTCAATTCCCAGTGCTTCAGCGCCGTTTTCTTCGCTGATTTCATCCAGCGGCGGCAACTCCGCCAGACTCTTGAGATTGAAATAGTCGAGAAACTGCCGGGTGGTCACGAACAGTTCCGGGCGCCCGGGAGTTTCGCGATGGCCGGCAACCCGGATCCATTCCCGGTCAAGCAGGGTGCGGATGATGCCGGTGCTGACCGCAACACCGCGCACTTCCTCCACATCGCCCCGGGTGGCGGGCTGCCGATAGGCGATCAACGCCAGAGTTTCGAGCAGCGCCCGGGTATGGCGCGGCGGCTTTTCCTCCCACAGGCGGCTGACCCATTCGGCGAGTTCCTGCTTGACCTGCAGGCGGTAACCGGAGGCGACTTCCTTGAGTTCCACGCCTCGCGGACCGCAGTCTTCCGCGAGGCCGGCCAGGGCTTCCTCCACCGCTTCGCGTTCCGGCCGCTCTCCGGCATCGAACACCGCGCGGATTTCATCGAGGGAAAGCGCCCGGTCGGCGGCAAGCAGCAGGGCTTCGACAATGGCTTTCAGATCCTGGTTCACGGGCCCGGTCCTTCTTCGGCGAGACGCAGGTGGATGGGGCCGAAACCTTCGGTCTGCACGATCTCCACCAGGGCGTTGCGGGTCAGCTCCATGACCGCGAGAAAGGTGACCACGATGCCGAGACGGCCTTCCCGCGGATCGAGCATGGCGGTGAGCGGCAGGAATTGCTCCCGGTTCAGGCGGCGCAGCACCTGGCTCATCTTGTCCCGGGGACTGATGGTTTCCACCTGCACATGATGATGTTCAAATAATTCCGCCTGACGCAGGGCATTGGTCATGGCGGCGAGCAGATCGGACAATTCCACCACGGGCTGGGGAACGGTGCGCTCGAAACTCGGCGGCTCCGCCCTGGCCTGATGCAGTTCCCGGTTGAGCCGGGGCAGCTTGTCGAGATTTTCCGCCGCCTGCTTGTAGCGTTCGTATTCGAGCAGGCGGCGAATCAGTTGCATGCGCGGGTCGGCTTCCTCTTCGCCGCTGCTCTCCGGTCGCGGCAGCAGGATGCGCGACTTGATCTCGGCGAGCATGGCCGCCATGACGAGATACTCCGCGGCAAGCTCGAACTGGCCCGCCTGCATCAGTTCTATATAGGCCATGTACTGCTCGGTGATCTCCGCCACATCGATTTCGAGAATGTCGATATTCCGGCGCTTGACGAGATAGAGCAGCAGGTCGAGCGGCCCTTCAAAGGCTTCGAGGTAGACTTCCAGGGCGTTGGGCGGGATGTAAAGATCCGTCGGCAACTCCTCCAGAGCCGCGCCTGCGACATAGGCAATGGGCAAAGTCTGCTGGCCAGGCGATTCGGAACTGGAAGAAGTTGCCACTTGAACGATTCCGTTGAAGCTGCGTTTATCTGCGCCCCCGCCGATTACCAGGATCACTGATTCGCTGACCGGGTTGCTGGCGTTGCTGGTGGATTTTATTCTGTTGCGGGGTTGGGTGGCATTGTGGCACAGGCGGGTCAGCAAGCAAAGAACAGGGATTGGCGCGAGTAGCGCGCCTGATTGGATTATGGGGTGATGGGGACTTCGAGGAGGAGGTTTTGGGTGGTGGCATCTCTGAGTTCGAATTGGGTGCGGCGGGCGCGGCGCATTTCTCCCAGGAAGGAGGCGCTTTCGTCGAAGGCGGTGATGATGAAGACGAGGCGGCCGGTGAGTTGTTCGCCGGGGGCGAGTTGCAGGGGCAGGAACAGATAGCGCCCATTGGCGCCGAGCATGCCGCGGACCGAGGATTCGACGCTGAGGGTTTCGTCCGGCGTGGCTTCGCGCACGGCGCGGTAGAGGGTGGATTCGCCGTCGGCGTCGATCATTCGCAGATAGATGTCGAGCTGGCGGCTGAACAACTCACCGTTGCTGAGTTCGACAGTGGGCGTGAAGATGGGATAGGCGAAGCCTATTTCCACCAGGGCATTGGAAGAGCTGTCGGTAATCAGGCGTTGTTCGGTCATGCTGATGCTGAGTTCGGCTGCTCCGTAGCGCGGCAGCCAGTGGAGGTGGTAGGCAAGGCTGGCGGGCAGGCTGAGCAGGCCAAGCGCGAGAAACAAAGTGCTGATTCGGGGGTATGTCTCGCGCAGCAGCAGCCAGACTGCAATGGCGGTGGGCAGCAATGGCAGGGCGAACAGGATGGCGCGCAGGAGCAGGCTTTGCTGGCCCAGCCAGAGGCTGTTGGCGGTGAGCAGCCAGGTGGCGGCGGGCGCGGCGGCGATGAGACTGGCGGCGGCTATCCGGCCTGGAGTCTGCATGCCTCAGGCGCTGCGCAGCAGTCTGGCCTGCTCGTCGGCGTGGTAGGAGGAGCGCACCAGCGGTCCGCTTGCCACGTGTTGGAAACCGATGGATTTGCCGTATTCGCCAAGCGCATCGAATTCATCGGGGTGAACAAAGCGGGCAATCGGCAAATGGTGGCGGCTGGGTTGCAGGTACTGGCCCAGGGTCAGCATGGCCGCGCCGTGTTCGCGCAGATCCCTCATGACCTGGCGCACTTCTTCGAGTTCTTCGCCAAGGCCCAGCATCAAGCCGGACTTGGTGGGAACTTCCGGCCGCAAGTCGTTGAACTCCTTGAGCAAGCGCAGCGACCAGGCATAATCGGCACCAGGACGCACCTTGCGATACAGGCGCGGCACCGATTCCAGATTGTGATTGAACACGTCCGGTGGCGCCTGATTCAGCGTTTCCAGGGCGATTTCCATGCGGCCGCGGAAATCCGGGGTGAGAATCTCGATTCGGGTGTCGGGGTTGAGTTCCCGGCTGGCGCGGATGCAGGCGGCGAAGTGCGCGGCGCCGCTGTCCTTGAGGTCGTCCCGGTCCACCGAGGTAATCACCACATAGCGGAGTTCGAGGTCGCGGATGGCCCGGGCGAGTTCCCGCGGTTCATTGGCGTCAAGCGGCTCCGGCTTGCCGTGGGCCACATCGCAGAATGGGCAGCGCCGGGTGCAGATGTCGCCCATGATCATGAAGGTCGCCGTGCCATGGCTGAAACACTCGCCGATATTGGGGCAGGACGCTTCCTCGCAGACCGAGGCAAGCTTGTGGCTGCGCAGTTTGCGGCGCAACTCGGCCACCCGGGGCGAAGCGGGAATCTTCACCCGCAGCCAGGGAGGTTTTTGCGGCATCTGTTCGGTTGGCGCCACTTTCACCGGGATGCGCCGCAGCTTGTCGGCGCCGCGCAGTTTCTGGCCTTCAACCAGCACATTGCGCCGCTTTCTTTCAGGCATGGGCGGCCTCCGGCAGCGGCAATTCCCGGGCTTGCCGGGGAACGTCCGATGCGCGCGGCGGGAAAGCTTCGAGCCGCCGCAGCAGGCTGGCGATGAGCGAATCACCCATTTCCCGCGGCAATTCCGGTCGGCGGGGCACGAAATCCGCAACCTGGGTGGTTTCGAGTCCGGGATGGCCGCAGGGATTGATCAGGGAGAATGGAGCCAGGTCCATATCCACATTGAGGCTGAGGCCGTGATAGCTCCAGCCGCGCCGGATTCGCAGGCCCAGGGCGGCGATTTTCGCCGGCCCCACGTAGACTCCCGGCGCGCCTTTCCGGGTTTTGGCCGTGACTCCGATTCCGGCGAGGGAATCGATCAGGGAAGACTCGAGCAACTGGACGAGTTCGCGGACGCCCATGGCCCGGCGGCGCAGGTTGAGCAGTGGATAGACCACGAGCTGGCCCGGGCCGTGGTAGGTAACCTGCCCTCCCCGGTCGGATGCAATCACGGGGATTTCGCCGATAGCGAGCAGATGCTCGCGCTTGCCGGCCTGGCCCAGGGTGAACACCGGGTGATGGCTCAGCAGCCAGATTTCTTCCCGGGTTGCGGAATCCGCCTCCCGGACGAAACGCCGCATGCGCCGCCAGACATCGGTGTAGTCGCTGGGGCCGAATGCACGCGGGACCGGGAATGTCTGGTCGATGGCGCTCAATTGGCAAGCAGTTCGTTGAATCGCAGGCTGAACCAGTCGGTCATGCGTTTCATGACGCCGCCCCGCTCCACCGCCCGCAGGGCGATGATTTCGTCGCTGTGGACGACTTCGCCGTCGAGGCTGATATCGATGCTTCCCATGACCTGGCCCGCTTCGATGGGCGCGTAAATCACTTCGTCCACGTTGATCGAGGCTTCCAGGTCCCCGCCCCGGCCGCGCTGGATCGTGAGCAGGACTTCCCCGTCGATGCCCAGGTCGAGGGTGTCCCGCCGGCCCGACCACACCGGCACGCTGGCGAAGGTCTGACCGGCGTCGTTGAGCCGCCAGGTTTCGTAATAGCGGAAGCCGTAGGCGAGCATTTTCTGGCTTTCGATGGCCCGGGCGTCTTCGCTTTCGGTGCCCATGACCACGGCGATCAGGCGCATGCCGTCGCGCTCCGCCGAAGTCACCAGGCAGTATCCGGCCAGGTCGGTCCAGCCGGTCTTGAGGCCGTCCACATTGGCGTTGCGGAACAGCAGGGTATTGCGGTTGGGCTGGCGAATGTCGTTATAGGTGAACTCCCGCTCGGCGTACATGGGATAGTACTCGGCGTGGCGGGTAATCGTGGCCCGGGCCAGCAGCGCCAGATCCCGGGCCGACATGGTGTTGTAGTACTCGTCGGAATCGAGGCCGCTGGAATTCATGAAGAAGGCCTGCTCCAGGCCAAGCACTTCGGCGTACTGGTTCATCATGTCGGCGAAGGCGTCCTCGCTGCCGGCGATATGCTCGGCGATGGCGACGCTGGCGTCATTGCCCGACTGGATGATGATGCCGCGCAACAGATCGGCAACGCTGACCCGGGTGTTGACCCCCACAAACATCTTGGAGCCGTCCATGCGCCAGGCTTTTTCGCTGATATGGACTTCATCCTCCATGGCGAGATTGCCATTGATGATTTCCTCGATGGCGATATAGGCGGTCATGATCTTGGTGAGGCTCGCCGGCGGCAGGGCCTCGGTGGCGTTCTCTTCCATGATGACATGGCCCGTGGCGGCGTCCACGAGGATATAGCTGCTCGCGGCGATGTCCGGCGCCCGGGGAATGATGTTCTGGGCGCTGGCGAACGCGGCGCTCAAGGCCATGGCGCAGGCGAGCGGCAGCCGCCACGCCCGGCAGGGGGTTTTGATCGGTGATTGACGCGCTGATGGGGAAAACATGGATGGTATCCGCCTAGGAGCCTGCGCCGCAGGAATTCACGGCTGCAAATCCGCTCTCATCCACGCCCTTGGCCGCTCGATTTCGTTGCATATTCACCAATATTCGCCTCAATCGATCAGCCAAGGGCGCGGCGATAGCGAATTTTCGCTTTCGCGAATTCCTGCGGCGCAGCCTCCCAGGCTGGATTGCTGTGTGGTTTGCGCCTCTTCGCTACCGCCTATTCGGCTACAGTGTAAGGAGTTCCCAGACCGGCGGCAACCAGTGTCCGGGTCAGGTCGCGGGCCTCCCCCGCTCCCTGTATCGGCCCGATTCGCACACGGTGCAGCAGGCCGCGTTCGCCGTTTTCGGCGCTGGCGATGAATACCGGACGGCTGGTATGGGCGCGCACCCGGCGCGTCACGCTTTCCGCCGAGTCCCGCGCGGCGAATGCGCCCACCTGGAGATAGAGTGCGGCGCCCGCCGGGCTTGCCGCGGCGAGAACCGGGGGATTCGGCGCGGGAGCGACCTCCTCCCCGGCGCCGGGCACAATCGCTTCGAGTTGGACCCTGGCGGTGCCCTGGTCGGCAAAACCGAGCTTGACCGCGGCGGCATAGGAAAGATCGACAATGCGCCCGCCGTGAAAGGGCCCGCGATCATTGACCCGCACCACGAGGCTGCGGTTGTTTTCCAGATTGGTCACCCGGAGAAAGCTCGGAATCGGCAGCGAGGTATGGGCGGCCGAAGCCTTGTACATGTCATAGATTTCGCCATTGGCGGTGCGGTGGCCATGGAACTTCTCCCCGTACCAGGAAGCGACGCCCCGGGCGAGGTAGCCTTCCTCGGTGGGCAGTACCGAATAGCTCTGGCCGAAAACCGTGTATGGGCTGCGGTTTCCCGCGGCGGTGCGAATCACGGGATGGGGCACCACGATCGGCACGCTGGCCGGGTCCACGCCACCGGCGGGGGCCCGGTCCCGGGAAATCGAGTAACGGCTGTCGCCCGCGCCGCAGCCCGCGAGCAGCGCGGCGAACGACAGCAGAACGAGCAGTCTGTTTACTCCTGAGCACATGATGGCAATTCCACCGAACCCCCTCTCAGAATAACGCCCGGAATTGAATACGATTTAGCGATTTCTCGCACTGCCCTTGCGGCTGTCTGCCTCGATGGACATGAGCAGGCCAAAGCCGATGAAGAAAGCGATGATCGCCGTGCCTCCCCGGCTGATCAGCGGCAGGGGAAGCCCGATCACCGGCAACAGGCCGATCACCATGGCCATGTTCACGTACACATTGAAAAACACGATGAGCACGATGCCGCCGGCAAGCAGCCGGGCGAACATGTCGCCGGCATTGACGGCAATCCGCAGGCCGCGCCAAAGCAGCAGCACAAACAGCCCGAGCAGAACCAGGGCGCCGGCGAGGCCGAACTCTTCGGCGATGACGGCGAAGATGAAATCGGTATGGGATTCGGGAATGAAATCGAGCCGGGACTGGTCGCCTTCGCCGAATCCCTTGCCGGTCACGCCCCCGGAACCGATGGCGATCTGGGACTGGATGATATTGTAGCCGGCGCCGGCCGGGTCGTTGTACGGGTCGACAAAGCTCCGGATGCGGTTTTTCTGATGTTCCTGGGCGTAGAACAGAAACCACACCGGCGAGGCAAGCAGGGCAAGCAGGCCGCCAAAGGCGATCAGCCGCAGGCTCATGCCGGCAAGCAGCAGCACGAAGAATCCCGCCATGGCCACGAGCATGGCGGTGCCGAGGTCGTTCTGCAGCACGATCAGTCCCGCGGGCAGTAACACCAGCAGCCCGGCGACAAGGATGCGCGGGAACCGGGGCGGCAGGGGCTGCGAGGCCAGATAGGCGGCGAGCATGCCGGGAACGACGAATTTCATCAACTCCGAAGGCTGGAAACTCGGCAGTCCGGGCAAATCGAGCCAACTGCGGGCGCCGTTGGCTTCCACCCCGAAGGCAAGCACGAGGGCGAGCAGGGCGAGGCCGCCGAGGTAGATATGCGGGGCGAACCGCTGCACCAGGCGCAGGTCGAGTTGCGCCACCACCAGCATGGCGACGACGCCAAGCCCGGTGATGGCCGCCTGCCGCTGGATCAGGACGCTGTCGCCGTCGGAAGCGCTGTACAGGGCGGCCAGGCCGAAAATGCTGAGCAGGCCCACGATCAACAGCAGGCCGATATCCACATTGGGGCTGCGGCCCGCCCAGCGCCCCTGGGGCGCCGCCGCTTGCCCGTAGGTTCGGCTATTCACCGACCCGGCCCGCCTCGGAGCTTTCCACTGCCGGCTCCACGTCCAGATCAAGATCGAGGATATCGAGCAGCCAGGCGTCGCTGATCCGCTTGGCCACCGGGCCGGCGACGGCGCTGCCCGATTCGCCGTTTTCCACAAAGACCGCAAGCGCAATCTGCGGCGCAATGACGGGGTGGGCCGCGGGGGCGAAGGCGATGAACAGGGCGTGGTCCTTGTTCAGGTCGGAAACCCGGATATCCTCGCTGGAACGAATGCTCTGGTCGATGCCCACCACCTGGGCGGTGCCGGTCTTGCCGGCGAGCAGGTAGTTCATGTCCGGGTCCGCCCTGGCGGTGTATTCGTAGGCGGTGCCGTAGTCCCGGAATACGTTGGAATAGGGGCGATGCACCACCATGGTCATGGCGTCGCGCATGTAGCGCCAGTAGTCCGGATCTTCCAGCAGCACATCGGGCACCGAATGCTGCTCCGGAAAATCCCACAGTTCGCCAGCGACGCTTTTCAGCATGCGCGGCCGCACCATGCGGCCTTCATTGGCGATCACCGCCGCCGCGGTGGCAAGCTGCAGGGGCGTCGCCCACATGTAGCCCTGGCCGATGGAAGAGTTGATGGTATCCCCCGGATACCAGGGTTCGCCGCGGGTTTCCATTTTCCAGTCCCGGGAAGGCAGGACCCCGGTGCGGGCATAGTTGATGTCGAGAGCCAGATTGTCGCCAAAGCCGAACAGCGACATGAAATCGTGAATCTGGTCGATGCCCATGGTATGGCCAAGCTGGTAGAAGAAGGTGTCGCTGGACTGGTAAATCGCCTTGCGCAGATCGGTCTCGCCGTGGCCGCCGCCGATGGCGGTGCGCATGGTCCAGTTGTTCCAGCGGTAGGACACGCCGGGGAGCCGGAACCAGCCCGGGTCCATGATGGTGAATTGATAGTCGATATGGCCGAAATGCAGCCCCGCCAGCCCCAATACGGGCTTGATGGTGGAACCCGGTGGATAGGGGTTGGTGCTGCGGTCGAACAATGGCGTGTTGATCTCGTCGGTGACCAGGGCGCCGTAGTCGCGGTTGCTGATGCCGGTGACGAACAGGTTCGGATCGAAGCCCGGCTTGCTGACCATGGCCAGAATGCCGCCGCTGGCGGGCTCGATGGCCACCACGGCGCCGCGGTAATCGCCCAGCGCTTCCTCGGCCGCCCGCTGCAACTGGTAGTCGAGATGCAGGACGATATCGCGCCCGCGAATGGCCTCGGTGCGCTCAAGCACCCGGGTGACCCGCCCGCGGTTGTTCTTTTCCACGGTTTCATAGCCCACCTGGCCGTGGAGCAGGTGCTCGTAGGTGCGCTCCACGCCGGTCTTGCCGATATGGGTGGTGCCGCCGTAATTCTCGAATTCGGTTTCGTCCAGCGCGTCGAGTTCCTGCTGGTTGATATGGGAGACATAGCCCACGGCATGGGCGGTGAGATCGGCGAAGGGATAATGGCGCATGAGCTGGGGCTCCATGCGCACCCCGGGCAGGCGATGGCCGTTGACCGCCACCCGGTACTTTTCCTCTTCGGTGAGCACATAGCGCAGGGGAACGGAGGAATACGGCACCCGGCTGCGGCGCAACTGGTCTTCGAAGGTCTCGATGTCATCGGCTTCGAGGCTCACGAACCCGGCGAGATAACCCAGGGTCGCCTCGAGATCGTCGACTTCTTCCGGCACGATGGTGAGGTTGTACACTGGCGTATTGTCGGCGATCAGGGTCCCGGCGCGGTCGTAGATCACGCCGCGTTCGGGAGGCACGTACTGGACATGCAGGCGGTTGCCGTCGGAACGGGCGGCAAAGTACTCGTACTGCATCACCTGCAGGTCCACGAGCTTCGCCACCAGGGTGGCCAGCATCAGGAAAACAAAGAACAGGACGAGATTGACGCGCCGGTTGAACATCCGGCCCTCGGCCTCGTGGTCGCGGAATTTCCACCTGCTGGTCATGGGACGCCTCCCGGCGCCGCGGCTTTGGCGGTTCCCGGCGGGCTATGGACAATTCCCCCTATTGTACTGATTTGCGGCATGAAATCACTTGTTTCCGTTCGCTGTCGGCAATTCTCATTACGGCGCCGCACCCCACCCCGTCATTCTGCGCGGAGCGTAGCACCCCACTACTCCGTCATTCTGCGCGGAGCGAAGCGGAGTCGCAGAATCTCACGCAGGGATACCGTGAATGTGTTTTTGCCATCCATGGCGCGACTGGTCAGGTTTCGCCAATCCCCGGTCTCGCCATCCATGGCGAGCCGTTCGGGCCTTCAAAAGCGCTGCTTTTGATCGGCTGCGCCGACCGGCCCTCACCCTGTCAGGCTTTGGAAACGGGCTGCAGGTTCCATAGTTCTTCAAGGTCGTAGAGGGCGCGGGCCTGGGCGAGCATGATGTGGACCACCACGGGGCCGAGGTCCACCAGAACCCATTCGGCGGCGGGGAGGCCTTCGATTCCACTGGTGGCCACCCCGCGCTCTTTCATTTTCTCGACGATGGCGTCGGCCAGCGCCCTGGTATGGATGCGGGAGTTTCCCGTCGCCATCACCATGTAATCGGTAATGGAAGTCAGTTGCCGCACATCCATGCAACTGATTGACTCCGCCTTGCCGTCTTCGAGAATGTTTTCCACCAGCCGGGCGATTTGCCTTTCGCCGAGTGTTCCCGGCTGCTCCTTCTTCCTTGCCTGCGCCGTCATGTATTCTCCCCGCGATACAGTCCCTGTTCCCTGATGTAGGCGAGCACCGTGCCGGGCAGCGGGGCCCGGCGGCCTTCGGCAAGCCGTTCACGCGTCGCCGTGGAAGAAGCGTCCATTGCCGGCTCCGGACTGAGCAGCACCCTGCCCGCCTTGCCGCTGAACAACTGTTCCGGGTCTTGCGCCATCGCGCCTCCCAATCTGCCCGCCATATGGTAATCCATCGGCAGGTTTCGTCTGGCGATTACCAGTACATGCGCCATCCGGAACAATCGCTCCGGGTCGCGCCAGCCCGGCAGGCCGAGAAAGGCGTCGATGCCGAGCACAAGCACGAGGCGGGCATCGGGCAGGCGCCGGCGGAGGCGCGCCAGGGTGTGGACCGTATACGACACGCCCTCGCTGGAAAGCTCGATGGGGTCCACGGCAATGCGGGGATCATCCGCCGCGGCGAGTTCGAGCATCCGCAGGCGTTGTTCGCCGCTGGCCGCGGGAAGCCCGCGGTGACCGGGCAGCTTGCAGGGAATCAGCAGCAGTTGATCGAGATTGAGATACTCCACGGCATGTCTGGCTACCGCCATGTGTCCGTGATGCACCGGATCGAACATGCCGCCGAAAATGCCGACGCGCCTGGTCATCTGTCTTTCATTGCCGGATATGTCCGTCCCCGAGCACGACGAACTTCTGCGAGGTCAGGCCTTCCAGCCCCACCGGGCCCCGGGCGTGGAGCTTGTCGGTGGAGATGCCGATTTCCGCGCCGAGCCCATACTCGAAGCCATCGGCGAAGCGGGTCGAGGCGTTGACCATCACCGAACTCGAATCGACTTCGCGCAGGAATCGCCGGGCGCGGCCATGGTCGGTGGTCATGATGGCGTCGGTATGTTGCGAGCTGTACCGGTTGATATGGGCGATCGCCTCATCGAGGTCCGCCACAATGCGGATCGAGAGAATCGGCGCAAGGTATTCGGCGTACCAGTCCTCTTCGCTGGCGGGCGCGGCCTCGGGCAGGATTCGCCTGCTTGCCTCGCAGCCGCGCAACTCGACGCCGTGCTCGCCATAGGCCGCGGCAAGCCGGGGCAGGATTTCCGCCGCCACGTCACGCGCCACGAGCAGCGATTCCAGGGTGCAACAGGTGCCGTAGCGCTGGGTCTTGGCATTGACCGCCACGGTCAGCGACTTGTCGAGGTCGGCCCTGTCATCGATGTAGAGATGGCAATTGCCGTCGAGATGCTTGATCACCGGTACCCGGGATTCCCGGCCGATCCGTTCGATCAGCCCCTTGCCCCCCCGGGGCACGATGACGTCAACATATTCCGGCATGGTAATCAGACAGCCCACGGCCTCCCGGTCCGGGCGGTCGAGAACCTGGATGACATGCGGATCAAGTTCCGCTTTGGCCAGTCCCTCCCGGATGCAGCCGGCAATGGCCTGGTTGGAATGCAGGGCTTCCGAGCCGCCGCGAAGAATGGCGGCATTGCCGGATTTCAGGCACAGGCTGGCGGCCTCGCAGGTCACATTGGGCCGCGATTCATAGATGATGCCGATAACGCCAAGCGGCACCCGCATCCGGCCCACCTGGATGCCTGTGGGGCGGTACTTGAGACCGCTGACCTCGCCAATGGGATCGTCCAGCGAGGCGATCTGATGCAGGCCCTCGATCATGGCGTCGATCCGGCCGGGCGTGAGTTCGAGCCGGTCCATCAGCGGCGCGGCAAGGTCTTTTTCCCCGCCCCGCTGAAGATCAAGCCCGTTGGCTTCCCCCAGCGCGGACCGGCCGCCGTCGATGGCTTCGGCCATGGCGAGCAGGGCAGCGTTCTTCCGCGCTGTGCCGGCGCGGCCGATAGCGGCGCTCGCGGCCCGCCCGCGCTCGCCGATTCGCGCCATGTAGTGCTTGATGTCCGTCATTTGGCTTGCATTCGACAGATCGGGCAGTGCGGAACCCGGCGCCAAATTATAACCCCGAAACCCGCTGTCGTTCTGCGGCTTCGCTTCGCCCGGGGAACCATCAGGCCAACTGGTGCCCGGGTGTC
Organism: Pseudomonadales bacterium; assembly: GCA_022827425.1. GTDB lineage: Bacteria > Pseudomonadota > Gammaproteobacteria > Pseudomonadales > Pseudohongiellaceae > UBA9145. The sequence goes on along the minus strand of JAJDSZ010000026.1, from coordinate 12,055 downwards.
CCCGCCGGGGCGATCTTGAAGTTGAAAAAACCGTAGATGATCGCAATGACCGGGCAGATCATGTTGAAGAAGCAGAAGGGGAAGTAGGCCAGGGTGGCCACCCCAAGAGTGCCGCTCATGTAGGCGCCGCAGGTATTCCATGGCACCAGCGGGGAGGTGATGGTGCCCGAGTCTTCCAGGGTGCGCGAAAGGTTTTTCAGGTCGAGGTCGCGGCTCTGGTATTCCAGCTTGTACATGCGCCCCGGCAGCACGATGGAGATGTACTGGTCCGAGGTGATGATGTTGGCGCCGATGCAGGTGGCCACGGTGGTGGTGATCAGGCTGCCGGTGCTGTGAACGAAGGACAGCGCGAAATCCACCAGCCGCCGCAGCAGGCCGACCCGCTCCATGGTGGCGCCGAACACCATGGCGCAGAGAATCAGCCATACGGTATTGAGCATGGAACTCATGCCGCCCCGGGACATGAGATCGTCCAGGGTGGCGTTGCCGCTTTGCAGCACAAAGCCATTGAAAAAGGTTTCCCAGACACCCCGCGCCAGGGCGAGCAGCAGATTGGGATCATCGCCGGGCAGATTGAGTATGGCCTGCCGCTGGAACAGCAGGGCGAGCGCCACGCCGAACATGCCACCGGTGAGGATCGTGGGGATCGGCGGCAGCTTGCGATTGGCCATCCACAGCAGGGCCAGCACCGGCAGCAGCATGATCGGCGAAATCATGAAGTTTTCCCTGAGCAGGGCCATGGTGATTGCAAGATTGTCGGCGCTGGCGCTGGAATCGATATTGAGTCCGATCAGGCCGTAAAGCGACAGCGCGATGAGTATGCTTGGCACCGCGGTCCAGACCATATGGCCGATATGGCTGAACAGGTCGGTTCCCGCCACCGCGGGGGCGAGATTGGTGGTTTCCGACAGGGGCGACATCTTGTCGCCAAAATAGGCGCCGGAAATGATCGCGCCGGCGGTTATCGCCGGTGACAGCCCGAGCCCCGCGCTCGCGCCGATCAGGGCGATTCCCACGGTGCCGGCCACGGTCCAGGAACTGCCGATGCTGAGGGCGATGAGGGCGCAGATCAGGCAGGAGGCAAAATAGAAGATGGACGGATCGAGAATGAGCAGACTGTAATAAATCATCGTCGGCACGGTGCCGCCCATGATCCAGCTACCGATGAGCAGCCCCACGCAAAGCAGGATGAGGATGGGTTTGAGGGAAATCGATATGCCCGAGATGATGGCGTTTTCGATCTGTTGCCAGCCAATGCCGTTGCGCCAGCCCATCGCCGCGGCCACCGCGGCGCCGACGACCAGGGCGATCTGGTTCGGACCATAGCTGGCGTCTTCGCCGAACAGATAGACCGAAAAAGCCAGCATCACAACCAGCGCCAGCACCGGCAGCAGCGCCTGGGCCACGGTCGGCTTTCTTTCCCGGGAAGGCTCCCGGGCCGCGTCGCTGGTGTGCTGTCCCATAAGCTCGCCGCTTTTCAGCGCGTCCCCCGCGGCTGGCAAGTCGCGGGCCGCGGGCATTGACCCGCGCGTTTCGCAAGGAGCGCCAAGCATACTGGCACAGCCGCCGCCGTGTCTATTGCCCGTCACTCGCCACACCGCGCGGAACCTCCCTCCGCACATACCGCGCGAAGTCCCTCACCTGCCATTCTGCGCGTAGCGAAGCGGAGTCGCAGAATCTCCCCGCGGGATGACGGAAAGAGGCGTGGAGGCGGATTTCAACTTCCAGACCGCAGAGCCTTTTCCCCGGGCTCCGGATTCATGTACCAGGAATCGGCGATGTACGGGTCGGGATGCCGGCTGAACTGGCGGTTGAGCAAGCTGATGGGGGTTTGCAGGGGAACCCGGCCCTCCCGGAAGTCGTCGATGCCCTGCCGCAGCGCTTCGCGTTCATCCCGGTCGAGCCTGTGTTTCAGATAGCCCAGCACGTGGAGCAGCACGTTCCCATGCCTGCCGGGAGTCGCCAGTTTTCCCAGGGCCGCCATGAGCCCCGACAGATACCGTTCCGCAATGCTCGCCAGATCATCCTTGCCGGCTTCCGCGAGCAACCGGCCCAGGGTGGGATAACTGGCCGGGTCGCAGCTCATGATGATGAGCTTGTGGCGGGCGTGAAAGCGGGTCAGCGCGGCCGGGCCGGGTTTCGATCGCCATTCATCCATCAGCGCGAACCAGCGCCGCAACACAAAAACGCGCTGGATGAAGTTGTCCCGCAATGGCGCCTCCCCAAGCCGGCCTTCGTCTTCCACCGGCAGCCAGGGGAAAGCCTGCATGAGAGCATGGGCGAAGATGCCGCTGCTTTCGCCCACCGGGTTTTCTCCCCGCCAAACCGGCACGGCTTCCATGCCGCAGCTTGGCGAGCCCTTCTTGAGGATGTAGCCACACAGGCCGAGCCTTTGGATTCGCTCAACATCCAGACTGTCGCGCAGCGCCCGGCCATGGTCAACCCGGGGGTCATCCACCTGAACGCAGCGGAGTTCCCCCGTGCCGTCCCTCGTCAACTGAATCGGTTTCCGCGGAACGCCCAGGCCGATGGCGAATTCCGGGCAAAAGGGATGAAACTCGAAGCACTTGCCGAGCGACTCGACCACATAGTCATGGCGTTTGTGGCCGCCGTCGTAGCGAACCCGCTCGCCAAGCAGGCAACTGCTGACGCCGACGGGTATCTTCCCGCTCAGACCGGCAGCCATCGCTCGCCGGCGCGCCGCGCGCGGCCTTCCCGCTCAAGTTTTTCCAAATGCGCCAGCATGGTGCGGCAGGCCCAGCCATGCATGGCGGAATCGACATCGTCATAGACTACTGTAACAAGTTCCGCCAGACTGCCGCCGCCGCAGGCGGCAAGCCCGCGCTCCACCTTGCCTTCCCGGTACATCCGGTGCCGGATGAGCTTGCGGATTTCCTCGTGCGGCTTCTCGATAATCCCGCCGTGCCCCGGGGCGAGATAGCGCAGCGGAATCTTGAGCAGGGCCTCAAGGCTGGCAAGATAATCGCTCATGTCGCCGTCCGGAGGCAGAATCACCGAAGTGGTGCCTTCCAGCACATGATCCCCGGTAAACAGCAGTTGCTCTTCACAAAGCAGATAACAGAAATGGTTGGAAACATGGCCCGGCGTATGCAGCATGCGAATGCCATACTCGCCGCAATCGAGCAGATCGCCGTGACGCCACTGGCGGGCGGGTCGGAAACTCGTGTCGTTATGCCCCTGGTCCGGCGCCGGCAGGCCAACGAGCTCGGCCCCGGTGGCGGCCCGCAGCGCGGTCGCGCCGGGAGAATGGTCGCCATGGGTATGGGTGGCCAGAATATAGACGAGCTCCCGCCCGCCTATGGCATCGAGAAAGTTCCGCAACTGGACTTCGTCCTTCGGCCCCGGGTCCACCAGGCAAAGCCGCTTCTCCCCAATCAGGTAACTGTTCGTCCCCGGCCCGGTCATGGGCCCGGGATTGCGCCCAAGAATCCGCCAAACAGGCATACCCACCCGCTCCACCCGCTCCGGCACACCCGCTTTCGCCCGCACTTTCCACCTCCTTCCCCGCCCAGCCCCCATTATGGCAAAGTTGCATCGCCATGCGTTGAATCACGGAAATGAGATGCCGCGAGCCGCTTTCGGGTAGCCGCATCGGACAGTGTGCGAGGCAGGAAGCCGAGAAGCCCTGCCCACTGGCATTCAGGCCCCATCCGCGCCATAATCGCGGCCCCAGCGGGAGCTGCCGCGGCCTCGGACTCATCCATTTCGTTCAGCTTGTCGTATTCAGGGAAGCATGATGTACCGTATCCAGCTTTACAATTCGATCGCGGACCGGGGACTGGCGATTTTCCCGCCGAAAATGTACCGCTTCGGCAACTCCCAGGTGGACCCCCATGCGATCCTGCTGCGCAGCCACAAGCTCGACCCGGCCATGGTCAATGGCGGGCTGCGGGCGGTGGCCCGGGCCGGGGCCGGCACCAACAACGTGCCGGTGGAGGATTGCACCAGGGCCGGGGTGGTGGTTTTCAATACCCCCGGCGCCAATGCCAATGCGGTGAAGGAACTCGTGCTTTGCGGCCTGCTGCTCGCTTCCCGGGGGATTATTCCGGGCATCCGTTTCGCCGAAGAGAATGGCGTCAGCGACCCGGCCGAGTATTCGCGCCTGATCGAATCGAACAAGAAGCAGTTCAAGGGCTCGGAAATCGCCGGCAAGACCCTTGGCGTGATCGGGCTCGGGGCCATTGGTTCCCGGGTGGCCGAAATGGGCATCCGGCTCAACATGAAAGTCCACGGCTATGACCCGGCATTGTCGGTGGAGGCCGCCTGGCGCCTGCCCAATAAGGTCAAGCGCAAGGACAGCCTGCAGGCTCTGGCGGCAAGTTCGGATTATGTGAGCCTGCACCTGCCCGTGCTCGATTCGACCCGGGGCCTGATGAATCGCGAGCTGTTCGCCGCCATGAAGCCCGGCGCCAGCCTGCTCAATTTCGCCCGGGAGGAAATCGTCGATGTGGAGGCCCTGCGGGAAGCCCTGGATTCCGGGCAACTGCAGAGTTACGTCAGTGATTTTCCCCAGGCCGAACTGATTGGCCGGGATGATGTGATCAGCATGCCCCATATCGGCGCAAGCACCCGGGAGGCGGAGGAGAATTGCGCCGTCATGGCGGCGAATCAACTGCGGGATTTCCTGGAAAACGGCAATATCAGCAATTCGGTGAATTTCCCCAATCTGCATCTGGAACGGATACCCGGCGCGGCGCCGGGAACGCGGCTGGCCATAGCCAACCGCAATGTGCCGAAAATGCTCGGGCAGATCACCTCGATTCTCGCCGACCAGAATATCAACGTAGTCGACCTGCTCAACAAGAGCCGCGGCGATATCGCCTACAACCTGATCGACCTGGAACAGCCGGCGTCGCCAAAAATCCTCGACGCCATGCGCGGCGTGGAACAGATCATCAAAGTCACCGCGTTCTAGGAGCCTGCGCCATGAGTGGAAGGGTTTACAATTTCGGCGCAGGCCCCGCCATGTTGCCGGGACCGGTGATGGAGCAGGCCCAGCGGGAGTTTCTGAACTATCGGGATATCGGCGCTTCGGTGATTGAAATCAGCCATCGTTCGGCGGATTTCATGGAGATTGTCGAGACCGCCGACGCGCTGCTCGCCGAACTTGCGGAAATCCCGGAAAACTACCGGATCCTCTACGTCCACGGCGGCGCCCAGATGCAGTTTTCGGCGATTCCCCTCAATCTGATTCAGCGCCTTCCGGCGCGCCGGGCCGCCTATGCGGTGTCCGGCAATTTCGCCAATCTCGCGGCGAAGGAAGCCGCCCGCTATGGCGAAATCGACACTTCCCGCAGCAGCGCCGCCAGCAATTTCGACCGGATTCCCGAGTTCCCGGCGGACGGGCTGGCCCCCGACGCTTCCTACGCCCACATCACCAGCAACAACACGATCTACGGCACCCGCTGGAACGATTTTCCCGATACCGGCGCCATTCCCCTGGTGGCCGACATGACCTCGGAATTGCTGTCGCGGCGGTTCGACATGAACCGGTTCGGGGCGGTTTTCGCTTCGCTGCAGAAAAACCTCGGGCCTTCCGGACTTGCCGTGGTGATCATCCGCGAGGACCTGCTCGGCCATGCCCTGCCGGAAACCCCCGCCCTGCTCAATTACCGGGCCTGCGCCGAAAAACATTCCCTGGCCAATACCATCAACACTTTTGCGCTGTACCTGATGAAGCTCGTGCTCGAATGGCTGCGGGATGAAGGCGGCGTTGCGGCCATCGAGCAACGCAACGCGGCCAAGGCGGCGCTGCTGTACGATGTCATCGACCAAAGCGATTTCTACCGGGGCACAGCCCATCCGCCGCATCGATCCCATATGAATGTGACTTTTCATCTCGCCGATGACGCGCGGCTCGGGGACTTTCTGCGGGAGGCGGGCGACAGCGGCCTGTATGCCCTCAAGGGACACCGCAATGTGGGCGGCGCCCGGGCGTCGATCTACAATGCCATGCCTGTCGCGGGCTGCGAGGCGCTGGCGGATTTCATGGAACACTTCGAGCGCAGCCGCGCCTGAGTTCGCGGCCGCCTGCCATGGCGCCCCACATCATCCATTGCGACTGCGACAGCTTCTACGCTTCGGTGGAGGAGAGGGACAATCCCGCCCTCGCGGGCAAGCCCGTGGCCGTGGGCGGCTTGCCGGAGCAGCGCGGAGTCATCGCCACCTGCAACTATGTGGCGCGCAGGTTCGGCATTCACTCCGCCATGCCCTCGGCCACGGCCCGGCGACGCTGCGCCAATCTGATCATTATCCGCCCGGACATGGAAAAGTACCGGCGGATTTCCCGCCAGGTGCACGAAGTTTTCCGCCGTTACACGAATCTCATCGAGCCGCTTTCACTCGATGAGGCCTATCTCGACGTCAGCGCCTGCCGGGAATTCGGCGGCGATGCGGTTCGTATCGCCGGGGCGATACGCAAGGCGGTGCGGGAGGAAATCGGCATCACCATCTCCGCCGGCATCGCGCCGAACAAGCTTCTCGCCAAGATCGCCAGCGACTGGAACAAGCCCGACGGCCAGTATCTGGTGGCCCCGGAGGCGGTGGCGGATTTCATTGCGAAATTGCCGGTTTCCAGATTGCATGGCGTGGGCAAGGTGACCAGCGGCAAACTGCGCGAACTCGGCATTGCCACCTGCGGCGAGTTGCAGGGCTTTCCGCGGGAAGAATTACAGCGGCGTTTCGGTCGCTTCGGCCAGCGGCTGTATCTGCAGAGCCGGGGCATTGACGAGCGGCCGGTGCAGCCGCACCGGATCCGCAAATCCATCAGCGTGGAGCGCACCTACGCCAGCGATCTGCCGGACTTGCCGGCCTGTCTGGCGGAATTGCCGGGCCTGATCGCCCAGTTGGAGCGACGTATTGGCGGGCGCCCCGAGCCGGTGCGGATTCGCAAGCAGGTGGTGAAAATCAAGTTCCACGACTTCAGCCAGACCACCGTGGAAATGCTGTCGGCGTCGCTTGCGGCGGAAAGTTTCGCCCAACTGCTCGAAACCGGATTCCAGCGCGGCGACAAACCGGTACGCCTGCTCGGCGTGGGAATCCGATTGCCTGAAGATCCAGCGGAATGAGGACTTCATGCCGTCGGTTTCCAGGGAATTTTCAGAAAATACCTAGCGCAGCAGGCTGGCCATGGCTTCTTCCAGCCCTTTTATGGTCAACGGCATCATGCGGTTGGTCACGAGTTCCCGCACGAGGCCGATGGAGTAGCTGTGCTCCCAATAGTCGCGCGGCGTGGGATTGAGCCAGACCAGATGCTCGAAATACGCGCTCACGCGCTGCATCCAGACCGCGCCGGGCTCCTCGTTGTAATGCTCGATACTGCCGCCGGCGTGGGTGATTTCATAGGGCGCCATGGTGGCGTCGCCGACAAAGATGACCTTGTAGTCCGCTGGATACCTGTGAATCAGTTCAAAGGTCGATTCGGTTTCGGCGTGGCGCCGCCGGCCCCGGGTCCAGACCGATTCATAGAGAAAATTGTGGAAATAATAGTATTCCAGATGCTTGAACTCGGAACGCGCCGCTGAAAACAGCTCCTCGCAAACCTTGACGTGCGGGTCCATGGAGCCGCCCACATCGAAGAAGAGCAGCACCTTCACCGCGTTGTGGCGCTCCGGGACCATCTTGATGTCGAGCAGGCCGGCCTTTTTGGCGGTGGAGGAAATCGTCTCGTTCATGTCGAGTTCCTCCTCGGCGCCGGTGCGCGCGAACTTGCGCAGCTTGCGCAGGGCGAGCTTGATATTGCGGGTGCCGATCTCCACGCTGTCGTCGAGGTCGCGGTATTCGCGCCGGTCCCAGACCTTGACCGCCTTGCCGCTTCCGCCTTCCGGCCGGCCGATGCGAATTCCCTCCGGGTTGTAGCCATAGGCGCCAAAAGGCGAAGTGCCGCCGGTGCCGATCCATTTGCTGCCGCCTTCGTGGCGTTTGCCCTGTTCTTCCAGACGCTTGCGGAATTCCTCCAGCAGTTTCTCAAGGCCGCCGAGGCTTTCGAGGCGCGCCTTGTCCTCCTCGCTGAGGGAAGCCTCGAAGCGACGCCGCAGCCATTCTTCGGGCAGCTTGTGGAGCAGAATGTCGCCGGCTGCCTCGATATCCTTGAAATAGCTGGAGAAAGCCCGGTCGAAGCGGTCGAAGTGCTTTTCGTCCTTGACCATGCATAGGCGGGCGAGATGGTAGAAATCATCCACATTGCCAAAGACGATGTTTTCGTCGAGGCACTCAAGCAGGGCGAACAACTCTGTCACCGAAACCGGCAGGCCGCTGTCCTTGAGGTGGGTGAAAAAGCGGATGAGCATCGGCTTGCAGCCGGTTTTGGCTTCAGCGCCCTGCGCGGTGCATGAAGGCGAGTTTTTCGAGCAATTGCACGTCTCCCTCATTTTTCAGCAGGGCGCCGTAGAGCGGCGGAATCGCGCTGGCCGAGTCGCGGTCCTTGAGCACGTCGTCGGGCATGTCGTCCGCCATCAAGAGCTTGAGCCAATCGAGCAGTTCCGATGTGGAGGGCTTTTTCTTCAGGCCCGGCACCTTGCGCAGGTCGAAGAAAATCTCCATGGCCTCGCGCACCAGTTTCTTGCGGATATCGGGGTAATGGACATCGATGATTTTTTCCATGGTGAGGGTGTCGGGGAAATCGATGTAATGGAAGAAGCAACGGCGCAGGAAAGCGTCCGGCAGCTCCTTTTCATTGTTGCTGGTAATCACCACGATGGGCCGGGTTCTGGCCTTGATCAGCTCCCGGGTTTCATAGACGTAGAACTCCATCTTGTCGAGTTCGAGCAGGAGGTCATTGGGAAACTCGATATCGGCCTTGTCGATTTCGTCGATCAGCAATACGCATTGCCGCTCCGAGGCAAAGGCCTGCCAGAGTTTGCCCTGGACGATATAGTTGCCGATGTCGCGCACTTTCTCCTCGCCGAGTTGGGAATCCCGCAGGCGCGACACCGCGTCGTATTCATACAGGCCCTGCTGGGCCCGGGTGGTGGATTTGATGTGCCACTGGATGAAGGGCAGATCGAGCGCGAGGGCAATCTGTTCGGCGAGCATGGTCTTGCCGGTTCCCGGCTCGCCCTTGATCAACAAGGGTTTGCGCAGCCGAATCGCGGCGTTGACCGCCATCTGCAGTTCCCCGGTGGCTACATAGGCGTCGGTCCCGGCAAAGTTCATGTGGATTCCCTGATTTTGAAAAGCGGCAATTTTATACCACGTGCCGCTGGAATCCATTCACCGGGCCGCCCTCGCCGGCGGTGAACACCCTCCCCCTGTCATTCCGCGCGCAGTCGCAGAATCTCATGGGGTGGCCTCCCGGGGAGATTCTGCGACTGCGCGCGGAATGACAGGGGGAGGGACTCCGCGCGGGATGAAGGGAAGGGGGACCTTCACTCCGCGCGGAATGACGGGAGTTGGGCTATCGCGACAACGCCTCCCGCAGGGATTGCTGCTCCATGCAGCGCAGGGCGTCGGCCACGGGGAGCCAGCCGGGCTGGCCGGTTGCGGCGTGGAAACCCGCCTCGGCGGGGGTGACGACCGTGGCGTCGTTGGCGCCGCCGGAAAAGGTCCGCGCCACCCGCAGCCAGCGCTCCACGTGGGCCGGGCCGCGCCAGGTTTCCCTCGCCCGCGCTGTCGCCTCGGATCGCAGTTGCGGGGATACGCAGCTTCCGGCGGCGAAATCCGTCATCGCGTCCGGCTCGAATCCCCCCGGGGCGGTTGCCGGGTTCCGGCGCTTGCGTTCCACCGCCCCGCCGGAATTCCCGGTGCCGACTTCTCCGGACCGGCCCGTGGTCGGGACGCCGCCGATGGCGGAACTCGTTGAAGTGCCGCCGTAGGTTCTTTCCAGACACTCCAGCGCCTCGCGCACCGGGGTCCAGCCGGACCACCTCGATTCCCCGTCCGCCGCCTCCTCCGCGGTGTAGGCGGCGGTGGGCTCGGCGGTCTGGCCCACCCAGCCGGGCAGGGCCTGGTCGGCGCGGTCCTGTTGATAGGCGATCAGGACGCGGTACCAGTTGGCGCCGTAGTTCGGGGAACGGTTGGCGTTGGCGTCGTAATAGCCCTTGACGGTGTCCCACTGGGAAACGCTCACGCAGGCGCCCGGGGTCGCCGGCGGCGGCGTCCCGTCGTCTTCGCGCGCGGCGGCCGGCGGCGTTCCGCCCGAATCCCCGATGGTGCCCACCGCCACCCCGTCGGCGATCCCCGCGCCCCCCGTCGGGTTCGACAGCACCACCTCGAAGGTCTCCGCGTCCTCGTCCAGGCCGTCATCGAGGAGGTAGACCCAGAGCCGCTGGACCGTCTCCCCCGGCGCGAACTCGATCGAGCCGAAATCGGTCCGCAGGAAATCGTCGCCCGACCGCGCCGAGGCCGGCGTCGATTCCCGGGTCCGCCAGGAGACACCCACCGGGCTTTCCGGGGCCATGCTCAGGCTGACCGTGAACCACATGAACCGGTCGGCTTCGGCGGCCGTCGCGTCGCCGATGGTGAATTCGGGCACCGCCGGGGCGGGATCGTCGTCGGCGACCGCCACCGAAGCCGCGTCCCCCGGCGGGGCCGCCACGGTGTAGCCCGCGCCGGCGTTGACGGTGGCGCTCACCGAGCCGTCCGGCTCGTCCGCGGCGTCGTCCACCGTGGCGACATCGATCGTCACGCTGCCCCCGGCGGGCACGACGACCTCCCGCGTCCCGGTCTCCCCCGAGGCCGCGAAGTCACCGCTCTGGGCGATGGCCAGCGTCACCGTCAGCGGCGCCGATGGCGCGGGGTCCGCCGTGACGGTGAAGGACGCCAGAGTCCCCTCCGTCACGTCGCCGCCCCCCGCGACCGAGATCACGGGATCGGCCTGGACGGGGCCGTCCCCGTCCGCGGCGGCCGCCTCCAGGCACTGGAGCGCCGTCACCACGGGGTCCCAGCGGGTCCAGCCCCGGTCGGCGTGGGTCTGCGCCTCGGCGGATGTCATCTTCGTATAGCCGTTGTCTACCCCGAAGGCGGCCAGCACCCGCTTCCAGCGCGTCACGTGCGGCGTCCCGTCGGCCTGCTCGCCGATGTAGCCCCGGATGTCGGACTCCAGGTTCCCCCTGCATTCCCTCGCCGCCGCGGCGAGCGGGTCCTCCGGACCCACGGCCAGCGTCGCCGTCGCCGCCAGCGCGTCGTGCTCCCGCACCTCGCCGTCGTCGGCCACGTGCCAAGGGGTCACCCGGACCGTCAGCGTCATCGCCGCCGGAGCATTGTGGTTAATCGTCCCCGTGGTGTCGGTGACGCCGTTCGAGCCCCCGCCGATGTAGTCGCCCCCGCTGCCCCCTTCCCATTCCAGCCGGTAGGCCGTGGCGTGGGGCACCGCGTCCCAGGACGCCTGCGCGCTCGCGGCGTCGACCGCCGTCACCCGCAGGTTCCGCACCGGCTCGGTCGGCGCCACGGCCACCGCCGACTCCTCCGACCGCTGCGCCTCGAATTCCGGCGCGGCCGTGTCCACCCCGACATACGCCACGTCCGGCCGGCCCACCGAGTAGTCGGCCTCCCCGTCACCGAACACCAGGGCCGGATCCATCAGCGCCACCCGGACCGCGCCGGTGTTCGCCGCGCCATTGGTCCGCGTCGGCACCGCGAAGACCGTGCTCCCGGTGGTGTCCACGGTCGCGACCCGAAGACCCAGGTCCCCTTCGGCCAGATGCCGCCGGATCCCGCTGAACGGGTCGGTCAGATCGTGCGACACGTCCGTTTCCCCGACATGCACGCTCACGTCCAGCGGCGCAAGCGGCGGCGGACTGGCCTTCAGCGTGAACGTGGCGTCGTTGCCCTCGGACACCTGCGGGCCCGCCTCGATCGACACCACCGGCTTCCACAACTGCGCCTCCGACGCATTCCCGATCGTCACCGTCGCGGCGCCGTTGGCCATGTCGGTCACATCCCTTACCCGGACGTGGAGGTTGTCGGACGACACGGCGCCGTCCGCGCCGAGGAGCTGTCTGTCACTTTCGGAAGTGCCCGTCCCCGCCCGCCGGATCGCCAGGTCGATGGTCTCCCCGTCGTCGCTCGCCGAATCCGCATGCACCGGAATCCGGAG
>JAJDSZ010000122.1 GCA_022827425.1 Pseudomonadales bacterium | reverse complement strand
CACGGATTCAGCCGAGCCCTATTGGCGCCTGCGCGGCGTGCGCGAAAGCGCGCTCGAAGGCGACCGCGTGGTCACGAACAGCCGGAACGAACAGGAATGGCGGGTGGACCTGTCGCCGGACCTGCTGGGCGTCCTGCTCGTGGAGCCGGACCAGCAGTCGATTTCAGGGCTTTATCGCATGGCCGGCTTCCTCGCCGCCGAAGGTCTGGACAGCGCCCCGCATTTCCTCGCTTTCTGGAAGAAACTGCTACAGCCGCTGTCGACGCTGGTGCTCGTACTCGTCGCCGTGTTTTTCGTCTTCGGCCCCCTGCGCGAAGCGACCATGGGCTACCGCGTGTTCGTGGCGCTTGCCGTCGGGATCGGATTCACCATCGTCCAGCGCATTCTGGAGCCATTGAGCCTGCTGTTTGGTTTTTCGCCGCTGCTCGCCGCCGCCGCGCCCATTCTCCTGCTCGCCCTGCTCGGCTGGCTGCTGCTGCGCCGGGTGAACTGAAGCAGCCACTTTTGCGGAGGGCCGGAATCCCGTATTCTTGCGCTCTGCCCTTACGCAACAACATTGGAGACGCACCCATGTCACTCCGTATTCTGCTTTTCGGCCTCGCCCTGATTTTCAGCCTGCCGGCGCTGGCCCAAGTCCCCATCATCCAGCCCGGCCCGCCGGGGGAGCCGAGCCGCCAGATCAGCGCCGAGGAAGCTTCGGACCTCGCCGGCCTCAAGTTCTCCAATGCCGATGTGCATTTCATGCGGGGCATGATTTCCCATCACCGCCAAGCCATGGAAATGAGCGCCCTGGTGGACACCCGCAGCAACCGGGAGGCCGTCGAAGCGCTGGCCCAGCGGATTTCGCTGTCCCAGGAAGACGAAATCGACATGATGGCCGGCTGGCTCGAAGACCGTGGAATAGAGTCGCCGGCGGCGGACGCCCATCATGGCGGGAATTTCGACTTGATGCCCGGCATGTTGACCGAAGAGGAATTCCGGCAGTTGGAAGCCGCCGAAGGATTCGCCTTCGATTCGCTGTTCCTGCAGTTCATGATCGACCATCACGAAGGCGCCCTGGAAATGGTGGATACCCTGCTTGATCAGCCGGGCTCGGCCCAGGATTCGGAGTTGTATCGTTTCACCTCGGATGTCACTTCGGACCAGACCAGCGAAATCGAGCGCATGAACACGATGCTTTCGGGCTTTTCGCCGGACCCCCGGGTCGCCCTCGCCGCCGGTTTTCGGGATGCCGGCGAAGCCGCATTGAACATGGCCCTGGTGGCTTCCCTGCCGAAACCCGAAGGATTCTTCGATCCGGCCAATCCCAGCGGACTGCCCAATCGCGAAGGCCGGGACGATGAAGCCCTGGCGCCGGATCCGGACGCCGACGCGGAACCTGAAGCCGAACCGGTCAGCGACCCTGGCGCCAGCCAGGACGTGCAGGAAAGCACCGTCGCTGAAGACGAGCAGGAAGATGAGAATTCCGAGCCGCGCCCATCCCTGCTCAATTTCGGCAATACCGACCTCGTATTCGCCGGCGATGTGCTCGTGGCGGGCAGCTATCACGGTTTCAATGCCTACGACATCAGCAATCCCATCGCTCCCCAACTGCTCAGTTCGGTGGTTTGCCCCGGCGGCCAGGGCGATGTGTCCATCGTGGGCGACCTGCTGATCATGTCGGTGGAGCAGACCCGGGGCCGCCTCGACTGTGGCCTGCAGGGCGTTGCCGAGCCGGAGAGCGAGGAGCGCTTTCGCGGCATCCGCATCTTCGACGTGAGCGATTTCAGCCTGCCGCAGCAGGTGGGCGCCGTGCAGACCTGCCGCGGCTCGCACACCCATACCGTGGTCACCGACCCGGACGACGACGGCAATGTCTATGTGTATGGCTCGGGCACGAGTTCGGTACGCTCGGAAGACGAACTTGCCGGCTGCAGCGACGAGTCGCCTTTTGAAAATCCCGAATCGGCGCTGTTCCGCATCGACGTGATCCAGATTCCGGTGGATGCTCCCGGAGACGCCCGGGTGGTCAACCGTCCCTTCATCTTCTCCGACCCGGAAACCGGCATTGCCGCGGGGCTTTGGGAAGGCGGCGACCACGGCCCCGACACCCAGACCACGCGCATCACCAATCAGTGCCACGACATCACCGCCTTTCCGGAGATCGGCCTGGCGGCGGGCGCCTGTTCCGGCAACGGCATCCTGCTTGATATTTCCGACCCGTCCAATCCGGCGCGAATCGATGAAGTCATCGACCCGGGCTTCGCCTACTGGCATTCGGCGACTTTCAACAACGACGGCAGCAAGGTGATCTTCACCGATGAATGGGGCGGCGGCGGCCGGCCCCGCTGCCGCGCCCAGGATCCATTGAACTGGGGCGCGGACGCCATTTACGACATCGTCAACGGCCAGATGGAGTTCCGCAGCCACTACAAGATGTCGGCGCCCCAGAGCGAAACCGAAAACTGCGTGGCCCACAACGGCTCCCTGGTGCCGGTTCCCGGCCGCGACATCTTCGTCCAGGCCTGGTATCAGGGCGGGGTTTCGGTGGTCGATTTCACCGATTCCGAAAACCCGGTGGAAATCGCCTTCTTCGACCGCGGCCCGGTGGATGAGGAAGAGCTGATCTCTGCCGGATACTGGTCCACCTACTGGTACAACGGCTATATCTACGGCACCGAAATCGCCCGGGGTCTGGATGTGCTGCAATTGCAGCCGAGCGATTTCCTCACCGAAAACGAAATCGCCGCGGCCTCGCTGCCGCACGGCACGGTCACATTCAATGCCCAGCAACAGACCATGTTCCGCTGGCCCGCGGAGCCGGTGGTCGCCAGGGCCTATCTCGACCAGTTGGCCCGAAGCGATGCCCTGAGCGGCAATCAGCGGCAGGCCCTGAACGACGCCCTCGATGCGGCCCAGGACGCCCTCGACCGCGGCGCCGGCGACAGTAACGCCGCAGACCGGCTGGAAACACTCGCCGGGGAAACCGAATCAGCCTCGGCCTCCGCCTCGGGCGGCGACCGCGAACGTCTGCTCGCTCTGACCGAAACCATGAACGGGATTGCAGATCGGTTGTGAATCCCGATGACAGGGGGAATCGCAGTAAGGCGATGAAAATCACGCGAGCCGAACTGCGCGACCCCGCCCATTGGATACTCGGGTTTTCCGTTCTGACGATAGCTTTCAACGGCTATGCCTTTCGCGGGCATGAACTCGACGACGGCCTGATTTACGCGCGTTACATCCAGAATCTGATCGAGGGCAACGGCTTCGTCTACAATGTGGGCGAAGCCGTGAATGGCCTCACCTCGCCGCTGTTTGCCTACCTGTCGCTCTTGCCGGCTTTGCTCGCGGGAGACGCCAGGGTCGGCACCATGCTGATTTCGGTGCTCGCGGCCATGGGCACGGTGGTCATCTTCTATCGCTTGCTGGCCCTGTTTATCGCAGACCGCCAGATCGCAGCGCTGTCAGCCCTTTTCGCCGCCGGCAACGGCATTACCTTCATCAATTTCGGCATGGAAGCGAGCCTTTTCACCTTTCTTGCCGGGCTTTGCTGCTATCTGTACTTCAAGGACCGGTTTTTCCCGCTTGGCGTCTGTATCGGGCTGGCGATTCTCACCCGCCCCGAAGCGGTATTCCTCGTGCCCGCCATGGCCCTCAACACCTGGTTCAACAAGCGCGAATGGCCCGGGCTGCGCTGCTACGTGATTCCCGCAGCGCTGGTCTTCTCCCAACTCCTGTTCAACGGCTTCTACTACGGCGAGCTGCTGCCATCATCGGGGCTGGCCAAGGTCTCCCAGGGAGCCATGGGGCATTGGGGCTACAACGCTTTCCTCCTTCGACTCTCGGAAATGCTGATCCGGGGGTTCGGCTTGCGCAGGCAGTTGATGACCTTCGATATCTACCTGATTCCCCTCCTGTTTCTGCTCATTGCCGCCTGCGCCGCATTCCAGCGGCAGGCGAGGCAGCACCTGATCGTCACCGGGACTTTTCTGCTGTGCTACACCGGATTTTTCGCCGTGCTGAATATTCCGGGGCAATGGTGGTACTACGCCATCTACCTGTCGGTACTCACCACCTGGGTGGCGCTGGGGCTCGATTGGGCCGCCGGACGCTTTGGCCAGGACGTTCGGCGCTGGCTGCGCCTGTCCTTTGTCGCGGCGTTCACGCTGCTGCTGATCTGGCAAGAGGCGTTCCACTTGCGGGTGCACGGCAGGACCGTGCGCGAAGACTATCGGCAATTCGGCCTGTGGATCGCTGAAAACACACCGGCCGACGCATCCATCGGGGTTGCCGAAATCGGCACCGTGGGCTGGTACTCCGACCGCAGGATTATCGATATTCTGGGGCTGGTGTCTGAAGGCAACGCGGATTTTGTGGCAGTCGGCGATTATACGAGCTGGCTCGATTTGCATCCGCCGGATTACATCCTCAGCCGCGAGCCGCCGCGGTTCTATGAACGTTCGATCACCTTCCTGCAACAGAACGAGCCGGACAGTCTGGCGGAAGTAACAGGATTCGACTTCCCCGATTTCAAGCTCTACCGCTATCTGCCGCAAAATGGCGATTGAGTCGGATGCCCATCTGTTTGTGGATCTCGATGGGACCCTGATCCGCACTGATCTGCTGTTCGAGTCGCTGCTGCGTATGATTCGGCGCAATCCATTCTACCTGTTGCTGATTCCCCTGTGGCTGCTGCGCGGCCGGGCCTGGCTCAAGCATCAGCTTGCCAGCCGCGTCGCGCTGGACCCCGCCGCATTGCCGTGGCATACCGAATTGCTCGCCTGGCTCAGGGAAGAACGCGACCGGGGCCGGCGGATGACGCTGATCACCGCATCGGATCAGGCCCATGCGGATGCGGTGGCCGGGCACCTCGGCCTGTTTGACGCCGCGATGGGGAGTGACGGCAGCATCAATCTCAAATCCGGGGAAAAACTGCGTCGCATCCGGCAAATTACCGGCGGCGGCGAATTCGCCTATGCCGGAGATTCCCGCGCCGACCTTCCCATCTGGGAGCGGGCGAGCCAGGCGATTCTCGTGAACTGTCCCGGCAGGGTCAGCCGCCGCCTCGCGAAAGACTCGGGCGATGTGCTGCAATTCGGTGCTGCGGAGTCCTTGCCGCAGCCCCTGCTGCGGGCCATGCGGCCCCATCAGTGGCTCAAGAACACGCTGTTGTTCGTGGCGCTGATACTTTCCCACCGCCTGCCCGAAGTGGATTCGCTGCTTGCCGCAACCGTCGGATTCATCGTCTTCTGCCTGTGCGCATCAAGCGTCTATCTGCTCAACGACATGCTTGACCTCGATGCCGACCGGGCCCATCAGACCAAATGCAAGCGGCCATTCGCGGCAGGAGAATTGCCACTTGCCGCGGGCATGGCGGCAGCCCCGGCCTTGCTGCTTGCCGCCTTTGTCGTGGCCTTGTGGCTGCCGTGGGACTTCCGCCTCCTGCTACTGGCCTACTGGCTGCTCACCTGCCTCTACAGTTTTGCGTTGAAGCGGGTTTTTCTGGTCGACGCCATCACCCTTGCCCTGCTTTTCACCCTGCGCGTGGCCGCCGGCGCGGCCGCGATCGGGGCGCCCGCCACCGGCTATCTGATTGTATTTTCCCTGTGCTTCTTCCTCGGGCTGGCCCTGGTCAAGCGGGTTACCGAACTGGTCAACCTGCCCGCCGGCGCCATCACCGGCCGCGCCTATCACAAGCATCACGAAGGCCCGCTTTCCATAATCGGGAGTATTGCGAGCCTGCTGGCGGTAATCGTGTTCGCCTTCTACATCAATGCCCCCGCCACCACCGGCCTGTACCGCGCCCCACTGGTCCTCTGGCTGATCGTTCCCCTGCTGCTCGTGCTGCTCAGCCGCATCTGGCTGTTCGCCCGGTCCGGCAAACTCCACGAAGACCCGGTACTCTTCGCCGTCGAAGATCGCCTCAGCCAACTGCTGGTCCTCGCCGCCGGCAGCCTCATCTGGCTGGCCGCCTGAGCCGCAGCTATCCGGCCTATTGATTATTGGAGGCGGGTGGATTAGCTTCAGGGGCTGAATTCTTCATTCGCCGGGGGTCGTCGGCGCAGTTCACACGGGAGTTGAAGATGCGGAAAATAGTCGGAGTCGCCATTGCCACCATGGCCCTGTTCGCCGCCGGCGCGCTGGCCCAGAATGACTGGGAACCGCCGCGGACGCCGTCGGGCCACCCGGACTTCCAGGGATTCTGGACCAATGCCTCGCTGACCACCCTCCAGCGCGCCGCCAACTATGAAGAACTCGGTCTGGTGATTCCCGCGGAGCAGCTTGAGGACGTGACCCGCAACAATCACCAGAACGTGCGCCAGGCCACCGACGACAATCAGGTACAGGGAGAATTGCCCGATGGCACCGACCTCGCCAGGGGCCGGGGCTACAATGCCTTCTGGGTTGATCCGGGCTCGCGCTTCGGCGTCATCGACGGGCAGGCGCGCACCTCATGGATCACCTACCCGGAAAGCGGGCGGATCCCGTTTTCCGAACAGGGCAGCCAGTTGCGCCGGGACTACCGGGCGCGGTTTTCCGGCAATCACGGCCCGGAAGGCCGCTCACTCGGCGAGCGCTGCATCATCGGTTTCGGCAGCACCGGCGGGCCGCTGATGAACAATGTGCTCTACAACAACATGTATCAGTTCGTGCAGACCGATGACTACCTGATGATTCTGGTGGAAATGGTCCACGACGCCCGCATCATTCCCATCGGCGGCGAGCGCCGCCCGGCGGAACTCGCGCCCTGGTTCGGCGACTCCGTGGCAAACTGGGAAGGCGATACCCTGGTCATCGAAACCGTGAACCTGCACCCACTGCAGGCACCCCAGAGCACCGCGCCGATTACCGAACAGGGCAGGGTCACCGAGCGCCTGACCCGCATCTCCGAAAACGAAATCCACTACGAATTCAGTGTTTCCGACCCGGTCTACTACACCCGGGCCTGGGGCGGCGAGATGGTCTTCAACGCCACCGGCACCATGCCCTACGAATACGCCTGCCATGAAGGCAACTATGGCCTGGAAGGAATTCTGGCCGGCGCCCGCAGGCTGGAGCTGCTGGGGGAAGATTGATTCCTGATGCGGCAGAGTTCAAGTTATTGTTTGCGGATGAAATTCGCAAGTCTCATGCCTGATGCCGCCGGATTCCTGGCCAAGCTGGCGGTTGCGACGGGATTTTTGCTGGCGGCACTTGTCGCCCAGGCTGCGGAGGATGCCGACTGGCTCGCGCAAATGCGGGCCCAGGAAGCGATCCTGGCGGGACTCGAATCCAGCAATGGCCCCTTCGACCATTCCCTGATCGAGCCCATTTCGGCCATGATCCGCCTGCTGCAGCAGCAATCCGACCACCAGCGCATCGCCGAATTACAGGAGCGCCAACTCGCCCTGATGCGCACCAATCTCGGCCTGGAAAGCCTGGAAATACTTCCCCTGCTGCGGGACATGGTTCGCACCCGTATCGCCCTCGGCGATGCCGGTGCGGTTGGCGACCAGATGCAGATGATCCGCAATCTCGTCGCCGGTCAGGACGACCCGGAAGCGCTGCTGCGAACCCTGGATGCCCTGGCCTACTGGTATTTGACCGCTGGCGCCGGCGGCAGCAACCGCGAACGGGCCAGAAACTTTTTCGAAGCGCGGGAACTTATGGAGGGCGCCGAAGATTACGCCATTGAAGAGTATGGCGAAGACAACCCCCAGGCCGTCCCGTGGCTTTACCTCGGCGCCGTGAACCTGTACCAGCTTGTGGCCCTGCTCAACTCGAAACAGGGCATGATGTCGCCCACCGTGCGCGAACTCGTGCGCCACGATGGCGCCATGAAGCTGCGCAGTTCGGCAAGGGGTTTTTCCTTCAATCCCGTCACCTCGGCGACTTTCACGCCAGTGGTGGAGCGGGGCGAACTCGTGGGGGAACTGTACCTGCGCGAGGCGCGAGGCAAGATCGACGATATCGCCGGGATTTTTGAAGCCACAGGGAATGCGGAAGCCGAAGCCATGGCCATGGTCTACCGCTCCGACTTCCAGTTGCTGCTTGGCCAGGGAACCGCTTTCAGGTGCTACCGGGAGGCTATGGAACTGCTGCGCGAGGCCGGCATCGCCGAAGAGCGCGTCAAGCTCTTCTTCAGCCGCCCCCAGGCGCTGCCCCTGAACCGCTTCTTTCCCACCCTGGAGGAAGCCATCGCCCATCAGGAAGCCGAACTCGCCGTCTGGCAGCCGGAAGAAGCGGATACCATCCACGTGGCGCCTTTTCCCGCCTGGGACGAAACGGCGCCCAACATGCGGGCGCCGATTTCCGACAATACCTTCTGGGAATTCGTCCCGGATATTCACGTAATGGAACTCGAATTCAACATCAACAGCCGCGGCGGCGTCTCCTCGGTGGATATCCTCACCGCGGAACCGGATGATCGAAGATCCCGCCGCCTCGCCCGGGAAGCGACCCGCCAACTGCGCTTCCGCCCCGCCATGGAGGAAGGCCGCGGCAAGCGCCTCCGCGATGTGCGGATGAAATTCCTGCTGCCGCGCAGGGATGACTGACAGTCTGTGATGTAACAATTCATTACTGGACTTGGTCGAACAGATACCTATATTTGTCGCGTTCCGCTGTGCTGTCCCGCAAATTCGCTGTAATGCGGCGAACTTGCGGGACAGCACATCAGGCCAATGCAACTGAAATCGGGGTCTGGTTCGTATAGGGGGGAGACTCCCGCTGAACTTTGCGGGCTTGGAAGCCTGCCCCCGGGATTTAATGGCAAGCAGGCCAAATCAGCCAGGGCAAGGTAGTGACGACATGATGCGAGTAGCAATACCGGCGGGGATATTGGCGGGCTGTGTGCTGTTCGCCTCCTGGCTGGTGCTGAATCCGAGTCAGCTCGACGAAGCTTCCCCCGAAATCATTCCGGTGGCCGTCCGGGTCATGGAAGTGGATTCCGAATCCACCCAATTGTTCGTCGAATCCCAGGGCAAGGTGCAGGCGGCGCGCACCGTGAATCTCTCAACGCCCGTGGCGGGGGCGGTATCCTGGATATCACCCAAGCTCGAAGCCGGCGGCTATGTGGCCGAAGGCGAGGCGCTGCTGCGGATTGAGTCGAGCGATTATGAAATCGCGCTGTCCCGCAGCGAGGCCTCACGGCAGCAGGCGATTGCCGAAGAGGCCCACGCCCGCTCCGAATACGAGCGCCTGCGGGAACTTGGCGAGCGGCGTCTCGCCAGCGAATCCCAGATCCAGAACGCCGAGCGGCTTGCCAATGTCACCGCCGCGCGCATCAATGAGATCGAAACCCAGCTCAGGCAGGCCCGGATCGATCTTGAGCGCACCGAACTGAAAGCGCCTTTCGACGCCATCGTCCGCTCCCGGGAGCTTGAACTCGGCCAGTACGCCAACCGCGCCCAGAGTGTGGCGGTGCTGTTCGGCGCCAATGAGGTGGAAGTGCGCCTGCCGCTGGCGATCCGGCAACTTGGCTATCTCGACGTGCCGCTGGATTTCCGCGGCGAACTTGACCGGGAAGTGGCGCCGGCGGTGCGGCTCGAAGGCAGGTACGGCGGCGAGAGGCATGTCTGGTACGGCCGCATGGTCCGCACCGAGGCCACCATCGACCCGGACAGCAATACCGTCCAGGCCATCGTGCGGGTGACACAGCCCGCCGAGGGTGTCAAGAACGCCATCCCCCTGCCCATCGGCCTGTTTGTGGAAGCCGCCATCAGCGGCCGTCGGCTTGACGACATCATTTCCCTGCCCAGGGCGGTGATCCGCAACAACAATCAGGTGCTCGTGGTGGACGCCGAGAACAAGATGTACTACCGCGAAGTCGAGATCTTCCGTTTCGAGGAAGAACGGGTGCTGATCAGCGGCGGCCTGCGCCCGGGGGAAATCGTCTGCATTTCACCGATTCAGGCAGTAGTTGACGGCATGACCGTGCAACCCGTGCGGGAAATGATCTGAACCGCGTCGCGGGCTGAAGGCGGAGAGAATCGTGCGTACCCCGATTAGCTGGTTTGTGAGGAATCCCGTCGCATCCAACCTGCTGATGTGGATTTTCCTCGTCGGCGGCCTGATCGCCTATCTCAATGTGAACCAGGAAGAATTCCCCGATATCGACGTTGGCGTCATCCAGGTCAGCGTGCCCTATCTCGGCGCCACTCCCGAGGAGTCGGAAACCGGGGTATGCCTGCGAATCGAGGAAGCCCTCGAAGGCGCCGAGGGAATCCAGCGCCTCACCACCACCGCAAGGGAAGGCGGCTGCGACGCCACGGTGGAACTCACCGGCGACGCCGACCTCAACCGGTCCCTCAATGACGTCAAGGGCAAGGTCGACGCCATCACCACCTTTCCCGCCGAAACCGAAAAACCCATCGTGCGCGCCTTCAGCAGCAGCGGCAATGTGATGACCATCGCCCTGATCTCCGACGCCGACGACCGCTTTCTCAAGCAGGTGGCCGAGGATGTTCGCGACGATATTCTCGATCTCCCGGAAGTATCCACGGTCAATATCGAGTATCTGCGACCGCTCGAAATTTCCATTGAAGTCTCCGAATACACCCTGCGCCAGTATGGCCTCACCCTCGACCAGGTATCCCGCTCCATCTCCCAGGCCTCTCTCGACCTGCCCGGCGGCACCATACGCGCCGATTCCGGAGAGATCATGCTGCGCACCAAGGGCCAGGTTTACAGCGGCGACGAATACCGCGATATCGTAATCCGCTCCTTTCCCGACGGCAGCCAGTTGCGCGTGGGCGACATCGCCACGGTGCACGACGATTTCGAGGAAGGCTATCTCGACGCCCGGGTGAACGGCGAAAACGCCGCCATCATCGACGTATTGCGGGTTGGCGAGGAAGACATCGTCCGGGCCGCGCGGCAGGTGCGGGGCTGGATGGAGGAAAACGCGGCGGACCTGCCTCAAGGTGTAAGGCTGGAAGTGCTTATGGATTCCGCCGTGGCGACCCAGGACCGGATCGTCACCGTCGCCCGCAATGCCTACACCGGCCTGATGTTCGTGCTCATCCTGCTGGCCCTGTTCCTGCGCTTCAAGGTGGCCATCTGGGTCGCCGCCGGCATTCCCATCGCCATCTCCGGCGCCCTGGCGCTGTTCCCCGCCGCCGGCCTCACCATCAGTTCACTCACGGTGATGGGTTTCATCCTCGTGCTTGGCATTGTGGTGGACGATGCCATCGTGGTGGGGGAGAGGATCCATTCCTTCGAGAAACGGGGCTTCGGCAAGGAAGAGGCCGCCATCGAAGGCACCCTGGAAGTTTCCGTGCCGGTGATTTTTGGCGTCCTCACCACCATGGCGGCATTCTTGCCGATTCTGCTGCTTGGCGGGCAGATGGGATCCTTCTTCAATGCCATCGGCGGCGTGGTGGTGTTCTGCCTGATCGCCAGCCTGGTGGAGTCCCAGATGATCCTGCCGGGGCATATCGCCCACCGCAGGACCGAAGGCTATTTTCTGGAGAAAAGCCTGTTGGTGAAGAAATGGCAGGCCTTCCAGGGCAGGATCGCCGATGGGCTCGAGTATTTTGCCGAGCATGGCTATCGCCGGGCGCTCAAGCGCGTGCTGGAATACCGCTATGTAGCCTGGGCCGTGGCCACCGGCGTCATCATGGTGACCCTGGCGCTGGTGTTCAGCGGTCGGGTGATCTTCCAGTTCATGCCCGCGGTGGAGGGCGACATTCTCTACGCCACCGTGGAAATGCCACCGGGCGTGCCGGTGCGGGTAACCGAGGCGGCAATCGGCCGGGTGGAGTCCGCCGCGCTGGAAATCGCCCGGGAAGTGGAAGCCGAACTCGACCGCCTGCAGCAGGCCGGCGCCGCGCCGCTGTCCACCGAACGCGCCGTGAGCAGCGTCATGACCATTATCGGCGGGCGGGCGCCCAGGGGCGGCCCGGGCGGACCCGGCGGCGGCATCGGCGCCAGCAATACCGCGGAAGTGGTCATGTATCTGGCGCCATTCGAGGCCCGGGGGCGGATTCTCTCCGAAGGGATACGCGACCAGTGGCGAGACCGGGTCGGCACGATTCCCGACGCCCTCGAACTGACCTTCGTCTCCGACGTGTTTTCCGCCGGGGACGCCCTCAATTTCCGGCTCGAAGGGCGCAACGAGGCCAACCTGCAAATCGCGGCGAACCAGTTGAAGGAGGAACTCGCCCGTTATCCCGGCGTGTTCGACATCACCGATTCCTTCCGCGCCGGCAAGCAGGAAGTGCAGATCAGCATTCTGGAACGAGGCAGGACCCTGGGCCTGACCCTGAACGATCTCGCCACCCAGGTGCGGCAGGCTTTTTATGGCGCCCAGTCCCAGCGCATCCAGCGCGGCCCCGACGACATCCGCGTGATGGTGCGCTATCCGGAAGACGAGCGGCGCTCCCTCGGCAACCTCGAATCCCTGATGATCCGCACGCCATCCGGCGCCGAAGTGCCCTTCCTCAGCGTCGCCGATTTCACCCTGGGCAACAGCTATTCGGCGATCAACCGCCAGAACGGCCGCCGCATCATCACCGTTCGCGCCGATGTGGACCGCACCGTGGTGACCCCGGATGAGATTCGCGCCGAAATGAACGCGCGCTTTGTGCGAAGTTGGGAGCGCGAGCTGGATGTGACCATGGTGCTTGGCGGCGAGGGCGAGCGGCAGCTTGAGTCCATCGGCGAGATTTTCAATCTTGTGCCCCTGGCCATGCTGATCATCTTCAGCCTGTTGGCGATACCGCTGAAGTCCTACACCCAGCCCCTGGTCATCATGAGCGTGATTCCCTTCGGCGCCATCGGCGCCATCTGCGGCCACTACATCATGGGCGCCGATCTCGTATTCTTTTCCCTGCTCGGCATCATCGCCCTCAGCGGCGTGGTGGTGAACGCCAGCCTGGTGCTCGTGGTGACGGTGAACCGCCTGCGCGCCGACGGCATGGGCATGGTGAACGCCGTCGCCAAGGCCGGCGAGTTGCGCTTCCGGCCCATCCTGCTTACTTCCTTCACTACCTTCATGGGCCTCGTGCCGCTCATTTTCTCGGGCAATCCGGCGACCTTCTTCATCGTGCCCATGGCAATCTCCCTCGCCTTCGGCATCCTCTTCGCCACCGTCATCACCCTGTTCCTGGTGCCGAGCCTGTACCTGATCCTGCACGATCTGATCGGCCACACCGACACCAAGGAAGAAAGAAAACTGGCCTACCAGAGCTGATTGGAAGCAAACTGGGCTGTCAAACGCGAAGCAGGCGCCGTTCGAGCAAGGTGCGCATATCGCGGCGACCGTCGGCGACGGCCAGCACGTAGACAATGTCGTCCTGCAGCCGGTAGATGATTCGGTAAGGTTTGAAGAAAATTTCGCGAAATTCCCGCAATCCCAAATCCAGCAATTCCTTCGGATAGGTTCCGCGCGACGGCTGCTCGGAAAGACTGGAGAAAGCCTCTTCAAGGCGAGTCAACACATGGTCGGCCGCGCCTGGAGAGTCATGTTGCCGGATGTAATCCCCTATGTCTCCGACATCGCCGGCCGCGGCGTCGGTCAGTTTGACCGGGTGTGGCATGGGTGGCGCCGGCTAGCGCCGCGCGCGGAGATTCGCTATTACATCCACCGCGTCCTGCACTTTGCCCGTTTCGATCTGTTCTTTCCCTTGAGCGACTATCTTCAGCAAGGCGATGGTTTCCTGCATTCGCTCGTAGCTGTCTATGTCTTGCACCACGACCTTGGCCTGACCGTTTTGCGTAATGATATAGGGCTCCGTCGTTTCTCCCAGCGTACGGACGATTTCGGCGGCGTGCGATTTCAGGTAACTGATCGGTTTGATGTTGCTTGCGAGAGTCATGTTTCCACCTCCACATCAGACGGAATCTAGTCCAAATACAGGTCTGATGCAACAGATATCGTCAAGCGGACATCGGCGAATACAGGAAACGAGGCCAACAGAACTGAAAAAACTCAGTTCGTGACCGCCAGCCGAATGGGAACGACGGATATATCCTGCCAGACACCCCCGGTGACATAAGGATCCTCGTTCAGCCACTGATCCAGCGCTTCCCTGGATTCGAATTCGACATACAAGGTCGACCCGATCATCCGGTCGTCGTCATCCAGAATCGCCCCGCCGGCAATGATGTTGCCGGTAGCCTTCAATTCCCTTATGCCATCCAGATGCGCGGGCCTGACGGCCTTGCGGCGGCTGGGGGCTTCGGCGTCCGTGCCGTCGTAGGCGGTGATCATGTATTGCATTTGAAATCTCCTTCTATGCCTCGTACATGGCGATGCCGCCGACCACGGTGCGCATGACCTGGATTTCCTTGAGGCGATCCGGGTCCACGTCGTGGGGGTCTTCGGCGAGGACGACAAAGTCGGCGAGCTTGCCCGCCGTCACGCTGCCCTTGAGGTTTTCCTCGAAGGAAGCGTAGGCGCCGCCCATGGTGCAGATGCGCAGGGCCTGATCCACGGTGATGCGCTGGTTGGGGCCCCAGACGCGGCCGTCGAAATCCTTGCGCGTCACCATGCTTTGCAGGGCCATCAGCGGCTCGTAGGGTCCCGGCGTGTAATCCGATGCCGGCGCCACCGGAATGCCGTAGTCCAGGAACGACTTGTGGGCGAACATCCAGCGCATTTTTTCCTCGCCGTAATCAACCCATTTGTTGCCGTGGTAATGTACATAGGTGTAGAAAGGCGTCGGCACCACGCCGAGGTCGCGGATGCGTTCGAGCAGGGTGGGGTTGACCAGCGAACAGTGTTCGATGCGATGGCGCGGGTCGGGTCGGGGCCACAGGTTCTGCACCCGCTCGTAGGCGTTGAGCACCATGGCGATGGTGAGGTCGCCATTGGCGTGGATGCCGATCTGCCAGCCGTTGCGGTGGGCGCCCTCCACGGCCTCGTGAATCTCTTCCTGGGACATCGTGAGAATGCCGTGGTCGTGGGGGCGGCCTTCGTAGGGTGTGCTCATGTACATGGTGCGCTCGGAGGCCGAGCCGTCGGCGCCGTATTTCACCGCGCCGATGCGCAGCACTTCGTCGCCGAAACCGGTGCGGATGCCAGTGTTGACCAGGTCGGAATACAACTCGCCGCGGGGGAACAGATACATGCGGAAACGCAGTCCGTTTTCTTCCCGGGCATCCTGGTAGGCGATCAGGTCGTTGCGCCCCGCGCCGGTCTGGTGTACCGAAGTCAGGCCGGCGGCGGTCATCAATTCGGAAATCAGCTTGACGCCGTCCCGGCGCTGCTCCCGGGTCGAATCGGTGGAAATCAGTTCGTTGAAGATATAGCGCGCCCGTTCGGCCACGAGGCCGGTCAGCACGCCGTTTTCATCGCGGAAGAACCGGCCGCCGTCCGGGTTCGGCGTTTCCGCGGTGACGCCGGCAAGGGCGAGGGCGAGGCTGTTGTAGACGCCGGTATGGCCGCCCCGGTGTCCGACAACAACCGGGTGGTCCGGCACCACCGCGTCGATGTCGAAGCGGTTGATGGGGCGGCCTTCGGCAAGCTTGGTGTCATCGTACTTGAATGCCCGCACCCATTCCCCGGTGGGGGTGTTGGCGGCCCGCTCTGCCAGCGCCTGCTGGATTTCGGCAATCGAGCGCCGGTCGGCGTTGACCTGGACGAGTTCATTGACGCCGGCGCCGGATGGGTGCGAGTGGGCGTCGATGAAGCCCGGCACCACCGTCATGTCTTCGGCGTCGATGATTTCCACCCCCGCCGAGGCGAGATTGCGGATGTCCTCGCTGGAGCCCACGGCGACAAAGCGGTCTCCCTTGACGGCAAAGGCCCCGGCCCGGGGCAGGCCGTCATCCTGGGTGTACACCCGGGCGTTGACGACAACATAGTCCGGCGCGCCGCTGTCGTCCGGGCCTTGCTGGGCGAGCAGCTCGCGGGTGGGCAGGCCGATACCGGCGGTCGCAAGCGCGGCGCCGGAGCCGAGAAACTTTCTTCTGGATAGTCGCGCCATGGGACAACCCCCGGGGTTTGATTGCAATGGGTGAACTATATCGCCGGAAAGCGGCGGGGGCAAAGGATTGCCACGATTACGGGAAATTCTCATTTTTGGCTCCCCAACCGCATGTCATTCTGCGCGAAGCGTAGTCGCAGAATCTCATTGGGCGGCCCTTGCAAGAGAATCCGCGAGAGAATAATGATTCAATTCAAATTGAAAAAAAGGGGATAAATTTCTAACCTGCCCGCTGTGGTGCGGGGTGCCGAAGGGGAGACCCCGGAACCCGTTGCGGCATGGCCCGCTGCATTGCGGCAAACTTATGGGACGGCACACCAGGCGCTATGAATTTCAGGGACGTGGAATACCGGCGTCAGGAGAATTTCCGGAGCGAGTCCGCCACCATCAGCGCGGATGGCGGGGCACCCACGGACCCGCGCGGAATCGCCTATCCGCACTTGCTCGCCCTCGGCCACGAAGACGAGAATCTCTTTCCATCCCTGCGGGGCGACGAAGGCGCCCGGAAGTTCTTCGGGGAGCGCGGCATCAGGTGGTGGCGACACGCGGGCTTTGATCAGGCCGGGGAAAGCGGCCCCACCAGAAACATGGCGAGTTCCCAGATCGCCTGCGTGAATTTTCTCCTGCCCCTGGCCGGTATCGAAGACGCGCTGCTTGCCCTGCTCAGGGCGATTGATGAGGATGTGATCGAAATCGCGGCCATAGAAGATCCCGCGGCGGGTACATCATCCACCGTGGAATTCGAATGGATCGGCCTGGGCCATGCGCTGGAAGGCAGGGGCCATACCATTCGCGGCGAGTTCACCACCAGCGTCGACGCCTTCATCCTCGCGGAAACTCCCGCGGGCCGCCGGGCCTATCTGTTCGAGTGGAAGTACATCGAATCCTACGGCGAGAACGACAAGGGAGTCGGAAAGCAGGGTCGCACCCGGCAACGAAGATACATGAACCCGTACGCATCCTCGCCGGCATTCCGCCGCAGCCTGCCATTGGACGCCTGGCTGCACGAGCCCTTTTACCAGATCATGCGCCAGCGGCTGCTGGCGGACCGCATGGTGGCGAAACGCGAACTGGGCGTTTCCGAAGCGAAGGTGGTGCTTGTGGTCCCGGATGAAAACATCGCCTACCACAAGACCATCACCTCGCCGACCCTGCGGCGGGAGTTTCCGGGGACGACCACGGTTGCCGAGGTCATTCGCGCGACAATGCATGATCCCCGGCGCAATTTCAGTCTGGCAAGCCAGCGGTTGCTCGCCGATGCCGCACGGCCGCTGTGCGGGCCGGACTGGTGCCGATACCAGCGGGAACGCTACGGCTGGTAATTGGCCGCGCCTGATGCCCCGAATCTCCTCGCGCACTGGTGACACACGCCCCCGGGGGTTATCATCGAGCCAACTTTCGGGAAGGCGCGGCTCATGTTTGAGAGATACGCGATGGTTGCCCTGTATTTTGGCGTGCTGGTGCTGCTTGGCTGGCTCGCCGCGCGGCGCATCCGCAACATGAGCGACTTTGTGGTGGGGGGCAAGAGGCTCGGCTTCTGGGTGGCCGCGTTCTCCGCCCAGGCCACCGGCGAGTCGGCTTGGCTGTTGCTCGGCGTAACCGGCATGGGCGCCATGGTGGGCTTTTCCGCCTACTGGATTCTGGTGGGCGAAGTCATCGGCGTCACCATCGCCTGGTTTGTCATGGCGCCGCGCTTCAAGCAACTCACCGACCGCAATCAATCGCTCACGGTAATCGACTATCTGGTGAGCCGCTTCAAACCCGCCACCCAGACCCTGCGGGTGGTTTCGGCGATTTCCCTGTGTTTTTTCGTGCTGATCTACATTGCCGCCCAGATCGACTCCACCGGCAAGGCTTTCGCCGCCTTCCTCGAATGGGAGTATCTGGCGGGCGCCGTGGTCGGGTTCATTTTCGTCGCCGCGTATTGCATTGCCGGCGGTTTTCTCGCCGCCGCCTGGACCGACATGTTCCAGGGCTCGGTGATGCTGCTTTGCCTTGTGATGCTGCCGGTGGTGGCTTGGCTCACCATGAGCAACTCGGACGCCATCTATTCGGGGCTCCGGGCCATAGACCCGGGGCTGGTGAGTTTCTGGGGCGCCGGGGGCCTCACCTGGATGAATTTCTTCCTGGCGTTGGGCATGGTCACCATCGGCCTGGGCTTTCTCGGCTCGCCGCAGATTTTCGCCCGCTTCATCGCGGTCCGCGGCCAGGACCAGATCCACCGGGGCAAATGGGTGGCGGTGATGTTCACCATTCTCACGGATTTCAGCGCCGTGAGCATTGGCGTTCTGGGCAGGTACATTTTTACCGAGGCGGGCGTGGAGCCCACGGCGGCCCTGGGCACGGGCGCCGAGGAAGTCCTGCCGCAACTGGTGGAATACACCTTCCCGCCCTGGATCGTGGGGCTGTATGTGGCGGCGGTGCTGGCGGCGATCATGTCGACGGTTTCCTCGCTGCTGGTCATGGCGGCGAGCTCGCTCACCCACGACCTGTACGCCCGGATGATCAATCCCGGCATGGGAGACGCCCGGGCCGCCGCGCTTTGCCGCAAGGTCACCATGGTCATGGCCGCGCTGGCCCTTGCCCTGGCCGTCACCGTCTCGGTACTGTCGCCGGACAGGACCATATTCTGGTTCGTGATTTTCGGCTGGTCGGGAATCGCGGCGACCTTCTGCCCGATGATCATCCTGTCGCTGTTCTGGCCGAAGTTCACCGAACGCGGCGCCATCGCCTCGATGCTGGGCGGATTCTCCATGACCATCATCAGCAAATTCGTCTTGCAGGAACTCGATGGCGTGGGCGAGTATTTCATCGCGGTGGAAACCATGACGCCATCGTTCCTGTTCGCCCTGCTGCTGGGCTGGGCGGTTTCGCTGCTGTGGCCTTCCCGGGAGTTGGAAAATGCGTACCGGGCAGACCTGGCCGCATTGTCAGACCCGCCCGGGGCGGATTCGGACCCAGTCAGACCGGCGACCGCAAAATGAAGAGGCGGCAACAATGAAACTGAACCGGGACGAGCTGGAAGCACACTGGATGCCGTTCACCGGCAACCGGCAATTCAAGGACCATCCGCGGCTGCTGCAGTCGGCCCGGGGCGTGTATTACTTCGACGTGGACGGGCGGCGCATCTTCGATGGCCTGTCCGGGCTGTGGACCTGCGGCGCCGGCCATGCCCGGAGTGAAATCGTCGATGCGGTAAGCCGCCAGCTCGCCGAGCTCGATTATTCGCCCGGCTTCCAGTACGGCCATGCCCTGTCTTTCCGGTTGGCCAACAAGCTGGTGGAACTGATGCCAGCGGGCCTTGACCATGTGTTCTTTACCGATTCCGGCTCGGAAACCGTCGATACCACGCTGAAAATCGCCCGGGCCTACTGGGCGCTCAAGGGGCATTCCGGCAAGACCCGCTTCATCGGCCGCCACAAGGGCTATCACGGCGTCAATTTCGGCGGCGTCGGCGTTGGCGGCATCGGCTTCAACCGCAAGCTGTTCGGGCCGGGGGTGGAGGCGGACCATATCTCCCATACCATCACCGAAGACAACGCCTTCAGCCGGGGCATGCCGGATTCCGGCGCCCATCTCGCCGGGGAAGTGCTTGAGCTGATCCTGCTCCACGACGCCAGCAATATCGCCGCGGTGATCGTCGAACCCATGTCGGGAACCGCGGGCGTGATTCCGCCGCCCAGGGGCTATCTCCAGCGGCTGCGGGACATCTGCGACGAACACGGGATCCTGCTGATTTTCGATGAAGTCATCACCGGCCTTGGCCGCATGGGGTCGAATACCGGCGCCGAGGAATTCGGCGTCACGCCGGACATCATGGCCCTGGCGAAACAGATCACCAATGGTTGCGTTCCCATGGGCGCGGCGGTGCTGCGGGGCGAGATTTACGAGACCTTCATGGAAAACGGCGGCCCGGACTACATGGTGGAGTTCCCCCATGGCTACACCTATTCCGCCCATCCCGTGGCCTGCGCGGCGGCCCATGCGGCACTCGACCTGCTGGTGAACGAGGCGCTTGTGGCCAATGTGCGCAAACTCGCCCCGGTGCTGGAGGCCGAAGTACACGGCCTGCGCGGCCATCCCCTGGTTACCGACATCCGCAATTACGGCCTCGCCGCCGGAGTCAGCATCGCCCATCATCCTGGCGAGCCCATGCGGCGGCCTTTCGAGCTCGGCCTGAAATGCCTGGAAAAAGGCTTTTATGTCCGCTGGGGAGGGGACACGATCCAGTTGGCGCCGCCTTTTGTTTCGACGCCGGAACAGATCACCGCCCTGGTCAACGCCCTTGGGGAGAGTCTGGATGAAATCGGCTGAGCCGCAACCTGCGCAAGCTTCCGGCCCGGCCGCGACCGATAGCGCATTGCCCCTCACCGGGCACTTCATCGCTGGCCGGGAAAGCGCCGGAAACGGCGGCAGCCAGGACGTTTTCGATCCCGCGCTGGGCGCGCCCGCGAGCCGGGTGGCCATGGCGGATTCCGCCACGGTGAGCGAGGCCGTCTCCGCGGCAACCGCGGCTTTTCCCGGCTGGGCCGCAACGCCGCCGGCCCGGCGCGCCCGCATCATGTTCCGCTTCCGCGAATTACTGGAAACCCACGCCGACGAAATCTGCCGCATTATCAGCAGTGAACATGGCAAGGTGTTGAGCGATGCGGCGGGCGAGTTGCAGCGCGGGATGGAAGTCGTGGAATACGCCTGCGGCATTGCCGAATTGCTCAAGGGGGAGCATTCCCGGGAGGCGGGGCCGGGCATCGACAGTTGGTCGGAAATGCAGCCGCTGGGGGTGGTTGCCGGCATTACGCCATTCAATTTCCCCGCCATGGTGCCCATGTGGATGTACCCCAACGCCATCGCCTGCGGCAACACGTTCGTGCTGAAGCCCTCGGAGAAGGATCCCTCGGCGCCGCTGTTCACGATGGAGTTGCTGGCCCAGGCGGGCCTCCCGCCGGGGGTTGTGAACCTCATCCAGGGCGACAAGACGGCGGTGGACCGACTGTTGGCCCACCCCGACGTGGCCGCTGTCGGCTTCGTGGGCTCCACACCGGTGGCGCGGTCCGTCTACGAGGCCGGAACCGCCAACGGCAAGCGGGTGCAGGCCCTCGGCGGAGCCAAGAACCACATGGTCGTGCTGCCCGACGCCGATGTGACCTTGGCCGCCGATGCCGCGGTGAGCGCCGCCTACGGTTCCAGCGGCGAACGCTG
>JAJDSZ010000105.1 GCA_022827425.1 Pseudomonadales bacterium | reverse complement strand
GGGGGCGGGGGGCGCCCGCCCCCCCCCCCAGTGTCATCCTGTACCCGTCTCTCGAGTTGGGAGTGGCCCAGGATGACAATATCTACCGGCTGTCCGATGACGTAACGCGGGACACCATTCGCTATACCCGTCCAAGGGTTTTCGGCGTTTCCCGATGGAACCGCCACGAATTTCGGCTGGACGCGGGGCTCGAAGCGAGCGACTTCGCCGAGGCGGACAGCGAAAACGTCGTGAACTGGTTCGCGGGTTTCGGCGGAAGGATCGACATTTCGCGCGACGCCTGGCTGCGCGCCGACGTGACACTCCGCGAACTCCACGAGGAGCGCGGCGACCCGGAATCCCCCTTCACGGCCCTGGAGCCGGTTTCACGGAAGATGACGGATGCGGGCATCGAACTGTTCCGGCGCCTGAACCGCCTTTCTTTCGGAATCGAGGGACATTACACCGGACTCGCGTATGACAACGCGGTCGATGGGCTCACCGGACGGGTTCTCACCCAGAACGACCGCGACCGGGGCGAAAGGGAAGTTTCGGCGAGGATCGGTCTCGATATTTCTCCCGGGAACGAACTCTTCCTGCGCACAACGCGCTTCAGCCGCCGTTATGACCGGCTGCAGGGCGGCGACCGGTTCGCCCGGGATTCCGACGGCGCCGAGACGGTGCTGGGCACGCGGCTGGATATCGGCGCCGTGCTCGGCGGAGAGCTGTTTGCCGGCTACCGCAGGCAATCCTACGACCGGGACGAACGGCTGCCGGAAGTGGACGGAATCAGCTACGGCGGCTCCCTGACCTGGAACGCGACGCCACTTACCACTTTCCGGGGTACGGCAAGACGCACGGTCAACGAATCCGCGCTGCGCCAGGCCTCCGGCTACATGGCTTCGTCGCTGAACCTCAGCCTCGACCACGAACTGCGCCGCAACGTGCTGATCGGTGGCGATATCGGCTTGACGACGAACGAGTACGTTGGAATCGCCCGGGAGGACGAAATCCTGACCGGCACCGTCCGCGCGATCTGGAAACTCAGCAGGATGGCCGAATTCGACCTGGGCTTGCGGGTGCAGCGCAGGGACTCGACTTTCCCGCGCGACAACTACGACAAGGACTATGTCTACCTGAACTTCCGGTTCAGTTTATGAGTCCGGCCCCCGGAATAACTTTTGCCAAGCCACGGCCGCCAATTGGGCGCTTCGTGTTTCTCGTTGCGTTCTGCCTGCTCGCGGTTCTCGCGCCGAAGGCGCGCGGCGCCGCGGAGGATACGGCGGACTATGTGCTGGGCCACGGCGACCGCATCCGCATCACCGTTTTCGGGCATGACGATTTGACGGGAGAGTACCTGCTCAGCGAAACGGACACTGTATCGCTGCCACTGGTGGGCGTCCTCGATTTCGATGGCGCCACGCTCGGCGAGGCGCAGCGGATTGTCGTCGATGCGCTGAAGCCGGACTACCTGGTCGATCCGAGAGTCAGCGTCGAAGTCTTGGAATACCGCCCGTTCTACATCATCGGGGAAGTGAACGATCCCGGCGCGTATCCCTATGTCAACGGGATGACCGTGATCGAGGCGGTGGCCCTCGGCGGCGGCTTCAGCTACCGGGCGAGAACAAACCGGGTGATGGTAATCCGGGCGACCGACGAAACCCGCACGGAAAACGAGATTGACGTGAACGACAAGGTATTGCCGGGCGATGTGGTCCGGGTGGCGGAGCGGTTGTTCTAGCTCCGGCGCCAGTCCCGGAGGCTGTGCCGGAAGCCCGGTACCGATTATTGGATACAGCTTGCGTTGTGCTTGTATGAGAACTGGATAATTGGAAAGACAACTGAAACCGGTTCGATTACAGCGCGTGTCGGTGGCGCGTTGCGCCGACGCCATTGTCATAGTCTTGAGCCTCTGGCTGGCCTATCGACTGCGTGGCCTGGACAACGCGGAACTGTACCTGCCCGCCGGCCTTGTCGCGCTGCCGCTCTATCTGCTGTTCGGCGGAGGTGCGCCGGTTCGCGAGCGAACGGCGATCAGGGAGCTTTTCCAGGAAATCCGGGTTGCGCTGACCGCTTGGGCGTGGACGCTCGCCGGGCTTTTGGTGATCGCCTGGACCGCCAAGGTAACCGCGGACTATTCCCGCCTGGCGGTCGGTTTCTGGGCAATTTTCGGCGCGCTCGGACTCGTGGGCTGGCGCCTGACCTTGCAGTTCGCAACCCGTCATGGCCGAACTTCTCCAACCGGCGCGCCAGCGGTCATCGCCGGCGCCGGAGAAAGGGCGCTCGGTTTCGGCCGCTTTCTGCAATCCGGCGCCGCCTTCGGCGCCACGCTGGCGGGGTGCTTTGCCGAATCGGAGCGAACGGCTGAAGAGGTCGAAAGCGACGGCTTCTCCCTGCCGGTCCTGGGAAACCTGGAAGATCTGGTGGAACGGGCCGGAAAAGGCGAGTTTTCAACGGTGTTTGTCGCGATGCGCCCGGAAGCCGGAGACGCATGCCGGCGCCTGGTCGCCGCGCTGTGCGATACGCCGGTATCCGTCTACATCGTTCCAAACACGCATGCCGAGGAGTTGGCCCACGCGCGCTGGGTGGATTGCGGCGGATTGCCGCTTGTCAGCATTTTTGAAACTCCCTATTCGGGCGCCAACAGTTGGGTCAAGAGAACGGAGGATGTTCTTCTCGCGCTCTTGATGCTTCTGGTCTCGGCGGCGCCCATGTTAATCATCGCGGCGGCGATCAGGCTCACATCGCCTGGCCCGGCGCTGTTCCGCCAACGGCGGCACGGCATCGACGGCCGGGAGATTCGGGTGCTCAAGTTCCGCACCATGACCGTGATCGAGGACGGCGCGGATGTCAGGCAGGCGGTCAGGGAAGACGATCGATATACCCCCATCGGGAAGTTCCTGCGCCGCACCTCACTCGACGAACTGCCGCAGATCTACAATGTGCTGCGCGGAGACATGTCGGTCGTCGGGCCGCGACCCCACGCCGTCTCCGTGAACCTGCAATACCGCGAGCTCATCCCCGGCTACATGCTGCGCCACCGCGTGAGGCCCGGAATCACGGGCTGGGCGCAAATCCACGGTTTGCGCGGCTCGGATTCGCCCGAAAACATGGAAAAGAGGGTCCGCTACGACCTCTGGTACCTGGCCCGGTGGTCGCTTTGGCTGGACCTGTGGATCGTTGCCCGCAGCGTCCCGGCCCTGGTGGGCCACCGGAACGCTTTCTGATCTGCGGACAGGACAAGATTCGGATACCTGTGAAGCCATGAATTCCCCCATCGTTCCCGATTCGAACGCCGAGGCGCCGCCCGCCGCCGAACCGGTGCTGCTCGATGTGCTCGCCCTGCTCTGGCGCCACAAGATGCTGATCTTCGCCACCATGCTGCTGACGATGCTCGTTTCGGCGCTGGTCCTGTTCCAGTTGACCCCCCGCTACACCGCGGAGGCGCGGATACTCATCGGCACCCGCGCAACCAATGTGGTTGACATTGAAAGCGTGCTCGAAGCCCTGCGTCCCGACCGGATCACGATTCAGAGCGAGGTCCAAGTGCTCGCATCCCGGTCCCTGGCCGAAAAAGTCGTCGATGAACTCGGGCTTGTGGACAATCCCGAATTCAACCGGCAACTCCGTCCGCCCTCGCTGTGGGGCAGTACATTGCCCTGGCTTCGCGGGCTCGTGCCCGGCAGCGGCCCCGACGACGTTTTGACCGCCGCGGAAGCGGAACGCAGGGTCCGGGATGAAACCGTCATGGCATTGATCGAAGCCCTGAACATAGAATCCGTGGGCATCTCCTATGTGGTTTCGGTCGCGGTGACTACCGAAGACGCGGAATTGGCGGCGACAGTGGTCAACACCCTGGCCGACATCTATCTTCGGGAACAGCTCGATCAGCAGTTCGACGCGACCGAACAAGCGGCCTCCTGGCTGAATGAACGGGTGCTGACGCTCCGGGATCAGGTCGAACAGTCGGAGCGGGCGGTGGAAAACTATCGTCGGGAGCAGGGCCTTACCCAGACCAGCGATTCCACATTGATCGAACAGCAGATTTCCGAAGTCAACTCGCAATTGATCGTCGCGCGGGCGGCGACTTCGGAAGCGGACGCCAAGCTTCGTCAGGCGCGGGAACTGTCGCTGTCGGAGGACGGCATCTACTCGACACCCGAGGTGCTCGCCGCGCCGCTGATTCAAAACCTCAGGATGCAGGAAACCATCCTCGATGGCGAAGCTGCCCAGATGGCCCAGGAATACGGCCCGCGGCATCCGCGCATGATCAATGTCGAGGCCGAGTTGGTGGATATCCGCACAAGAATTTCGGAAGAAGTCGGACGGATCGTATCCAGCCTGGAAAACAATCTCGAAGTGGCGAAGACCCGGGAACAAACACTGGAATCCAGCCTTGATGGACTCAGGGAAGAAGCCACCCGACTGACCACTTCACAGGCCCGGCTTCGCGTTCTCGAGCGCGAGGCCGCCGCGAACCAGGCCCTGTTCGATGTTTTCCTGGCGCGCTACATGGAAACCGGGGATCAGGAAGATCTGTTTTCGGCCGATGCGCGAATCATCTCCCGCGCCAGCGTGCCGATCGAACATTCCTGGCCGAACATACCGGCGGCGTCCGCCATTTCGCTGGTCGTTTCCCTGCTTCTGGCGCTATTGACGGTGTTCGTGGTCGAACAGGTTTTCGAACGGGGATTCAGGCACAGCGGACAGTTGGAAACCGGTTTGAAAGTCGGCTCGTTTGGCGCCATTCCGATGCTGGCCGAACCGGAGGATTCCATCGTCGATCATGTGTTGGAAAATCCCATGTCGGCCTTCTCGGAGTCGCTGCGCATGCTTCACACCGGGTTGCTGGCGACCCACAATGTCGAACCGAATTCCGTTTCCGTTCTTGTCACTTCCTCGGTTGCCAACGAAGGGAAGACTTTTCTGGCCATTTCCCTGGCGCGCATGCTTGCCCGCGGCGGGCGCAGCACCTTGCTGATCGACGCCGATTTCCGGCACGGCCAGATCGCGAAACGGCTGGGATTGACGGATGATTTCGGTCTTGCCCACCTGCTCGCCGATCATGCCATTGCCACCGGGGATTTCATCAAGAATGACGAAGCCTCGGGTCTTGACATACTCACGGCGGGAAAGTCCCTCAAAGTCCGCACCGATATCGTCCGGTCGCAGAAACTGTCGAAACTCCTCGCCGAGTTCAAGTCCCGTTACGATTTTGTGATAGTCGATTCGCCTCCCGTGCTTCTGGTATCGGATTCGATCACACTGGCCCAATGTGTCGATCAAACTGTTTACGCCGTGCGCTGGGCCAACACGCCACGCAAAGTCGCGGCGGCGGGCGTCAAACAGCTCGTGGACTCCCGGGTGCGCGTTACCGGCGCCGCCTTGACAATGGCGCAAGGCCACCGGAAGGGATACTACTCATACAACTATGGCTCGTATGGATATGGCCCGGAGCCAAACAGCCTGTCCTCCAAGTACAGCCAGTATTACGCCCGTTAGCCATGGCTTACGGTGGCCGGACATCCCGCCGATTCTTGCCCTACCTCCCGGCATTGTCCGCAGTCGTCATCGGCGCGGCTGTTTTCATCGCAGCGGTCCCCATCGCGGTTTCGGACGTTTTGCTGTTGTCCGGCAATTCCGTCATGGAACGGCTGCAAGACGAACAGGCGGTGGACCGCGCCTCCCTGAACCGCTTCGTTCACTCGCGCGAGGCAGCGGCGAATTGGCGGCGAACAGCCCGAATCCATACCGACCTCGCCCTGGGTTTGCTGATTCTCGGCGAGTACGAGGACGCCGGAGGCGGACACGTTCCGGGGGAGGTTGAAACCATGCTGGAAAAAGGTCTCGGCCTGGCCGCCATGGACCCCTATGGCTGGATGCGGCTCGTGCAGGTCAGGTTGGACCGCGAAGCCCCGGCATCTGAAACTGCGGCGCCATTGCGATTGGCACTACACACCGGACCGCACGAAGACCGGCGCCACGCGATGCTCCTGCTGATGGTTGAGGCCGGCCTCGGGGTCTGGGATGAGCTTGACGAATCCGGGCGCGTCCTGATTGCGGAGAAAGCGCGGGCCGCCTTCGGACGGGATATCCGCGGCGCGTCCGCCGCCGCGGTGCGGGCCGGTCGCCCGGAAGTGCTGGGTGAGATTCTTGGATTCTGATTTCAACATACTCTTCCTGCAACCCGCCCGACAGTTCGAGGATCTGGGTGTAAACCTTGAGCGGCTCCGTCATGTCGCCCGGTACGGCGTGATCAGCCTTCAGTCACTGCCGCGCCGCCTCCGGAATACCGGCTTGGTCGTCAACTGTGTCGACACCAGCGTCGCCGCGCGGAGGATACTGGAGTTGGCGGCGAGCCGCGGTGTGCCGAGACTCTATCTCTTCGACGGAATCTACGATGTGGCGAACGCGTATCGCAACGCCGCGCACCGGCGGGCGAACCAGATGGACCCGCTGCTGTATACCCATGTCGCCTGTGTGGACCGGTGGTCTTGCGAGGCTTACGCCGCGCTTGGCGTCCGGACCCACGCCTGGCTCCCCGCCCGCGCCGCGCCCGCGCCAACCGGGGACGAAACTTCGCCACGATCCAGGACCGCCGGGTTCCTTATCGCAACCGCGCGGACTCCCGCGTTCGACAAGGGCGAACGGTTGAGACTGGAAAAACTGATCACGCTCACTGTCGCCGCCCTGGAACGCATGGGAGCGGATTACCGTTTCCGGATCGGAGACCGGGAGCTGTTGAAATCCCTGGGCATTCCCGCCAGGGACAACGACACCGCGGAGTCTTTCGCGAAATCCATACTCCGCTATCAATGCCTGATCACGACTCCCTCCACAATAGCAACCACGGCGATGCTCGCGGGAACGCCAACCGCCACGCTGGATTATCGGGATGCTCCGCTCACCCAGCAAACGGGATGGCGCATCCACCAGTCCACGGATCTCGACGGCGCGCTGGCCTCCATGCTGCGGCCCGCCGCCGACCGCATGACCTTCCAGGCGCGCGAGATTGCGCATCTGTCCGCGCCGGCCCCCGTGGAGGACTTCATACTCGACGCCGCCGGTTTCGGGTCCCGGTCCCGCCAACCCGTTGCCGAAGCCTCTCGCGCTGGATCTGTCAGCCTGGATTACCCCCTGCGCTGGGCCTACGTGAACTGGTTCAAACGATTCAGGAAGAGGCTCTAGCGAGATGCCGCAAATACTGGCGTTACTGACTGTCTCCGGTGGTTTCAGCGTCTGGTACTACGTTCGCCGCGGAAACTTCCTGCAACTGGGCATCTACTTCAACTTGTGCGCCATGGCGTACATGGCCTTTGGCCTGACCGTCTCGCGGGCGACCATGGGGCGGGCTTACACGGACCAACTGGATCAAATCGGCTGGATGTCCGTGGCGGCCGTCATCGGATTCAACCTCGCCTACGCGCTCGCCGGCGTGCGCCAGCGAAGCAGCGCGATTCGGGTCCGGGAATATCTGCCTTCCCACACCACCCTGCTTTTTGTGGTTGGGGTCGCGCTGGCGTTTGAAGCGGCGGCAATCTTGCTGATCGGCCCTCTGGATTTTCTTTTCTCCGACCGCATCGAGCGCTTCGCCGCGGTCAGGCCCAGGGTGGCGCTATTCTATCTGGCCAATTTCATCAATGTCTGCCTGCCTATCGTGCTGGCCCGGCATCTGTACTTTGGAAACCGGCGCGACAGGGCGCTGCTGTACTTCATCCTTTGCCACGGCATTCTTGTGGGGCTGCTGACCATATCAAGGTACGACCTTTCCATCATGGTGATTTGCCTGTGTTACTTCCTTGAACGCAGCGGTAGAATCCGACCGCGCACCGTCGCCCTTGTCATGGTCCTTTCGTTGTCGGCGACCCTTTTGTTCAAGCCGGTCCTCTACGACCTCCTTCTCAATCAAGACTATCCGAGCAACATTGACTTCGGGGAATACACCAATTGGATCAGGCACACTGTTTTGCTCATGACTCGGCCGGATGTGGAACTTCCCCACAACGGCTACGCCCTCGCGTTGAAATCCCTTTTTGTCATGCGCCCTGAGGAGGATGCGCTTTCCGAGTGGTTTTTCCAGGAGTTTTTCCCCGAACGGGTGATACTTTTCCCCGGACTCGGCTATGGCTTCAGCGGCTTGTGGGAGGGATATTCGGCAAACGGACTGATGGGAGTCGCGGTCCAGTTCGCTTTCTTCGGGGCCTGTTTCGGCCTGCTTGAAAGGTCGCCCACAGCGATGCGGCATGTCTTCATAGTTTTCGCCCTGATTCTTACCTACCGGCTGTTCCGTTCCGAGGTGTACAACTTCGTGAAGACCTACGCGTGGTACTTCGCCTATCCGACCTTCGCCATCGTTTTTGTCGACAAATTCATGATATGGGCCACCGGGCGGCGGGGCATGGCGACAGGCGGCTGGACCCGGGACGGCGCACCCGAACGCGCCGGGCGGGGCTACGCCGCACAGGAATGATTTTCACCAGCGACCGGTCACCGCGTCAGCCACTTGAATTCGCTCCGGCTTCGCAGAATCGCCAGGGTGAGCAGGTGGGCGAATATTCTCGACAACGCGAACCCAAACAATGCCGCCACCATGCCAAAGCTCGGGATGAGCAGCAGGAAAGCGGTCTGCTGGAGCGCCAGCGCCAGGGCGGTTGCCTTGAAGTGGTCCGACGCCCGTCCCGACATGGCCGCGAGGTGTCCGATGGGCACCAGCGACACCTGGACCGCCATGGCAGCCGCGGCCAGCCGCAAGATCAGATCCGCCCCGGAATAGGGACCCCCGAGCCAATCCAGCACATACGGCCCAAGAAGCGCAACCGCCGCCGCGCCGAGCGCCCCGAGCATTCCCGAAATGGCGCACGCCCGCAGGAACTCGCGGCGTAGAGCTTGCGTTTCCCCGCTCTGGTGCTGTCGCGCAAAGCGGGGCGCCGCGATGGCGTTGATCGCATGGTCGATGAATGCGATGCCGCCGGCAAGCCTTGTGCACACCACGTAAACCGCGACTTCACCCGGGGCCAGCCACCAGGCGATCCACAGCGTATCCGACCAGCGCATGATCACATTGCCGACAGACAGCCCCGCCAGCGGCGCCACCTCCCGAAGCGCGGGTCTCGACGCAAAACCCGTGTTCCGCGCCGGCAATTCCGAGCCAAAAGACGGACGCCACGACACATGGAGAAAGACGGCGAACATCAGCGCCGTTCCGAGCACGAAGCAAATGGCGACAAGGAACGGCGAATCGCTGCCGGCCAAATGCATTAGAATCGCGCACACGCACATCAGGCATTGCCAACCGCCGGTCTCAAGGAAAACCGCCGCCGCCGGAAGCCCGCCCGCCTTCAGCAATCCGGCGAGCACGTAACTCATGGCGAGGAAAGGGATTCCCAGCAGCAGAATGCCGAATACGGGGCCAGTGCCGAAATCGGCTCCCCGGCTGGCCCAGACACAGACTCCCCATGCAAGAATGCCCGCGAGACAAGACGTGGCGAGACAGCGCGACGCGATAATCCGCAGTTCCCGCGGTTCGCACGCGGCGCAACGCATCAGATACGCGTCAAGGCCGAATTTGGATACCGTCGCGGCGATGATCGCCACCGAAACGGCGACCGTGAATTCCCCCATCGCGGTGGGCGACAGCACACCGGCAAGCAACAGCCCATATCCCAGACTGCCCGCGCCGCCCACACAGCGAACCAGGAATGCAAGCGATACCGAGTCCCGCCACTTCATGAAGACATCGACGACTGGCCAATCCCGGCGCCACCCGGATTCGGATGTGCGCCTGCACAAGCCAGACGAGCTCGCATCAGAGGGGTGCAACCGGGGACTGCCGACAATATCATCCGCGTTTTTCGAACTGTTCGTATAGCCGCGCCAGCTCAGCGGCGAAACGCGTCTGGGAATATCGGCTTCGCGCCGCCTTCCAGGCGTTCTCCGCCACGGCGACGGGCCTTGCGGTATCGTGTCCGATCAGCATTTCCGAAGCGGCGTCCACGTTGTCGAACAGGAATCCGGTCTCATCGTGGCGTATTACCGGCTCACTCCATTCGGCCCGTCGGCAAAGCACGGGAACCTTCAGCAATATCGCCTCCAGCACCGACACCGGCAAACCCTCCCAGGCGCTTGTCGAAAGGTAGAACCAGCCGTCCGCCACTTCCCGAAGCGCGTCCGCGCGGGACATCCATCCCGTCACCCGCACGCCGGCATCCTCAAGCAATTTGCGGCGATGCGCGTCGCCGTCACCGATCCATCGAAACTCGATGTCCGGCCTCGCGGCGCGCACCGCCCTGCAGATATCCGCGAAAAGCGAGGGGTCTTTGGCCGCCGAAATTCGTGAACAGGTGACGATCCGTTTTTTTTCTCGATCTCCAGTTTTTACTCCCGCATAACGCGCAAGCAGCCCGTCCTCGACCGCGTTTTCCAGCAAAGTCGTCGTAGCTCCGACTTCATTGTCGATCACCCGCTGCTCGGGGACACAGCAAGCCACATATATCGAGTTGCAAATGCCGTTCGCCAATCGTTCCAGTCCGCGGAACAGGACGCGCTCGATTCCCGAGCGATCCAGATGCATCAATGAAATGCAGTGCGGGCTGTACAACGCGCGGTTTCCAAAGCGCCGACCGGCCACAAGCCGGCCCATGAATCCCGCCCTGGCGCCATGGAAATGCAGCACATCCGCATTCCAGCGCCGCAACAACCCGGCAAAGCGCCGGCACCATCCGGCGATATGCAATGGGATGGGACGCATCACCAGGCGTTCGAGCCGCACGTCCGGGTGTATTCTCGCGCGCAAGTCAGCGGGCGTCCCGGCACGCGGCGAGTACACGATCAGCACAGCGTGCCCCTGGGTGCGCTGGATCTCGGCCATGAGCAGAACCATTTCCAGTGCGCCCGTCGCACCGCATTCGATCACATGACAAATTCGCACCCGTCCCATTCCTTCAAAAACCGATCAATACAAACCGCCCGCGGGGTGTTTGCCACATTTGCAATTCTCACGCCCCCCGATGAATCGCTTAAAGGGCGCGACCACGGCCCGGCGCAGTCCGGCAACAATACGCGCATTGCGAGCTGCCCGCCGCAATTCTGGCGTCGGACCTCCAGTTATGGTTTCGGTGGTTTTCCGCGCGGCCCAGGAGGGGTAGGCCCCTTCCATATCCACAATACATAGTTCAAAACCGTTTTCCGCGACGAACCGGTCAACCGCTTCAATATTGAGGGGAAACTCCGGGGCATAGTCGTGGCCTGATACAACGCCCCCCGGCTTCACCTTCGACGCCCAGGCGAAAATCGTCTCCCCTCCTTCCTGGCCGGTATGCGCGTAGCCGTCGATATAGACAAAATCCAGGCTGTTATCCTCGAACAACTCAAGGGCCTCGTCAAAGAACATGCGGAGCAGGGTGTACCCAGCGGACGGGCCGAGCCGGCGCAAGGCAAGCTTGTATTCGTTCACTTCGTGGTGGTCGGCATAGGCGTCCACTCCGTAGAGCCTGTCAAAACGACCGCTTTCCAGCAGTCTGGCGCTGAAATCCCCGGCGGCAACACCCAATTCGATTCCGACATTGCCTGTCGGGCGGTCCAATAATGACAACACGCCCAGCCGCCCTTCATCAATCAGTGGGTTTTTCATGAACGGAGCCAACGCAAAACGGCTCGCGAAGCCGCACCCAGCTTCTTCCAGGCGCCATCGACATACCAGACCAGCATAAGCGAATCGCGTGGCGTTGCACCGGGTGGGACGGTATCGACACCGTGCCAGCTATCGCTCGTGACCGGAAACGCATACCCGGAATTCGGCAGGAAGGGCACGCGGACATCCACTTCCAGCGCACCTGACTCTTCCCGGCGGTAG
This sequence comes from Pseudomonadales bacterium, assembly GCA_022827425.1. Classification (GTDB taxonomy): domain Bacteria; phylum Pseudomonadota; class Gammaproteobacteria; order Pseudomonadales; family Pseudohongiellaceae; genus UBA9145. The sequence goes on along the minus strand of JAJDSZ010000105.1, from coordinate 29,149 downwards.
AAACTCGTTCCCAGGTCCGCCCCCTTCTCGTCTCGCGGCAGGTATATCTGCGCGGTGAGTAGCTTGCTCGGTACGTCCTGGTGCGGACGAATACAGTAGCCCGGACGGTCGCGCACCAGTGAAATCCTGAGAATTGATCCTGTCTGGGGAGGAGACTCACAGTCCATTTCCGCGAACCTCGCCGCGAAAGCCTTCGCAACGTCAGGGTCCCGCAGCGCTTCCGACATGGCTTCCCAGTACCGGCGCCGTTCCCGGTCCAGCTTTCTCAGCCTTTCACCGATGAGCGGGAACCTGAGTCGCGCGTATGTTCCGTCCGGCAGTCTGGCGTCCTTGTGGCGCAATTCGAGGTAATGTTCCGTCGGCGGCAGGAGGCGCAGAATCTCTCGATAATCTCCCTCGCCGAAGACACGGGATAATCGCATGTGCGGGAATGGATGGGAGAGCACCGGCGCGGCCCGTACCGCCTCAACGAAATCTTCGGAAATACGCCCGGTCATTTTGGTTGCTCGCAGTTGCCCGGAAAGCATCCAGTTTTCACAACGCGCTCCAGGTCAGCCCCGTTCTCGGGGTTATGTGTGGAAATCGGTGGTTTCGATTTCTCGCGTCCGGCTGAATGCACTAGGAGACCTCACTCTGGCCCGCATCCCGCGGCACCGGCATGTTGCCGAGGGGCCCTTCGGCTTTTTCCTGATCTATGTCGCAATTGACCCCCCCCCCCCCCTGTCGGTACCGCCTGCGCCACCGCGATACCCAGAACGAATGAGAAAGTAGCGGCCACCGCCGGAATCTGCAAGCTGAAATCGACCGCCGAATGGGCGCCCACCAAGACGCAAACCGCCGCGCCAACTGCGGGAAACTCGAAGTCCCTTCTCCGAATCCACACCCCCCGCACACAACCTCCAGCCAGTACCAGGATCGCTGTCACGAAAAGCGTCGCGGCCGGAATGCCCAGTTCCAGCGCCAGTTCAAGATAATCATTGTGCGCCATGAGCACACCCGGGCGAATTTCCTCGGTGCGGTGGCTGCGGTACACGGCGCCAAACGTGCCGAGACCGGTTCCAAGCAAGGGTTGTTCCCGTATGGCCAAAAGTGTCTGTGAATAGATCTCCGAACGCTTGGCAAAGTCGGGACCGGTATCCCACAGCCGCCGCTCCAGGGGTTCCCCGGCCAATAGCAGCAGCACTATTCCTGTCAATGTGGCGCCGGCCAGCCACGACAGCAATCTGCCGAAGGAGAACCCGTGTCTCACGGCCAGCACCGCAAGAAGCGCCAACAGCGACAGCGCGGTTGCCGCGGTCGCGCCCCGCGAAAGACTGAGCAGTAGCGCGCCGGCCAGCACCAGCCAGGCCGACAGCAGCAGTGCGCTTCGAGGCATGAATTCCACAATCCAGAAACGCAGGCGCTCCCTGAAACCTGTCCGGCCGGCCAGTCTCCTGGAGAACCGGCGCGCAAGCACCGCCGTCGCGCACAAGAGACCAATCCCGCAATACGTCCCGAAAGAATTCGGGTTCACGAACGTCGCGGTCACCGCTTCCGTGTAATCCGTCTTTTGGAACCACAGGATGCTGTCGGCGCCCGAAAACACAACGCCAAGGCCGTAAAGCGCATAACATGCGCACCCTGCGGCAATTGTGCGCAGGGCGCAGCTGGCGCGGTGGGAATTCCTGCCATACTGGAATGCCAGCCAGAATATGCCCGCATACGCCGCCACACGCAAAACGCTGTCCCCGCCCGCCACCGGGTCCAGCGAAATCGCGCCACCCGGTGCTGCATCCAGCGCCAAGGCGGCCTCCCGCCAGATGGGGTGATGCCAGCTTTCAGGCATGAATTCCGCAGTTTGCAGGAGTCCCCAGAGCATGGCCAGCCCCAGAAACGCCGCCGACAACAGCAGGAAACCGGGTGGCGCCGCCGGTGAAACACGCCCTCCCAATGCGGAGAATCCCCAGCAGAACAACAATACGCCAGACACGGCGGCCATACCCGCCCAGGCCCAGTCCGGATATGCCCCGAACGGCAAGGGGACTGCCAGAATCAGCACGACGAGCGCCAGAAAGACCGGCTCGGAATACTGGCGCGCCACGGCGGCGCTATCGGTAGTTCCCGCTCCTGCAACCGAATCTTTCATGTGGTCAGGAATCTCCGCGTCACGCCGGATAGCACGAGACAGGTCAGGCGGCCCGTGGCGAAAGCGCCGGTGTCGATGCCGATGCGGTTGCGGCGAACAACGGGTTCGCGCGCGTACCAATGACCATGGACGATGACCTTGCCGTGGTCGCGTTCGTCTTCAATGAAATCTCCGCTTCCCCAGAGCAGGTCTTCCTCGCTCTGATCCGCCCATGCCACCCCTGGCCGGATTCCCGCGTGGGCGAAAGCGTATCCTCCTTCGACATGTTTGTTCACAAGCCCGGCGAAGAACTTCTTGTGCTTTTCAGGCATGGCGGCGGCGAGGGCCTCGCGCCTGGACTCCAGGCTCCTGACGGTCGGAGCACGTGTTGGCTGCGCAACCCCGTAACTGAGCAGCGTGGCGTGTCCGCCGCCCGCCAGCCATTGCCCCCCCACCGAGGCGTCTTCGAGAAAGGCGAGCAGCCACGCTTCGTGGTTGCCCTTGAGATAAACCTTTTCGAACTCCGGCGCCGGGTCTTCAAGCAGCAAATCGACCACCTGGCGCGATTGCGGGCCGCGGTCCACATAGTCGCCCAGGAAAACCAGAACGCGACGGTCCGCGCTTTCGCGCGACGCGTCAAGACGGACTTTCTCCAGCATCCCGGCAAGCGGTTCGACCCTGCCATGAATATCGCCAATGGCGTATACGAGCGCGCCAGACGGAACCGAGGCTGGCCCTGAAGCTGAATTGGACATGGATGCATTGTGCCCCATTTCAATCTTGACTGTCCTGTGGTCATCCTGGAAGCGCCCGAAGGAAATGCGGCGACATGCGAGTCGTCCGCCGGGAGACAGCGAGTAAAAAACGGTTGGGCGCCAACCGCGTCGCGCGCAGAACAGCAACTGCTTCCTGGAGTCCCAGACGGGGAAAGAAAAATCGCCGAGCAGACGCGGGGGCATTCCTCGCATCAGCGTCCGCAAGCCCCGAGGATCAGGTCCGAATCCCGGATATTGGTTTTCCCGGGTGGTCGAGGCCAACGGCTTCGGCGAATTCGGCCCGGTTGTCCGGGCGAGCATCGACAACCTGCCAATGGTACCATAGGCTGACCGGTTTCCTTCAAGCAAAAGGATATTCTAGATTATTCTGACCAGGGAATCGTATGCTGGCAACAACTGGGCAGTTTGGGTATTGCACCGATTTGGATGAGTAATATGGATCAGCCAGAAGAATTGATATTGAAAGATGTGCGTTGTTTTCAAGGCGAACAACGTGGGAAATTGCGCCCGATAACCTTGCTTATCGGAGAAAACAGCACAGGAAAAAGTACTTTTCTGGGATGTTTAGATGTTGTACATCAAATGCTTTCTCGGTACCGCAGACATAGTTATAGTTCTTCTCCTAACTTTAACCAAGATCCTTTCTCAATGGGATCATTCAGGGATATTGTTCGAACAAGGCGCGGCCCAAGCGGACGTATTGATGAATTCGAATTGGGCATAAAAATTGAAAGAAATGGAAAAAGTAAAAACATCCCCACCGAATTTATTATAAATTTCGGAGAGCGAGGCTCGCAACCAGTTCCATCTTCAGTAATGTACAAGTTTCAACAACATGATTTTGTAAAGATTAGCCAATCCGAATCTGGATTGACCAATCTTTCCATCCCTGGCAAGAACGTTGAGATGAAATTTCCATTCGAAATTTCCCAATTTCAATTGGATTGGTTATTGGAATCAATACTTTTCGAAAAGAAGAGTTTTTCTGAAGCTGACAGGGTAGTGGAATATTTGAAAAGCTTGTTGAATATGCCTGATGAAAAAAGTCGTAAAAGGAATTTGGGTATGTTCGATTTTTGGCATCCATTTCGATCAGATTTAGTATCTATAGCGCCATTGCGTGCTAAACCAAGACGTACATATGATCCTATCGGACCAGATGATAGTCCAGAAGGTGATGATATTCCGATGTTTATGATGAAGATGCATCACTTACAATCTTCACGATGGCAAGCTCTGCATGACGACTTGGTGGAGTTTGGTGCTGAATCAGGGCTATTTTCAGATATTAAAGTAAAACGACATGGCAAACAAATCAGCGATCCGTTTCAGTTGCAGGTAAAAGTTCAATCAGGCCCTCATGTCAATATGATGGATGTCGGTTACGGTATCAGTCAGAGCTTGCCTATTTTGGTTAAGCTGCTTGCCAGCCAAGAGCAGAAACGTTCAGGTGCTTCGATCGGAAGTTCTCCACGAACTTTTCTTCTACAACAGCCGGAGGTTCATTTGCACCCCAGAGGTCAGGCGGAATTGGCCAGCCTTTTTGTCAAATTTGCCAAGAAAAAAAGGAATCGTTTTGTAATAGAAACCCACAGTGATTTTGTAATTGACAGAGTTCGAATTTCAGTTCGCCAGAAAAAATTGAAGCCAGAAGATGTTTCGATAATTTATTTCGAGCCGACAAAAAATTCTGTCAACCTTCACAATATCTCTGTTGACGAAGATGGAAATCTTCATGGAGCGCCACCGGGATACCGATCTTTCTTCTTAAGGGAAACTGACCAATTGCTCGGATTTGGGGAGTGAAAAAGAAGATGTGTATCATAGTGGATGCTAATGTAATGGCAACTTTCTTGGCAGAACCCCAAAACGAAGTTGTTGTGCCAATCAGAAATTGGCTTGAAAATAGAGGGGGTCGTGTCGTGTATTCAACCGGTGGTAAGTTTTCAAATGAACTTTCCTATCATCAAAGAAAAATTTTGCAAAGTTTTGTCCAAGCGGGGCTGGCAAATGTCATTGATTATTCTAATTTCTCAGATGATCAGAGACTTCTGGAAAGTAGTGAATTTTTGAAATCGGACGACCCACATATTCTTGCGTTAGCTCGATACACTGGTGCACGAGTTTTGTACACAAATGACCATAACCTACAAGATGATTTCCGAAACAAAAGGGTAATTGACAGTCCCAGAGGTAAAATTTATAAGGACCAGAGACAATCAAAGTTGCTCACTAAGAATTCTTGCCGAAGATTTGTAAATTAGGGCATGTTAGCACTAAATAGTTCTCGTCCATAAACACCTCTTTTCCGCGCTGGATCCGAACAAACAGCCGTAAGAGATCCATTTTGAAGAGGACATCATGACCAAGGTGCAGATGCGCGGCGCGCCGGGACTGTTGCGTGAGGGGCGGAAGTGTTTTGACCGGATTTCGAGCCTCTGTTGTTGGGTGGAGGCGGGTATTGGCGGACTATCTGATGTCCGGTCTGCCAGCCAACCGTTCATTCACCGAAATGCCGTCTTTGATCGGGGTTTCTTCCCGATCCTTTTGCAGTCGCAGGTCGTGCCTTGCCGCGTTCCAGGGAGCTTGCAAGCAACAGAACCGGGCGCAACGGCCAGTACAGGAAGAACAGCCGGTCTGGCAGATTCACCCTGCCCAGGTCATAGGGAGGGGCGATCATTCTCGCCAACTCCCTGACCGCGCTGCGCCAGCAAGGGTTGATCGACAGGGCGGTTGCCACCTGATCGATCCTCCGGGCGGCCCCTTGCAGACCCCTTCCTCCCCTCGGCTGGGTCCAGAGGCGCCGCGTTTTGCGGGCCCTGCGCCCGGTCCGCGGGCCAGACGCCAATGATGCGGCGGCTGGAGGCAACTGCACCTGCAGGGACTCTCGACACAGCCGCAACGCGGTTCCGAACACGGGTTCCACAGCCATGCCGTGACGTTGGCAATGTTCCAGCGTTTCGACCAGTCCTTCCTCCCCCACGGAGTCAATCATCGCGGCGATGTCGCAAAGCCATTTGAGACGGCTCCACCGGTGCATCTCGCCGTGGACGCAAAGGTACAGCAGCAATTCCCTGTCGCCCAAAACCTGAAAAGTCGAATCGCCCACTGTTACCGTCTCCGCGTTGGCAGCGAGTTCGGCAAAGTCGGCGGGCAGCGCGAACGGATTGTTTGTCAGGCGGTGGTGCAGTTCAAGCGTTCCGCCCGGACCCGACAAGACCCTGTTGCAGACGTACTTCTCGAAGAAGCGGTCACGCGCCGGCGTGGGTTCAAACGAGGGCGAGGATCTTGCCCACCCGGAAGCGCGGAGGGCCTGCGCGGCCGCGCCAGCGCGGGACGGCGGAACCAGCAGGTCGATGTCGTAGCATTCCCTTTCAAGTGGCGTTCCGAACAGGCGCACGCCAAGAGGCAGGCCCTTCAGCACCAACGATGGGATGCCTTGTTTGTCGAGACAATCCACCGCCAGGCGCAGCCCCGCGAGCTGGGACAGCCCCCGGGCGTTCGCTGACGTCCGCATAGGACCCAGAATGGCCTCCGCGGCGGGACGCGCCGCCCCTGCGCGGCGCAGGCCCCGCAACGCCAGGGAGACCACCCGGTGCCGCTTTGCAAGACGCGCGAACGTGTTCCAGTCACCGACGCGCTCAAGCGCCGCCACATTCGCTTCGCTTCCACCTGTTCCCAAGGCTGCGCGCAGACCCGCGAACAGCCCATCGACAACCTGTCGCGGCACATTCGCAAGCAATCCCGCCGTCTGATCCTTCAACGGTCGAAACCCGCGGCGGCGAATGGTGGAAACGCCGTGTAGGAGCCAACTTCCGCTCCGCCAAGAACGCATTCCCCCCCGGCAATCAGCCAGGCGTGGAATTCGAGATGGTTATCCTTTGCCTCGCCGCGCCGCACGCCGAAAACCAGGGTGCTTCGCACTCCCCGGCGGCGCAATATCCATTGCCCCGCCATCGCCTGGGGCAGGCAGCGAACGCGAAAGGGTAGATGATGAGCCACTTTTCCCACGATGTGGCCCACTTTCCGTGTGGTATTCGGACTGGAAGACCCTTTATCCGCCTCTCCGCTTTCACCATGCGGCGCCACGACGGACATTCCCACGTCATGTTCCCGTTCAGCAGCTGATCTGCCCGTGACAAGTTCGCCGCCGCTATTGGTGAAAATCTCCGTCTCGTCTCCCGATTCAGCCGAAGTCTGCAAAAATCGCAGCCAAAAGCGGGCAGGGGTGAGCCGAATCAGCACAATGGCCAAAACAAGAGCCATTGCCGCCTCCAACGCGAACAACTGCCTGCCGAACGGGAGGCGAACGAAACGGTGAAGACTTCTCGGAAGCGATCGAATTCCCATAACAATCATTCTCCCTGACGCCAATTCCACCGCGGATTTCCCTGGTGGAAACGCCGCGGCGCTGATCTGGATTCAGAGGCGCATTGGACGCGGCCGGTTGGCTGTCATTTTATCCTTGTCCAGCGAAACGCCAGCTTTCACCCCATGATCTGAATGTACCATTACCGGAAAGTCGATTCAGTCCGATACGCCTCAAAACAGGAATGGCTCCGGTGGTTCGGTGCAATCGGGATCGTCGTTGACGTCGCTATCAGATTATCATGGCCGATCTCGCTCGCACGCTTGAATTGCGCCTCGGTTGGTTCTCTGCCTGTGCCCACGAGGCGGTGGATATCAGGGAAGTACGGATTATCACGGAGATGTGCCTTCGATGACGTTGCTTTCAATTCGCTCGCACTCCGCCCCTCTAGCTGTCAGGGCGGTAGTGAGTAGTTTCAAACGCAGTCACGTAATCACCGCCGCTGGTGCTGTCCCCCAAGCCCAGTGCGCGCACTTTAGGCAGCAACCAAGGTTTCAAGCGGCATGGGGGGGGGGGGGGTAACATGGACCTCTGGCTCTGTGCCCGGAACGTCAGTGTCGTTCCTTGTCTCGCTAATCATGGCTCGTCTCCTCAATAGTGAACTGTGCAGGTTTCACTGTAAGCTATCGGGTGGTTTTTCTCAATATCGGCAGGGAGATCCGCATTGCTCTACTTGGCAACCTTTTCCATTCGTGATCATCTGATTCACCAAGGAGTACCCTCACTGGAAACTCGCCCCAAATGCCCTGCCAATCGATCGGGCACACGTTCCAATTGCAGTCCCGTCCCTTGTGCTATTTTCGCTCAGACCGCTTGTCGAAGAGTTTCTCCATGTGCTTGCGGCGGAACTCCAGAAAGGCTGGAACGTTGACCATGTCCCCCACGGGTGTGTCCCACTTGAAATTGTCGAGACCCCAATTCGGATCTTCGCAAGGCTTTATCGCCAGGGGCGGCGGCACAATCTGGCATACGTTGCCGTAGAGTTGCTGCGCCCGCCTCTGGATCAGGCTTCGCAACCTGGGAGAAAAATCCGTGGGGCCCAGAAAGGTACCCGGCACGTAGGCCAGGTTCGCCGCGCTCGTGAACAATCCGTACGGTTTTGGCTCCATTGCACCGGGAGGGATATCCAGCTCCTCGCGCCAGCGGTTCCCGTATTCCTTGTGGTCGAGAATGTGCGCAAGCTGGTATCCGTCCGGTCCGCGCTTTTGAAACCGCTTGCCGGTCAAGGCAAACGCCCACAACTGTTTTGGGTAGTCGTTGTGGTCGAGCGCCAGGCATTGTGGCGGAACTTCATTCGAAGCGGCCTCTTGCCGGAACATCGCGGTTTCCTTCTTTCCGGCGTGGCGCCGAATGCCCGGAAAAACGCACGGCGATCCTTCCCAGAGGTAGATGGCGGCATTGATGCCAAGCGCCTCAAGCCGGGAGGACCAGTCGCCGCCGATGCGGCGATTGTCCTCGGCAACAGCCTGGACGATGCCGGCATCGAGAAACCGCAGATACGGTGTCGTCGCTCTGGCAAGCTTGAGCATGTCCTTGTCACTTGGCATCGGCCATAGCGGCCAGTTTGCCGCGGGTTGTCGGGTTCTCCCCATTTGCGACAGCTCCTTGTCTTACTGCACCTTGTACACCTCTTGCGAAAACCGGTTTCCACTCTCCCCGGCACTGGTTTTCGCGCTGGCGTTCAACGGGTATCGCCGAACCGTGTCTCAACGACGCCGCGACCCGCATTCTACCGCCCAGGCGTCGCCGCACGAAGAGACAGAGGACCGACCGGATGCGTCGGGTTCCCTGATCGAGCGCGGATTGCCGTGAACCGTTCCGGCGCCAGTTCGGAACCCGTGCGCCGTTCCGTTTTCCCGGCGGTCCCCGACGCGGTCCGAATTTTGCCCCAACCGCCTGCCCAGGCCCATTTCCCCGCTACAGGCCGCCTGGAGGCGGAGCGGAGCGAGCAGGGCGGGCGCAGTCCCGGCTCCCGAGCGGGCCGGGGCTCCCCATTCGTTTTCCGGAGCCCGCTCATGACCGATTCCCCAACAATCCCCTCGGCGGACTACACCCTGCGCCCCAGCGAACTCGCCGCGACCCTGGCGCTGCTGGTCGAGGCCCGCCAGCCCTGCATCGTCTGGGGGCCGCCCGGCGCCGCAAAATCCCAGATCGCCCAACAGGTGGCCGCGAACACCAGCCGCCGATACGCCGATGTCCGCGCACTGCTGCTCGATCCCGTGGACCTGCGCGGCATCCCCTGGCGCGACGGCGACGGTCGAACGCGCTGGGCGCCTCCGGCCTTTTTGCCGCCCTCCGACGATACCGGCCGGTGGCTGATCAACCTCGAAGAATTGCCTTCGGCCGTGCCCATGGTCCAGGCCGCGCTGTACCAACTCGTGCTGGATCGCAAGGTCGGTGAATACGAGTTGCCAGAGGGCGCCTCGCTCATCGCCTGCGGCAACCGGGAGGGCGATCGCGGCGTGGTCCACCGCATGCCGACCCCGCTCGCCTCGCGCTTCGTTCATCTGGAAATCCGGGTCGACGCCGCCGACTGGTGCGCCTGGGGCGCGTCGGCCGGAATCGCCCCGGAGGTGCTGTTCTTCATCCAGTTGTGCCCGGAGCGCCTGCACGACTTCGATCCGCAATCGAAGGAGCGCGCCTTCGCCTGCCCGCGCACCTGGGAGTTCGCCAGCCGCATCGTGAATCGTCGTCAGGGACTGGACCCGGCCGTCGAGCGCGCCCTGCTGCGCGGCGCTGTCGGCGAGTCGGCCGCGGTGCAGTTTTCGGCCTTCCTGCGGGTCTGGCGCGAACTGCCGCATCCGCGCACGGTGCTCGACGACCCCGAAAACGCGCCTGTGCCGGAAAACTCCAGCGCCCTGATCGCCCTGTGCGGATCGCTCTATCGGCTCGCGAACGATGTCAATCTCGACGCGATCGTGACCTACGCGGGCCGCCTGCGCCGGGAACTCGGCGAGTTCCTGGTCGGCTCCTGCGTGCGCCGCGATCAGGCCCTGCAACACACGCCCGCCTACATACGCTGGGCCGCGGCGAAGACGCAATGACACCGCGCCTGCCCCGCGGCCGGCGGCCCCGACGCCGGGGTCGCGCCCGGGGCCTGTCGCATCCATCCTTTTGACGACTTGACGGGAGTTACCCATGAACCTGAATTCCGACGCCATGCTGGTCAGCCTGCGCATCAACGCCTGGTCCGGCCGACTGTACGACCGCAAGGCCAGCGACCTGGTCGCCGCCCAGCACGAGGCCATCGCCGGCGCGGGCCGTTATAACAAGCGCCTGCTGCCAAAAGACGCCTTCGCCGAACTCACCGCGACGATCAGCCAGGCCAGGAGCACGCATTTCGCGCAGACCCTGCCCTGGGACGACCAGGGCAACCGCCTGCTCACCGTCGCCAACTACGACCACTACACCCGGCTGCTGGACGGTCTGCGCGAGAAGATGGTGCGCGAGCGCACGCGTTTCATCGACCGCTACCAGGAAAACATCGCCCGGGCCCGGGTGGATCTCGGCAAGCTGTTCCGCATAGAGGACTATCCCACGGACGAGGCCCTGCGCGGCCGTTTTGGCATCCGCTACCGCATCACCCCGGTACCGGAAGCCGAACACTTCATCGCCAAACTCGCCGCCGAGGATACCGACCGGGTGAAACGCGACATAGAAAGCCGCGTGCGCGAACGCCTGGACGATGCCGTAGCGGACCTCTATCGCCGACTCGGGGAGGCGATCTCGCGCGTTTCCGAACGGCTGCGCGACGACGAGGAAGGCAAGCCCCTGGTGTTCCGCAACTCGATGATCGAGAACATCCGCGAGCTGGTCGAGATCGCGCCGCGCCTGAACGTGTTCGGGGACGACCGCCTGGCGAGCCTGTGCGAGCGGGTGAAGGAGAGGATCGCCAGCGTCGAGCCCGACGCGCTGCGCCCCTCGCGCAGTTTCGATCCCAAAACCCGCGTGCGCGTAAAACGCGAGGCCGATGCGCTCATCGAGCAATTCGCGGGCTATTTTGGCGCGCCGGCCGAGAACCTGCCGGAGGCGGCCTGATGGGCGCGCCCGCCGCGGCCGAGTCCGCCGCCCGCGTCAGCGCCTGCGTGACCGAACTGCTGCGCAAGCAGCCCTTCTTCGGCAGCCTGGCCCTGCGCCTGCCCTTGCGGGCCGATCCCTCGCGCAAGACGCTGGCGAGCGACGGCGGCGAGATCCGTTACGACCCCGGCTGGGTGGCCGAAACCGGCGCGCACCTGATCGAAGCCGCGATCGCGCGCGTCGTGCTCGCCTGCGCGCTAAAACATCACACGCGGCGTGGCGGCCGGGATTCGCGGCGCTGGCAGCACGCCTCCCAACTCGTTACCCACGCCCTGCTGGAAGAGGCGGGTTTCGTGCTGCCGCCCGGCGCCGAGTCTCTGCAAGGCGTCAGCGTGGAAGAGGCCTACGAGCGCCTGCCGCCGCCGGAAGAGGACGGCCCCGGCGACAGTCCGCCGCCCCCGCAAGGCGGCGGCGCGTCCACCCCGGACGGGCAGTCTTCCGGACGCGCCGGAGACGGAAACGATCCGCATGACGATCCGGGCGATTCCGATGGCGGAGAAGACCCGGACGCCGGCGACGGACCCGAGCCCGAATCCAGCGGCGCCCCGGAAAGCGATTCCAGCGGATCCGGCGAACCGCCCAGCCACGATCCGGCGGGCACCGGCGAGGTCATGGACGCCCCCGTCGGCGAGACTGGCGACGGTTCTCCCCCGCCCGACCATACCGCCGAGGAGCAGGCCTGGGACGAGGCCATGCACCAGGCGGCGAGCCTGGCCAAGGCCGAGGGCAAGCTACCCGGCGCCATCCGCGAGGCCGTGCACGGCGCCCATGTCTCCCGGCTCGACTGGCGCGCGCTGCTGCGCCGCCATCTGACGGAAGCCGCCAAAAGCGACTACTCCTGGAGCGCGCCCAACCGGCGCTTTATCGACAGCGGCCTGTACCTGCCCGCGATCCGCTCCGAGGGCATGGAAACCCTTGCCGTAATCGTCGATACCTCGGGCTCGCTGCCTTCTGACACCCTGGCGGCGTTCTGGAGCGAGTTGCGCGAGATCGCGACGGAAATCGAGCCGCAGCGCGTGGTCGTGCTGCAGGTCGATACCGCCGTGCGGGACGCCGCCGAGTACTCGGCCTTCGACCTGCCCGACGAGGTCGACGTGCGCGGTCGCGGCGGCACCGATTTCCGGCCGGGATTCGCATGGCTCGAGGAACAGGGTGTGCAGCCCGCGGCCTGCGTGTATTTCACGGACATGGAATGTTCGCGCTATCCGGAAAGCGAACCGCCTTTTCCGATTCTGTGGATAAACTGGTCCGATCCGCCCCCGGAACGTGCGCGCGAGCCTTGGGGAGAACGGATCGATATCGGAAACGCTCAGGGGTGAATTCGCCCGCGGGAGGAAAAACTCGAAATTTCCGGCATGACCCCTGGCCGTTGCTGGTGTATCCTTCCATTCAAGGAGCGAGCGAATGAACGATCTGCTGCAAAAAGCTTTCGAAAGAGCGTCCACGCTTCCCACGGACGAACAGGAGAGATTCGCGCGCTTTCTGCTGGCCGAGCTGGAATCCGAACAAAAATGGGCGGACCTTTTCTCCCGCCCGGAATCCGGGAACCTTCTGGACCGGCTGGCGGACGAGGCCCTGTCCGACCACCGCGCGGGACGAACCCGGCCCCTGGATCCGGACGACCTGTAGGCGTGCGATCCTATGCCAGCCGGAGCTTTTGGGACGCTTACCGGCGCCTTCCTTCTCATGTCCGCAAGCAGGCCCGGGATTCCTATCGCTTCTTTGTCTCGAATCCCCGCCACCCGGGTCTGGAATTCAAGCGAGTAAGCCGAAGACGCCCCGTTTACTCGGTCAGGGTAAGCATCGACTGCCGAGCGCTTGGCGTTCTCGAACAGGACCAAATCGTCTGGTTCTGGATCGGTCCGCACCATGAGTACGACAAGCTTGTGAGACGTTCTTGAGCTTGCGCATACAGACTCTCCGATTGCATTCGGATTCCGAATTCCATGGCATGGACAACGGCCGATATCGCGTCAAGCGCTACCAGTCGATGCGATACACGCTCCAGGCCCGACCGCTCTCGAAACCGCCTCCCGGCTGACCTGCGCAATGCGGCCCGCACTCGGTCCGCAAGGCCTTCTCCATCGCATTCGCCTCTTCCCTGGTCAGGCCGGATTCCACGGCATACCAGGCAGCCCATTGCGGAACCTTGCCCTCGTCCTTCAGCCGATTTACACGCGCGGCGACGTCCGTCGCCATGCCGATCCTGCACCCCATTTTCTCCAGCCCCACGGTTCGAACACGTAGCGGCAAATATGGGCACGGTTCGACTCGAATGCAAATCACGCAAGAACCTGTCGCCTCCGGCCCCGGCTTGCGCTTACGCACCAGGGCGCGCGTTGCTAAAACAGGACAGGCGACGGCAACAGGCAGTCCGGGTCGTCGTTGCGGGGGTCGTTCACCCGGATGCCGACCGCCTGCGCCGCCAGTTGGCCGGGCGGCGTGGAAGGCGGCGCGTCCGGGACGCCGGTTAGCCAGGATTCGAATTGACCGGGACGCAGCAGAGCCGGCATTCGATGATGGATGGCGGACACGTCCTCGTTCGCCTGGGTGGTAATGACGGTAAAAGTCTCGATCCGGTCGTCCGGCTCATATCCAACGAATCGTCCACTGCTTGCGGAATCTCCGGTAACGCGCCAGCTTTCCCAGAGTCCGGCCAGGAATAGCGGTTCCCCATCCCGGCGCCGGATCAGCCAGGGCTGACGCGCCTTGGCGGCGCCGGTCCACTCAAAATAGCCGTTGGCGGGAATCAGGCACCGGCGGGCGCGCCAGGCGCCGCGGAACGAGGGTTTTTCCGCCGCGGTCTCGACGCGGGCGTTGATCAGCCTGTGGGCGATCGCGGGATCCTTCGCCCAGCCCGGGATCAATCCCCACCGGAGCATGTCGATCCGACGGCCTTCGCTTCCCGTACGAATGACCGCCGCGTCCTGGCCCGGCGCCAGATTCTAGCGAGCTTGCAGATCTGACGGGAGGCCAACCACGCCAGCTATTAGTTCACATAATTCGCGCCAGGAGAGAGTTTGCACAAAGCGTCCACACATGGGCGCCAGCATACCGCAGTCGTGCTGCCGGACAATCCGTTCCTTTGCGCAGACCGGTAATTCCGGATTTTCTGGCCGGCCTTCGGCGGGCGACCGCGCGCCGTCGCGATCCTGCCTTCCCTGACGATTCCGCCGGGCCGACGACGCCGGTCCGCCGCCGGCTTCCAACGCATTCCCGTACGCCCGCCGGAGGCGGGACCGGCGGCGGAGAGGGCGCGGACCGGCCGGAGAGAGCCGGGGCCGCATACTTTTCCAACCACCACGGAGAAATCCATGAACCCATCCGAAAAAACGCCCAAAACGCGCATGCGGACGATTCCGCTGTGCCTGCTGGCGCTCGCGCCCGAGAACGTGCGCAAGACCCCGCCCGCCGCGAGCGCGCAGGCGGAACTGAAAGCCTCGATCGCCGCCCATGGCCTGATCGGGAACCTCGTCGCCCGCGCCGACGGCAAGGACGAAGAGGGCCGCCAGCGCTACGCCGTGGTCGCCGGCGGACGCCGCCTCGCGGCGCTGCAGGCTTTGGCCGAGGACGGCGCCATCGGCGCCGACCACCCGGTCCCCTGCCTGGTCGCGCCCAGGAAAGGCGGCGGCGAACTCTCGCTCGCCGAGAACGTCGCGCGCGAGGCCATGCATCCCGCCGACCAGGTAACCGCCTTCTCGGCCCTGGCCGCGGACGGCCTGGCCGTCTCCGCCATCGCCGCCCGTTTCGGCGTCTCGGAGCGCACTGTCGAACAGCGCCTGCGTCTCGGCAACGCGGCGCCGGAACTGCTCGAGGCCTACCGCGCCGGGACCATCGATCTCGAGACGCTGAAAGCCTTCGCGGTGACCACCGACCGTGAGCGCCAGCTCGCCGCCTACGAACAGGTTTCCGGGCACGGCTATCGCATCAGCGCCCGGCAGGTAATACGCCTGCTGACCGAGGAGCGCGTGCCGGCCGGTTCCGGCCTGGCGCGATTCGTCGGCGTCGACGACTACGAGGCTGCGGGCGGCGCGGTGCTGCGCGATCTTTTCGCCGACGAGGAGGAACGCGGCGTCTGGCTCGAGGACCCGGCGCTGCTGGAAGAACTGGCGGCCAAGAAGCTCAAAACCGAGGCCGACGCGCAATCGAAGCGCTGGAAGTGGGCCGAGGCGCGCATCGACGTCGACTGGAACGACGTCGCCCGCTTTGGACGCATCCGTCCCGAGCCGAGCGAGCCGACCGCGGAGGAAAGCGCCGAGATCGACAGGCTCAACGAGCGCCAGCACGATCTTGCCAATAGGGACGAGGAAGACTGGACCGATGAACTGGAAGCCGAAACCGCGACCAACGAGGCGCGCATCGAGGAGATCGGCGAGGGCATCGAGGCCCGGGCGCAATTCCGGCCCGAGGATCACGCCATCGCGGGCTGTATCGTCACGATCGGCCGCGACGGCGCGCTGCAGCGCATCGAGGGCCTGGTCCGGCCGGAGCACATGCCCAAAAATCCGATCCGGCCAGGGCGCCAGGGCGCGGGATCTTCGAAAGCGCGGCCGGAGCGCTTGCGGGCGTCCCGGAAGTTGCAGTGGAAGCCTCCGCCGGCCCCGGGGCGCTGAACGGCGAGCACATAGAGGAACAGGCGCGCTGGTTTCTGCCGGAGGCGATGATCCGCTACGAGGCCGGCGGCGCACCGGATGCGGTTCGCGTGCTGCGGGTGCGGGGAGTATCAATGGAGCCTGAACTTTCCGACGGCGATCGGCTGCTGGTCGATACGTCGCGGCAAGCGCCCGCAATCGGCGAGATGTTCGTGCTATGGGACGGAAGCGGCCTGGTGGTCAAGCGAGTCGAACTGGGTGCTGACGACAGCGGAAAGCCTGTGCTGCTGCTGAAGTCGGCGAATCCGGATTACGCCGACTACACTGTGCTGGTCGCGGACGCCAATATAGTTGGCAAGGTGTTGTGGATCGTCAGAAAGACTTGAAGTCACGTCAATCTCCTGACCGGTAACCCGCAGCAGATGTGAAGCCATGGTCTTGTAACTTGGAATTCCTGCGTGGTGGCTTCACGGTGCCTTGATCGCAAGCTTCTTCAGATTTCCAGCGAAGCATGCGACCCTATACGAACCAGTTCGAGAGCATCGTCTCCCGTTTTTCGGTATATGAGGATCAGATCTCCACGCAAGTGACAATCGCGGCAATCCTTGAACTTGCCTTTCATGGAGTGATCGACATATCGCTTGGGCAAGACCTTGTCCTGCACAAGCAATTTGAGGACCGTCAACAAAGTCTGCTCAATATGGCGAGCATGTCTGCCTCGTTGCAATTGCTTGTAGTCACGTCGAAACTGCCTTGTACGCGAAATCGTTCTCATCGCTGCCCTTCACTGTTGAAAACGAAACGCTGTTCATCCGCGATGCTGGTCAATTTGCTTACCAGACCCGAGAGATCGAAGCGCCGTATCCTGGGCCCCTCATCCCGGGATTCCGGCGGAAGCCAGCGCACCAGGTTACTTTCTTCCAGTGAACGAATCGCCCGTTCTACCGTCCGCCGATCAACCCCCATTCTGTTTGCGATCGTTGTCGGCCGAACGAAAGGGAGTTCTTCGACACGCCACCAGTGCGTAATCAGGTTGAGCAAAACAACCAATTCAGTATGCGAGATGCCCAGTAGACTCTGATTTCGAATCAGGACACTTGGAACCGCAGTAAAACCCGCAGTTCCGGTTGTGACGCAATCTCCCCAACGGGCTTGTATGTGTTCGACCTCAGCCATAAGGACGGAGACTAATTTTTTAAAAAACGAGTGTCAGTAGGTATATACCTAGTAGGACATATATGTCGCAAAATTTGCAATTTACGATGTATTCAATCCGACCGATTCAGGTCGGCAAGCGCTTCCTCGGGACTTCCCAACTCCACGAGGTCACCCCGACGCGCAGCTTCGATCGCATCGATCGTGGTCTGATTGGGCGCCAGCGGCCCGAATTCGAACGCGCTGCCAGCCGCAGCCTGGATCAATACGATTCGCATCGCGTCATCAATGGTAAGACCATTTTCAGCCAAATTTCTGGCGGCCTTGTCCCTGACCGACTCGTCCATTTCGATCTGGAGCGTAACAGTCATTGCCATCTCCTTACTGCCTATCCAATCTGCGCGTGAAAAAGTGAGGTGCCGCAAACGACCCATCTGGGCGACCGGTACAATTATATACCCACTGGGTGCGTACGGCTAACTTAACAATTACCAGTGCCTCGGGCCCCGGCAAGCCCGGCTTAATACTCGATACTCCTGCCTTCCCTTCCCTTCACCTCTTCCATGCATTGCTCCACAAAGAGGCCGGCGAGCTTTCTTCCCGTGTCATTCGGGATACCCGGAGGTTGTCCGGTTCATTCATTTCCAATAACAGGAGCTGACATGACGCACAATAGCTGGTCCGTGCTGGAAAGGCCGCGAGAAAAACTGTTCGAGGTGGGCGCCGGGAATCTCAGCGACGCGGAACTGGTATCGCTGTTGCTGTGCAGGGGCGTGAACGGCAAGTCGGCCCTTGATCTGGCGCGAGATCTGCTGCGCCGCTTCGATGGCCTCACCGGCCTGCTGTCGACCGATTTCAGGCAGGTAGCCCGCGTGGCGGGCATCGGCCCCGCCAAGGCCGCGAGCCTGGCGGCGATGCGCGAACTCGGCCACCGCCAGTTGTACGCCGAAGTGCAGAAGCGCGACGTGCTGAGCAGTTCCCAGAAGACAAGGGAATACCTGCGCGCCCGTTTCCGCTATTGCAAGAGCGAGATCTTCAGTTGCATTTTCCTGACCAACCAGCATCACATCCTGCGGCTCGACGAACTGTTCCAGGGCACGATCGACGGCGCCGCAGTCTATCCCCGGGAAGTTGTCGAACGTTGCCTGACCTACAACGCCGCTGCGGTGATTCTGGCGCATAACCACCCTTCGGGAGTTGCCGAGCCCAGTCAGGCCGACATCGCCATCACGCGCAAATTGCGCGTAGCCCTCGAAACCATCGACGTCCGCGTCCTCGACCACCTCATCGTCGGCAGCACCCAGGTCGTCTCGCTGGCCGAGCGTGGATTGTTGTAGTCACCCAGCCAGAGGAAGCAATCATGTCCGATAAAATGAAAATCACCACAAAAGTCCTGCAACTGCTTGCACGGTGCACGCCGGCCCCGGCCAGCGACGACATCGATCTCGACACCGACATCGCCGGTCTCGATCTCGACTCGCTCGCGATGTTCGAGGTTGTCTTTGAAATCGAGGAGTGCTTCACGGTGGAACTCGATGAAGACGAATTGACCGGAATCAAAACGGTTCGCGACCTAGTTTCATCGGTACAGGCCGCCGCGGAACGATCCCGGCCCTGTAGCTGACCATCTCTTTGTAAGAATTCGGGTGTGCCGCAGGGTATACTGCATGAGCATCAACTTACGCTGCTCTACTGAAAATGAGCCATGCATCCAAGGGACGAATTCGGTGCCTTTTAACTTTTTCCCTGGATATTTGTTGTATAAATTGTTGTCCGGAGAAAAGGGGTAGTTTAAAATATCCTTTAATATCAAGATTTTACTCTAAACTCCTTTTCCTCTCCTGGGCACCAAACCCGCTTGCGCATGCCCTGCCACGAAACGCCAGAAAAACCATATATAACAAGCATTTATAGCATTCTCCCCGTGTGTGGGCTCAGAAACATTTCGTTCCTTGGTGTTGCACAAAACGGGCCACAAACACGTGGTACAAAATGCGATACAAGGAATACTGACGATCAAAATGGCGTTCGCAGGCCGGAGCCGGGAGTCTTCTGATGGTTTGAGAGGCGGCCTTCCCCGACCCGGAAAAGTGTTCCCGGGAAACTTGGGAAGCTCTGATCAAGTCAGAGCTTCCCTGCGGCACAAGGATGTGCCGCCGAATTCGATGGGTGAAGGCAAGCGATTTCGAAGCGCGGCTTCGAGCGCGGCCGCAACGGTACGGGAGCTATGCTCCGTGACTGGAGCAAGCCATTGAATTCGCAAGCAAAACAAAACCACGCTTTTGTTTTGCGATAATGAAAAACTCCAGGGAGGGAGTTTTTCAGAGAATACCTTAAGGAATAGAGAAGCGGCTTGGGTTCTTGATTCGCGGGGCCGGGGACGTCATCGTCCAGTCGATTTGTCACACCCTCGACGCGCCGCTTCGCGTGAACTGACTAACGGCAAATACAGTTATCATCGCGTAAAACGGGGTGAAGAAACGATCAAATTCTATCGTGAGCGGAAATAACAAAATAAATGAAGCAAAAATTGGGACACATAACGAGGCTAACTCGGGTGGGCCTACTTCCTTCTTTGACCACAATAATTCTCTAATCAGACTCTGCTTTGACATGCCCGTCCAAGAAATCGCCAAAATCAGCAAATAAATTGGAAAACTTGTTGAAATCCATGCAACCCCCGGCGTGAGCACGAACAACGGAGGTATTCTTTCAGCCAGCACATTGATATATGAATCCATCGAAAATGGTATTGCAAACGAATTTATGTCGGATTGGTAGGAAATAAATGTGTGATAAAAAAGTCTCCACCAACTGTAATCGTAAACCGAATTTATCCAGAAGTACGAGATCACGCTAGCAGCAAGCGCGCCTGAAGTGTAATATGTCCCAATATCTGAAAACAACTTCCCACCTCTATAATTTCTCCAGATTATAGTTGCGAATAGTGGAACCATAAACACGATATTGGTTGTGCGGACCCAAACCGACAAAACACAGAATAACAAGCCAAACAACTGACTTTTTCTGTCAACCAGCAACCAAACCCCTATAAACAATATCATTGCGGAAAAAGTGTCCGGAATCACGACCCGGGGCAAATCGAACATTCTTGAACCCAGGGCGAAGAAGATTACGATTAGCGCCGACTTGATGTGGCTTGCATACCGGCTCAGCCAGGAATAAAGAATCACGCAAATCATTAAACAGGAAATCAGGGAAAGTAGCTGGAAAGCCAGGATGGGATGCATCCCCGCACGCGCGAACATTGATGCCGCCAATATGTATAGCGGCTTGATTTTGTACATATTGATTTGACTGGCGAACTTTTCAGGATCCTCATACAAGTCGATCGCATAAGGGCCGCTGGAAACAAAGCTTCTGAATTGATCCAGGCCTGAGTAATCACGCAACAGACTATACGTGGAAGCATGCAACTCCACCGCATTATCCGTATTTGCGGACAAATAGGATGCAATGTACAGAAGCAGGTCGAAATTGAGCGTGGGAAACGATAAGGCATACCACGCGAGCAGGATCAAAAAAATACTCAACAGCATAATTCCCAAAATCGAGTCAGCCGAGTATGCGGGCTTCATCTGGACTCGCCCTTTTTGGTCCGCAGTGTTTCAATCGCCCATACTGTTGCTATCGCATAAGTCGCCGTCAGAAACCTGTCCAAGCCAGCAATTTGGGGGAAAAATAAAAGATAACTGACTATCACAATCAATCCGATCAGATTCAACTGAGCAATCCCAATGGGCCCATCAGGGTTAATCAAAGAATTTTTCAAACCCTCTCGCCAGGCGAATAGCCACAACAACAGGAACAGGGGAAGGTTGGTGGCAACCTGCTGTATGGTGAACAATTGTTGAAATGATTTTCCCAGGGCATCAAGATACTGAAGCAGTGAAAACTGCTGATCGAATACGTTCAGGTTAAATTGCGGAGCCACGAAAGTATGATAGTAAAGCCGCCACCAATCGTAATCGAATGCGGCACAGATACCCAGGCACGAAAGCACGCTAAACGCCAGGCCTGCGCCGTACCAATGGAACGCTTTGGATTGCAAAGGCTTGCTTCGGGACTGATGATTCCAGCAAAGCAGCAGAAACAATGGCCCTGCAAAGACGATGTTGTGGCCACGGACCCAGACAGACAGGCACAGGCAAATCGTCCCCGTGGCGACTTTGTGTCGCGCCAGCAGAAAAAAGACTCCCCCGAACACGGCCAGGGCGGACAGGTTGTCCGGCGTGGGAGTCCGGCTCAAGTCAAACAGCCGCGCACCGATGGAGAACAGGATGACCACCAATGCCGCTTGCACGGGTTCGGTCAGGTCTCTCAACCAGAAAAAAAGAATCACGCAGATCAACAGACCGGGGGCCAGCGACAGCCAGATGATGGCGTCAACCGGGTTCGCGCCCAGCGCCGCGAGTCCGCGCAGGGCCGCAACATACAAAAGCTTGATCCTGTACATATCAAGCTGGCTGGCGAAGTTTTCCGGATTCGCGTAAACCGCGGCCGCGAATTCGCCGCCAATCAATGGGTTGTATTGCGTCGCGTCCAGCGACTGTCGCAGCAAGCGGTATGTGGCCTCGTGCGTCGCGGCAGGGTCGTCGGCCGCCGAGGCCAGGCTTGTCGCCAAATAGGGAACCAGATCCCAGGTATAATGGGGATTGGCCAGTGCGAACCACGACAGCGCGAGCAGGTGCAGGGCAAGCAGCAGCAAAGCGGCTTGAGAATTCAGCGATCGGGGCAGCATTGAGAACATGCCGGAAACGAGACTACGCGCAACTCATCATGCTTTGATCCTGGTTATAGTGGCGGTCGCGGCATACTTCGGATTCACGCAGAATCCGATATCCATAGAAGGCGGCCATCCATACGACTCCGAAGTCTATTACGCAATGGCGGAACAGGCGGCTGCGGGGGAACCAATTTCCGCTTTGCGTCCTTTTGCTTATCGCGTGGCGCTGCCTTTCCTCGCCGGCACCATGTTTCCGGATTGTATCGGTTTCGGTTTCAAATTGCTGAATCTGCTTTTTTCCGCGGCCGCGGCGGTGGTGTTGTATCTTTTTCTGCGATCCCGCGAGCTTGCCGTCAACACCGCCTTGCTGCTCACACTTGCTTTTGTTTGTTCGTTTCAGTCGCCTTTCCGGTTCGTGCCCTTCATTCCCGCTTACGCCGATCCGCCGGCGCTGTTCTTCATGGTGCTGTTGTTGTGGTTGGGCCAAAAGGTGGTCCGGCTGGATCTGCGCTGGAGCCTGGCCGTGTCTACCCTGGGCGTGATTGGTGTGCTTTTTCGGGAAATTTCGATTTGCGGATTGCTGGTGTTTGTTTTCGCGCAGTGTTTTCGATTACGCCGGGCGCCACCATTCCTGCTCGTTCGGTCATGGCGGGCAGTGGGCCTGAGCGCGTTGCCGCTGCTGGCCGCCTCTGCATGCCTGGCGCTGGTTCACGCGCTGGTCGATGGCACCGGCGGGTATGATTATTTTGAACAAATGCTCGCCGTAATCTCGGCGCACGCGGCGCAGCCGGACATCTTTCCACTCGCCTGGCTGACTTCTTTCGGCGTGATCCCGCTTTTATTGCTCTTCGCCTGGCGCTCCTTGCTGGAATTTCTGGCCGAGAATCAGGACATCGCGATGTTTCTGGGTGGCTGCGTGCTGCTTGCCTTGTTCACCGGGTTCCATACCGACCGGATCGTGTTCTGGTCAATTCCCGCGGTGTTGCTGCTGTTTGGCGTGCTGCTCGAACGGCATCCACTGCGCAATGCTCCGGTCTGGCACAAGCTGGCTTTCTACGCACCGCTGCTCATCGTTCAGGCGCTGGCCTGGCGTGTCTGGCTGCCGATTCCGGACGACCCGAGGGCGGAACTGTTCGACCCCGGGGCGCCGCCAGTGTTGTTGTTCTCCGCTTTTGGCGACGTGACACTGGGTCATGTTTATGCCTCGACGCTGCCGGCCGCATCCCGGCTCGCCTTGCTGGCGCAGTTCGCTCTGGCCGCCTTGTATTTCGGTATCATCCTGTACTTGGCCGAACGGCGACAGACACGGAAGGCCAGCGCGTGATCCCGATGCAAACGGACGGACCATGACAACGGCAGCAACGACCCATACCAACCGCGCGTTCCTGCTCGGACTGTTTTTCATCACCGGCGCGACGCTGCTGCTTGAGGTGCTCAATACGCGGCTGCTGTCGGTGGTGACCTGGTACCACCTTTCGTTCTTCGCGGTGTCCATGGCCATGTTCGGCATGGCTGCCGGCGCGCTCTGGGTTTATCTGCGGCCGCACCGGTTCGATTTCGACAAGGCCTTCGACAACCTGTTCCTGTATTCGATCCTGTTCGCCGTCAGCGCCATCGTCTGCCACCTCGTGGTCATCCACACCCCGCTCAATATCCGCGATGGCTGGACCCTGGTCGGCGTGGCGAGAATGGCGCTGATCACGGTGGCGGTGGCGGTGCCGTTCTTTTTCAGCGGCGTGGTTGTGACTGTCGCTTTGACCCAAGTGAAGGGCAACAGTGGCCTGATTTATGCGGTGGATCTGGTCGGGGCGGCCTTGGGAAGCGTGCTGTGCCTCTTTCTGCTCGACGCGCTCGATATCACAAGCGCTACCTTTGCCACAGCCGCAATCGCCTTGCTCGGCGTATGCCTGTTCCAGATCGCCAGGGGCGGCGCGAGGATGCTGCCTTGGGTCGCGGTTTCCACGGCATTGCTCATCGGCGCATTCGTCAATCATTCCAGCCTGCAGGGATTCCGGGTTTTCTACCCCAAGGGCAACCCCATAGCCTATGAACGGGACATGCTTGAATTTTGGACGATCCACGGCCAGGTGCTCGTGTTTCCGCACCTGGAGGCCGGCCCGTTTTTCTGGGGTCCCGGCGAGGGCGCGCCGGTAATCGAGGGGCTGCTTGGTCAGGCCATGTTGATAGACGGCGAGGCCGGCACCGCGGTTACGCAGTGGGATGGAGACCGGAGCAATCTGGACTGGCCGCGGTTCGACGTTACCGCCCTGCCGTACCATTTGCGTCCCGGAGACAGCGCGGCCGTGATCGGAGTCGGCGGCGGCAGGGACATCCTCACGGCGCTGTGGGCTGACAGCGCGAGCATCACCGGGATTGAAATCAACGCGGCGGCGCTGCAGGTGCTCACCGAGGACCGCCGCGACTTCGTGCAACTCGCAAACCAGGAAGAAGTAAGGTTCGTTCACGACGAGGCGCGGTCCTATCTCACGCGCACGCAAGACAGTTACGACGTGATCCAGATGTCGTTGATCGATACCTGGGCGGCGACCGGCGCCGGTGCCTTTACCCTCTCCGAGAACGGGCTGTATACCGTGGAGGGATGGCAGGTATTCCTCGACAAGCTCAATCCCGGCGGCCTGTTCAGCGTTTCGCGCTGGTATTCGCCGGAGGCGCTTTCGGAAACCAATCGGCTGATTTCCCTCGCCGCGATGTCGCTGCTGCGAAGGGGGATCGAACGGCCCGCTGAGCATGTCGCCCTGGTTTCAAGGCTTTCCGTAGCAACGCTGATTGTCTCGCCCGAACCACTGTCGGAAGCGGACATCGACATGATCGAGGATGTCGCGGGGGAATACGGCTTCAACATCCTGCACTCGCCGCGCCAACAGTCAACAGAACCCCTCATCCGCAACCTGCTGGCCGCGACCGATGAACGGCAGTTGCTCGCCGCCGCCGAGCACGAATACCTGGACTTCACCCCGCCGACAGACAGCCGGCCCTATTTCTTCAACATCCTGAAGCCGGACGCGCTCTTTAACGCCGGCGGCGAACTCGAAGACCTCGGCATTGTCGCGGGCGGCAATCTGCTGGCGACATACACCCTCATGCTGCTTTGCGGGCTCACCCTCGCCGGGGTTTTGCTCGTGATCGTCGCGCCCTTGCTCATCGCCGGCAAACCGAAGCTTCCCAACCGCGTCTTTTTCAGCGGGCTGCTCTATTTCGCCTGCATCGGCGCCGGCTTCATGTTCGTGCAGATTCCGCTCATGCAGCGCTTTTCGGTCTACCTCGGGCATCCGGTGTACGCCGTGGCGGTGCTGCTGTTTTCGATGATTCTCGCCGCGGGCGCCGGCAGTTTTCTTTCCGACAGAATCAGCGTCGATCGAGAATCCCGCTGGACACTGGCGGTTCCGTTTACCATAGTTGCTTTATTGGTGGCGATTTACCTGGTGTCCGGTCCATTGATTGAATCGACCATCTCCCAGAGCCTGTTTGTCCGCTGCCTGATCGTGATTGCCCTCGTCGGCCTTGCCGCCGTGCCCATGGGCATGTGCTTCCCGCTCGGCCTGCGCCTATTCCGCAACTACTCCAGCGAATGCCTGCCCTGGATGTGGGGAGTCAACGGCGCCACCGGCGTCCTCGCCAGCGTCTCCGCCGTCGCCATCTCCATGTGGAGCGGCATCAACACCAGCCTCCTCCTGGCCATCGCGTGTTACGCGCTTCTGGCCTTGCCCGCCCAGTTTCTTCAATCACGGCTATGATTTTTCGCAAAAAAACACTGCAAATGGACCATCGCCACGGTTGCGGACAATCGTTCGCAATTATCACTGGCTGTACGCCGCCGGAATTGCGCTGGCGATGTATCTCCTGCACCGGGAGGGTCTTGACGGTCATTGGCGCTGGGATGACACGCAAGTCCTTCGGCTTGGCGCCTGGCCTTGAGTATGGCTTTCTACGCATTGGCTGTAGTGTGCAAAGAGACATATGTTCCGCTTGTATTGCTGTTGCCTTTCCTTCCCAGGGGATCGGTTGACGCGAGGTTGAGGTCGGTTATTCCCTTTATTCCGGTGGTGGTTCTATACGTCCTTTGCCGCTCTTACATGTTGCGGGCGAGCGATGATAATTTGACAAATTTTGCAAATTACAACACCACCGTGCAAGAGGAAGCACTTTACATTGAAATGCAATTCGGACAAGATTTCCCGCACTGGAAACTTGGACCTTACCACAACGGAGAATACCGCCTTGTCTCGCAGAATATAGGTTCTTTGTTCTTGCCACAGTCAGGATCGATCCCAACCACACTGCAGACATTGCAACTGCTTGAATCGCCGTTCATGTTGAAGTATTCCTCCCCGCATGGCTGGATCACATTTTCCCCAGAGCTTAGCCTTGATACGACAGAAAGCGCGAATTCAGCAAGACTCAAGTGGGAAAGGCCGTAGTCCCGGACATTGGCTTTTCCTGTCTCTCAAAAGCGTTTGGTGAGTTGCGTTTCAAGTGCGATGGCAATCCCAGGGTTATGATAAACTCGGTCGACCGCACTGACCCACAGGTTGATTCATGGATATCGTTTCGATAAATCCGCGCGAGCCAGCCAACTGGATCGTTGGACTTGCTGTGCTGGTTGTCGGCGTCAACGGGGTCATATTCCGCAGGCATGAACTCGACGACAGCCTGATTTACGCGAGGTACATCCAGAACCTGATCTCAGGCAACGGCCTGGTCTATAACGTGGGCGAGTATGTCAATGGACTGACTTCGCCACTGTTCGCATGGCTGTCGCTGGCGCCGGCATATCTATTCAGCGACGCCCGCCAGGGCGCCATGCTGATTTCTGTGCTGGCGGCCATGGGCACTCTTGTCATTTTCTACCGGATTTTGACCCTGTTCGTTGCCGAACGTTGGATTGCCGCCCTTGCCGCCTTGCTGGCGGCCGGTTCAAGCATCACCTATATCAATCTGGGTATGGAAACCAGCCTGTTCACCTTCATGGTGGGTACGTGCTTGTACTTGTACTTCAAGGACAAGTTTTTCCCGCTTGGCATCTGCATCGGCCTTTCAATACTAGTCCGACCGGAGAGTATGTTCCTAGTGCCCGCCATGGCGCTGAACACTTTGATATTCAAACGGCAATGGCCGGAACTTAAATGTTACATCATCCCTGCGATACTGGTATTGACGCAACTGATTTTTAACGGAATTTATTATGATACCCTGCTTCCCACTTCCGGTGTCGCAAAGATTTCCCAGGGAACACTGGGTCATTGGGGTTTCTACGATTTCTTTTTCGATTTATTTCGAGCATTTTTGTACGGGTTTGGCTTGCCTGGGCAGCTACAGATTTTCGACTCCTATTTTATTACTGTACTGTTGATGCTGCTTGCCTCTTTATCCCTGCTTTTAGTCCAAGCGCGGCAATACCTGGTTGTTTCATTCGTGTTCCTGCTGCTCTACACGGCATTTTTCACAATATTGAATATTCCAAGCCAGTGGTGGTACTACGCGATTTACTATTCAATCTACACAACTTACATTGCTTTTGGAATCTACTGGCTCTGCGATCGGATCAATCGCGTTAACCAAGTGTTCATGAAAGTTGTGTTTGTCGGCGTGTTCTCGATTATGCTTTTGTGGCAGGGGGCGATAAACCTTGCATTGCTCGGGAATACCGTGCGAGAAGACTATAAACAGTTCGGCGAGTGGATCGCTCAGAACACGCCGGCCGGGGCTTCGATAGCCCTGGCGGAGATCGGTACCGTCGGCTGGTATTCCGATAGAAGGATCATTGATATCCTGGGCCTGGTCACCCGCGGCAATGCAGATTTGATCGCAGAAGGGGATTACCACAGCTGGCTTGCATCGCATCCGCCGGACTATATCCTCGCAAGCGAACCACCGCGATTCTTTGAAAGCGCTGTCACCATGCTGAAGACTAATCGCCCTCAGTATCTGGATGAGGTTGCCGGATTCGATTTCCCGGGATTCAAGCTCTATCGCTATTTGCCAACCGAGGCCGAATAGGCCTCCAGACTTGCGCTAACGGGTTGCGGAAAATCTTCTTCCGGACTGCCCGGTTCGCGTCAGAAGGCCATTTCCCCACCGGAAAGTCGGCAAGCACCGCCGCATCCGCATGGAGGATGTGGTTGCCTGCAAGGATGCCATCGACCGCGGACGCGAGCAGGTGCTCGAGCAACTCACCCGGGAAGCCCAGGACATGGGATATGACCCCAAGTGACCCGCGCTGCCGCCCTGCTGGATGCTGTCCGCAAAATTCTGTCCCGGCTCGTGGCGCCGCCTGTTTCCGTGCGCTCATATATTGCCACCCTCTCCAGGCTGGGACTCACTGGCACAGCGAATGCGTTGGCCGAATTTTCCGGGCAGCTTTCCCAATTCTCCAGCCGTGTCGAGTGAAAAGCCCGTGCGTCTTCAAGGTTTATATTGGTTCGGCCTGGTAGTATTTCCCCAGCACTTGCTGCAGCCCCGTTTTTGGTTCATATTTGTTCATAGTCCGGTCCCGTTCACGCCCTTGGCCGCTAGATTTCGTTGAATATCCACCAATCTTCGCCTTGATCAATCAGCCAGGGACGTGGCGATAGCGAATTTTCGCTTTCGCGAATTCCTATGGCACAGGCTCCTGGGTATTCTCTGAAAATTCCCGCAGTGGGATTTTTCATTGCCGGGACATGCTTGCACCCATGGTTTATTCAGGAGCAGTCATGAAATTCCGATTCCTGTCTTGTCTTGGCATCACTCTATCCACAATTCTTGATGCATCGACTCTTGTCGGCGCACAGCCGCCCGACCGCCCCAATGTCGTCCTGATTCTCGCGGACGATCTTGGCTATACCGATATCTCGCCCTTCGGCAGCGAAATCAATACGCCGAATCTCGCGCGACTCGCCGCGGAAGGCCTGTCGTTCACCAACTACCATACCGCGGCCAATTGCGCCCCGGCCCGCGCCATGCTGCTGACCGGCGTGGACAGTCATCGAAACGGCGTACCCAACATCCCTGAATCCATTCCGCCGGAGCAAATGGCTTACGACCACTATCAGGGCGTCCTCAGCGAAAAGGTCGTAACCCTGGCCAGTCTTCTGCAGGCGAACGGCTACCACACTTACATGACCGGCAAATGGCATCTGGGACATACGCCTTCCCTGTTGCCTTCGGCGCGGGGGTTCGACCGCACCATCGCCATGGCCGACACCGGCGCGGACAACTGGGAGCAACGCACTTATCTCCCCATCTACGAACAGGCCAACTGGTATGCGGACGGGGCGCCCCATACCCTGCCCGACGACTTTTATTCTTCGGAATATTTCATCGACAAGA